>CAZUYW010000094.1:0-9780 GCA_964624775.1 uncultured Iamiaceae bacterium
CGGTGCCGCTCGCCACCCGGCCCGCGGTCGCGGTCGGCGTCGCCTCCGTCCCCGGCGCGGACGCCGACGGCGGGGTCGACCGCTATCAGCTCCTCCTCGGCGGCGCCGCACGCCCCACGGGGCCCGACCTGGGCACCTCGCCCGACGCGGTGGGCGCGCTCGGGCGCTTCGTGGCCGGTGGCCGCACTGCGACGGGCGACGATGCCACCGTCTCGGCCCACTGGCTCCCCGGCGAGGCCGCGCCCGGCCGGGCCAGGGCCCGCACGCTCGGCGTCGAGCAGTCGAACACCTCCGCGGTGATCGGCGGCACCCACCTGCTCAAGGTGTTCCGCCGCCTGCACCCGGGCACCCATCCCGAGGTCGAGGTCGGCCGCCACCTCGCCGCCGTGGCCGCGTCGGGCGACGGCACCCGCGTCCCGGTGCCCGGCCTCACCGGCTGGTGGGAGCTCGACGGGCCCGGCGAGGTGCCCATCACGCTGGGCGTGGTGCACCACCTCGTGCCCGGCGCGCTCGACGGGTGGGAGCTCGCGCTCGGCGCCCTCGCCGGCGATCCGGGCGGGCTGCTCGCCCGGCTGCACGACCTCGGCGCCACGGTCGCCGCACTCCACGCGGCCCTCGCCCGTCCCGGCGTCGACGATCCCGCCGCGTTCGGCACCGCGCCGCTCGACGCCGGGCGCCTCGCCGAGGTGGCCGACGGCGTCGCCGCCCTCGCGGCCGTCGAGCTGGATCCAGCGACGGCGGGTCCTGCGGTCGACGGCCTGACCGCGCGGCGCGAGGTCATCGGCGACCTCGCCGGATCGCTCGCCACCGCTGTCGGCACCGACGCGGGCGCGTCGATCCGCCACCACGGCGACCTGCACCTCGGCCAGGTGCTGCTCGGGCCCGACGGCTGGGTGATCGTGGACTTCGAGGGCGAGCCGGACCGCCCCCTCGCCGAGCGCGCCCGGCACCACTCGCCTCTGCGCGACGTCGCCGGGATGCTCCGCTCGATCGCCTACGCCGCCGCCACCAACGACGCCGCGGACGGCAACCGGACCCCGCCCGGGTGGGAGGCCGCCGCCCGCGCCGCGCTGCTCGACGGCTACCTCTCGGCCGCGCCGCCGGCGCTGCTCCCGCACACCGCCCCCGCGACCCGTGACCTGCTCGCCCTGTTCGAGCTCGAGAAGGTGGTGTACGAGCTCGGCTACGAGCGGCGCCACCGGCCCGACTGGCAGGTCGTCCCCGCCCGCGGCCTGCGGGCCCTCCTCGAACGGCTCGGCGCATGACCTCGACCCTCGGCTCGCTCGACCTCTACCTCCTCGACGAGGGCCGCCACCTCGACCTGCACCGCCACCTCGGCGCCCACCTGCTCGACCCCGGCGCGCCCGACGGTTCGGGCGGTGTGCGCTTCGCGGTGTGGGCCCCGGCGGCGCGCGCCGTCAGCGTGGTGGGCGATTGGAACTGGTGGTCGGTCGACGCCGACCCGCTCGCGCCCCTCGGCACCAGCGGCGTGTGGGTCGGTGCGGCCGAGCACGCCCGCGAGGGCCAGCGCTACAAGTTCGCCATCACCGAGCAGGGCGGCGAGACCCGCCAGCGCGCCGATCCGGTGGCGTTCCGCTGCGAGCCGCTGCCGGGCACCGCGTCGCTCATCGCCCACCCGCGCCACGCGTGGGGCGACGACGCCTGGATGGCCCGGCGCGCCGCGAGCGACCCGTGGCACGAGCCGCAGTCGATCTACGAGGTGCACCTCGGGTCGTGGCGCCGCGACCCCGCCGACCCGCACCGCGAGCGCAGCTACCGGGAGATCGCGCCCGAGCTCGCCGACTACGCCCGCGATCTCGGCTTCACCCACGTCGAGCTCCTGCCGGTGATGGCCCACCCGTTCGCCGGTTCGTGGGGCTACCAGGTCACGTCCTACTTCGCGCCCACGCCGCGCTGGGGCGAGCCCGACGACCTCCGGTTCCTGATCGACACGCTCCACCAGGCCGGCGTCGGCGTCATCCTCGACTGGGTGCCGGGCCACTTCCCGAAGGACGACTGGGCGCTCGCCCGCTTCGACGGCACCGCCCTCTACGAGCATCCCGATCCGCGCCGCGGCGACCAACCGGACTGGGGCACCCACGTGTTCGACTTCGGGCGCGGCGGCGTGCGCAGCTTCCTCCTGTCGAACGCCCGCTACTGGCTCGAGGAGTTCCACGCCGACGGCCTGCGCGTCGACGCCGTGGCCTCGATGCTCTACCTCGACTACTCCCGCCGGCCGGGCGAGTGGCTCCCCAACGAGCACGGCGGGCGCGAGAACCTCGACGCCGTGTCGCTGCTCCAGCACCTCAACGTCGCCATCCACGCCGACCATCCGGGCGTGATCTCCGCGGCCGAGGAGTCCACCGCGTGGCCCGGTGTGTCGCGCCCCGTCGACCAGGACGGCCTGGGCTTCGGGTTCAAGTGGAACATGGGCTGGATGCACGACACCCTCCAGTACCTGGCCCAGGACCCCGTGCACCGCCGGTTCCACCACCACGACCTCACGGTCTCGCTCGCCTACGCGTTCACCGAGAACTTCGTGCTCCCCCTGTCCCACGACGAGGTCGTCCACGGCAAGGGCTCGCTGCTCGCCAAGCAACCCGGCGACCGGTGGCGCCAGCTCGCCGGCGTGCGGGGCCTGTTCGGCTGGATGTGGGCGCACCCCGGCAAGCAGCTCCTGTTCATGGGCGGCGAGTTCGCCCAGGAGCGCGAGTGGAACCACGACACCTCGCTCGACTGGCACCTCCTCGAAGACGCCGGCCACGGCGGGGTGCAGGCGCTGGTGCGCGACCTCAACCACCTGTACCGGGACCGGCCGGCGCTGTGGTCCTCGGACCACGAGGCCCACGGGTTCTCGTGGATCGACGGCGGCGACGCCGACCACAACGTCGCCACCTTCCTGCGCCACGGCACCGACGGCTCGGTGCTCGCGTGCCTCGCCAACTTCTCGCCGGTGCCCCGCACCGAGCACCGCGTCGGGCTCCCCCGCACCGGCCCCTGGCGGGAGGTCCTCAACACAGACTCGGCGCACTACGGCGGCTCGGGCCTCGGCAACCTCGGCCAGGTGGTGGCCGACGGCCCCGCGATGCAGGGCCAGCCCACCTCGGCCCAGGTGGTCCTGCCCCCGCTCGCCGTGGTCTGGCTCGAACCCGCCTGACCCTCCGAGGGGAACACCCGCGCGACGCGGAACCCTTCGCTGTCAGTGCGCGCCGGTAGGGTTCCTCCGTGGCTGATCGACCGAAGCGGCAGCGGACCGCGACCTCCAACTTCGGCGTCGGCCGCCGGGAGAACCACGACGCGTCGGGGTTCTACGAGCGCTTCGCGGCACCCGCGCTCTCGGCCGACGACACCGTCGCGGTCGCCCCCGCCGCCGACACGATCTGGGTGCACGACGCCCGCACCATGCCCGAGCTGCCGGACAACTCGGTGGCGCTGGTGGTCACCTCGCCCCCGTACTTCGCGGGCAAGGCCTACGAGGAGGAGCTCGGCGAGGGCCACATCCCGGCGTCCTACGTCGAGTACCTCGAGATGCTCACCGACGTCTTCGCCGAGTGCGCGCGCGTGCTCGAGCCGGGCGGGCGCATCGCGGTCAACGTCGCCAACCTGGGCCGCAAGCCGTACCGCTCCCTGTCCGCCGACGTCACCCACATCCTCCAGGACCGCCTCGGCCTGCTGCTGCGGGGCGAGATCATCTGGCAGAAGGCCCGCGGCGCCGGCGGCAACTGCGCCTGGGGCAGCTTCCAGAGCGCGCGCAACCCGGTGCTGCGCGACCTCACCGAGCGGGTGGTCGTGGCGAGCAAGGGCCGGTTCGACCGCGCCCGCTCCACGGCCCAACGGGCCAAGGAGGGGCTGCCGAGCGAGTCCACCATCGGCAAGGACGAGTTCCTCGACCTCACCCTCGACGTGTGGGAGTTCCCGCCCGAGTCCGCCACCCGCGTCGGTCACCCGGCGCCGTTCCCGGTACAGCTGCCCGAGCGGCTGATCCAGCTCTACACGTTCGCCGGCGACCTCGTCCTCGACCCGTTCATGGGCTCGGGCTCCACCGGCGTCGCCGCCGTGCAGACCGGGCGGCGCTTCGCCGGGTTCGACACCGATCCCGCGTACGCGGCCCGGGCCCTCGAGCGCATCGCGGACGCGCGCGACGCCGCCGCGTGGGCGGCCAAGGAGCAGGATCAGGTGCTGCTCCCGCCCCTCGCCTACGAGCTCACCAAGGCGGCCCAGGCCGATGCCGCCGACCTGGTCGACTTCCAGCGTCGGGCCAGCGCCGACGGGTCACGGGCCCAGGAGCTCGCCCGCCACCTCCTGGAGCACTGCGGCTTCGGCGCCACGCTGCGCGAGAAGGTGAAGTTCCCGGTCGGCGTGGAGGTCAACTTCGCCGCCACCGACGCCGCGGGCTGCGAGTGGCTGTTCGACGTGTCGGGCGCGTTCACGAGCAGCCGGCCCGGCCTGCAGCGCACCGACACGCTGTGGAAGGCCCTCGGCAAGGCCGCCGTGCTCGGCACCCAGTACCCCGACGCCGAGCGGCCGTGCCGCTACGTGCTGATCAGCACCGACGTGCCCACCCCCGGCTCGGCGGGTGGACGGGCCCTGAAGGAGGCCCAGGCCGCGGGCCTCATCTGGGACGTGCTCTCGCTGACCGCGCCCGAGACGGTCGCGGCGCTGCTGCACGACGCGTCGGGCACGCGGTCCTCGGTCGAGGACCGCCCGAAGGTGCCCACCGCGTTCGACCAGCGCTGAGCCCGCCGGCCGGCCTCAGTCGACCAGGGGGGCGGGCGACCCGGCGGCCTTGGCCGCCGACTCCTCGGCCTCGAGCTCGTCGAGCTCGGCGTCGAACTCGCTCGGCACCTCGATGGCGTGCTCGCCGGTGGTGCGGGGCAGCAGGAACCAGGCGGCCACCGCGGCGGTGAACACCACGACCGCGCCGATGGTGGTGGCCAGGCCGAGGCCGTCGACGAACGCGCCCTTGGCCGCCTCGGCCAGGATCCGCCCCGGCTCGCCGCCGATCGCCTTGGCCACCTGGAGGGACCCCGGCAGGCCGGACTCGGCCGCGCCGCGGGCGGCCTCGGGGAGCCGCGAGGTGTAGGGGCTCATCACCGAGGTGAACTTGGTGGTGACGAGCGTGCCGAGCACCGCCACGCCCAGCGCGCCGCCGAGCTCGCGGGTGGTGTCGTTCATGGCCGAGCCCACCCCGGCCTTGCCGAGCGGGACGCTCGTCATGATGAGCGTGGTGAGCGGGGTCATGGTGGTGGCCATGCCGGCCGCCATCGGGATGATGGCGAGGTACACGTTCCACACCGAGCTGCCGGTCTCGAGGGTCGAGAAGGCCAGGAGGCCGATCGCCGTGAAGGTGAGGCCGGCGGGCACGACCCGGGCGGCACCGAAGCGGGCGACCAGCTTGGGGACCTGGGGGGCGATGGACATCATGACGATGGCCATCGGGAGCTGGAGCAGGCCGGACTGCAGCGGCGTGTAGCCGAGCACCAGCTGGAAGTACTGCGCCACCAGGAAGAAGCTGCCGAACATGGCGAAGAAGGTGAGGGCCATGCCCACCGACGCCACGCTGAAGCGGCGGTCGAGGAAGTACCGCAGATCGAGCATCGGGTGGCGGGCGGTGAGCTCCCGGGCGACGAACAGCCCGAGGGCGATGAACGCCACGCCGAAGGTGAGGATGGTCTCGGCGCTGGCCCAGCCGTGGCTCGGGCCCTCGATGATGGCGTAGACGAGGGCGCCGAGGCCCACGATCGACAGCAGCGCGCCGGGGATGTCGAGCGGCTGGTCCTCGGGGTCCTTCGACTTGGGCACGAACACGAACCCGGCGCCGAGGGCGAGCAGGATCATCGGCACGTTCACGAGGAACACCGCGCCCCACCAGAAGTGCTCGAGCAGGAAGCCCGAGGTGATCGGGCCGATGGCGGCGCCGCCGCCCGAGATGCCGGCCCAGATGGCGATGGCCTTGGGCCGCTCGTGGGCGGGGAAGACGTTGGTGAGGATCGACAGGGTCGAGGGCATGACGAACGCTGCGGCGAAGCCCATGATCGCCCGGGCGGCGATCACCTGGGTCGAGCTGCCGGCGGTGGCCGCGGTGAGGGTGCCGACGAGGAACAGGAGCAGGCCGGCCTGCAGGGCGCCCTTGCGCCCGTAGCGGTCGCCGATGGTGCCGGCGGTGAAGAGCATCCCGGCGAACACGAGCGAGTAGGCGTCGACCATCCACTGCAGGTTCGAGGTCTTGGCGTCGAGCTCGCGGGCCAGCGTGGGGATGGCGACGTTGAGGCTCGTGTTGCCGATGATCACGATCATCAGCGAGAGGCACAGCACGGCGAGGATCGTCCAGCGGGCCGCGAAGACCTCGGGGTGGATCTCGTGCTCGTCGTGGTGGGTGGTGGTGGGGTGCGCCATGGGTGTCTTCCCGTCTCTGCCTGCGGGCTGGCGCGAGGTTTCGCTACGCCAGCGATTCAGAACTCTAGGGGGTGGAACCCCCGTTCGCGCCACCTGATTCCCGTCACTGCCTGGTGACATGGGCCACAAGGCGGGCCGGATGGGTCGGGGGGACACGAGTTTCGCTACGATGGCGACTCGTGGCCCGTCCCCGCAGCGCCTCCGCTCACCAGTCCGCCGTCGATGCTGCCCTTGCGGTGCTCCTCGACAGCGGCATCGACGGCGTCACCCTCGAGGAGGTCGCGGCCCGCTCCGGCGTGGCCCGCTCCACCCTCTACCGCCACTTCGGGTCCAAGGAGGCCCTCGTGGCCGAGGCGGCCCGGCGCTGCGTGATCGAGTACCCCACCCCGGACACCGGCAGCCTCGAGTCCGACCTGCGCACCCTGTTCGACCGCTACCAGCACGCCGAGGACGAGCGCCGCATCACCGACCTCCTGCCGATGCTGCTCGACGCCGCCAACCGCCAACCCGACCTCCAGGGCATCGTCGACGAGGCCCTGGCCGAGCGGCGCCGCCCGCTGCGCACCGTGCTCCAGCTCGCCCAGCACCGCGGCGAGATCCCCGCCGACCTCGACCTCGACGTCGCCCAGGCCGTGCTGATCGGTCCCTTCACCTACCGCAAGATGGTCGAGGGCCGTGAGGTCACCCCCGACTTCGTCGACACCGTGCTCGCCACCACCGTCGCCGGCTTCGCCGCCACCGCGGCGGACCGCACGGCCACCGCCCGCTGACCGATCAGGCGGGCAGGACGGCGCGCACGTCGTCGAGCGTGGTGCGCGGGTTGGTGATGCACAGGCGCAGGACGGTCTCGCCGCGGAACGACGTCGGCACCACGAAGCCGGTGCGCTCGGCGAGCAGCGCGTCGCTGAACGCCTGGTAGTCGTCCGGCGTCCACCCGACCCGCCGGAACACCAGCACCGACAACTCGGGCTCGACCACGAGCTCGAGGCGCGGGTGGGCCCGGATCACGTCGGCCGCGGCGTCGGTGACCGCGAGGGTGGCCTCCACCGCATCCCGGTAGGCGTCGGTGCCGTGCACCGCGACCGAGAACCACAGCGGCAGGCCACGGGCCCGGCGGGTGAGGTGGGGCGCGTAGTCGCTCGGGTTCCAGTCGGGCCGGTCGGTGAGCACGTCCAGGTAGGCGGCCTTCTGGGTGAAGGTGCGGCGGGCGGCCTCGGGGTCGCGGTAGATGATGGCCGCGCAGTCGTAGGGCGCGAAGAGCCACTTGTGCGGGTCGATCGTGACCGAGTCGGCCCGCTCGATCCCGACGAAGCGGGGGCGAAGGCTCGGGGCGCACAGCGCGGCGCCGCCGTACGCGGCGTCGACGTGGAACCAGCAGCCCAGCTCCGCGGCGGCATCGGCCGCGCCGGCGAGGTCGTCGAGCGTGCCGGTGTTGGTCAACCCCGCGGTGGCGACGACCGCGCACACCGACGCCCGGGTCTGCGGCGAGAGCCGGGCGAGCGTGGCCTCGAGGGTGGCCGCGGTCATGGCGTCGGCATCGTCGACGGGCACGTCGACCGCCTGCAGGTCGAGCAGGTCGAGCGCCGACTGGTTCGAGGAGTGAGCCGCCGAGCTGAGCAGCACCGTGGCCCGCCGGTCGGCCCGGGCAGGGTCGGCACGCCGCCAGGCGTCACGGGCGACGGCGAGAGCAGAGAGGTTCGCGGTGGACCCGCCCGACACGAACGTGCCCCCCGCCTCGGCGGGCAGCCCGGCGAGGCCGGCGAGCCAGGCGAGGGCCTGGTTCTCGGCGAAGACGGCGCCGGCGCCCTCGAGCCACGAGCCCGCGTAGATGCTGGTGGCCGACACCACCAGGTCGAACAGCGTGGCCGCCTCGGTGGGCGCGGCGGGCACGAACGACAGGTACCGCGGGTGGTCGATCGACAGGCACGCCGGGGCGAGCACCTCGGCGAACACGCGCAGGGCCTCGGGACCGCCGAGCCCCGCAGCGGTGATCGTCGCCCCGGCGGCCGCCGCGAGCGCCGCCGGTGGGACCGGCCCGTCGAGGGGCGGTGGGTCCATGGCGAGGCGCTCCGCGGTGTAGGCGAAGATCGCCTCGAGGAGCTCGCGGGCGTGGGCGTCGTGCTCGTGCATGTCACCTGGGGGGTCGGGGGTGGCCGACGCTACCGATCACCTCGCGAGCGTGCTCGGCGTTCAGCCGCCGAGGTCGTTCTTGTGGACCGCGCCGTCCTTCATGATCACGGCGAGGCCGCGCTCGGGCTGCTCCAGCAACGTGAGATCGGTGAGCGGATCGCCGTCGACCACGAGCAGGTCGGCGAGGGCGCCCTCGGCCACGACGCCGAGCTGACCCGGGTACGGGTTGCGAAGCCCCGAGAGGGCGAGCAGCTCGCCGTTGACCGACGTGGCCTGGGCCAGCAGCTCGGCCGGGGTGAACCACCGCGTGAGCTTGGTGAGCATGTGGCCCTGGCGCTGCGCCTTGGTGGGGTCGAACAAGATGTCGGTGCCCCACCCCATGCGCACGCCGTGGCGCACGGCGAGCTCGTAGGCGCGGTCGGTGCCCGCCACCACCTGCAGGTGCTTGGCCCGCTGGTCGGGGGCGATGAAGTGGTTGGAGTCCTCGTCGTCGAGGAACGGCTGGAGGCACCACCACGTGCCGGTCTCGGCCATGAGGGCCACGGTGGCCTCGTCGACCAGGTGCCCGTGCTCGATGCAGCGCACGCCCGCCTCGATGCACTGGCGCACGGCGCGGCTCGTGTAGGCGTGCACCATCACGTAGGTGCCCCAGTTCTCGGCGGCGTCGACCGCGGCGCGCAGCTCGGCCGGCGTGTACTGGGTGACGTCGATGGGGTCGTGGGCCGACGACACGCCGCCGCCCGCCATGACCTTGATCTGGCTTGCGCCCTTCATGAGCTGCTCGCGGGTGGCCCGCAGCACGGCGTCGACGCCATCGGCGATGGCCGAGACGCCGTGGACCTCGATGTGGTGGAGGTGGCGGCACGGATCCCGGGGCAGGTCGTTGGTGAAGCGGAAGTCGCCGTGACCCGACGTCTGGGTGATGAACGCGCCCGAGGGGAAGATGCGCGGGCCGGCCACGACGCCCTCGTCGATCGCGGCCTTGAGCCCGAACGTGGGGCCGCCCGCGTCGCGCACGGTGGTGAACCCCCGGTCCAGCGTGCGGGTGGCCTCGGCGCCGGCAAGCAGGTGGAGGTAGGACGGGTCGGCGAGGAGCGCGGCGAAGGGCGAGATGCCGGTGAAGGCGGCGTGCCAGTGCGCGTCGATGAGCCCGGGCATCAGCGTGCGCCCGCCGCCCTCGATGACGAGGCGCTCCTCGCCCGGTTCGGGGTCGGGCACCTCCCCGCCGATCCCGGCGATCAGGTTGGCGCGCAC
>CAZUYW010000095.1:0-5673 GCA_964624775.1 uncultured Iamiaceae bacterium
GCGCTGCGGCGGGCGGGGGTGCGGCGGGTCGACCTGCTGGTCGTGGGTCGCGGCGCCGATCCCGCGCTGCCCGGGGCCATCGCCCATCGCTGGGCGGTCGGGCGGGTGCTCCCGGCCCGGCCGCGGGCGCCCGTGCGCCTGCGGATCGGTGGCCTCGAGGTCCGCCTCGACCCCGTGCTGGGGCCGTCGATCCTGGTCGTCGGCGGCCCGGGGATGGCACGCCGGACGGGCCGGTAGGGTCCAGGACGTGCCGGCCCCAGACCTGCTCCCACCGGTGCCGTGGACCCGGTCGCTCATCGTGGGCGAGCAGGTGCCGCTGCCCGCCACCGACCCCGCCGACCGGGCCGATGTGGTCGCCCTCAATCTCGTCGCGCTCGGTGCCGACGACCGCCGACGACTGATCGACCAGGTCCGGGCCACCGGCGCTCGGCCCGGCGCCTGGGGTCTCCCCGTCGGCGACCTCGCCCAGATCGCGGCCGAGGGGGTCGCGGTCGTGGGCGTCGGCCCGGACCACCTCGCCCTCGCGGCCGAGCTCGCGGCGCTGGCCGCCTCCGGCACCACCCTCGTGGTCTGGGACCCGCGCGACCCCGAGGCCGGCCTGGAGGTGGCCCAGGTGCTCGTGGCCGCCGGTGCGAACCCCGCCGCCGTGGTGCTGGAGGTGCCGATGGCCGGCGGGCGGCGGGCCGATGATCGCCGGGAGGCGCGCGCCCTCGACGCGCTGGCCGCTGCTGGTGCGGCGGGGCTGCGGGGCGGGGTCGCCTTCACCTCGCGCCCCCAGGCCGATCCCGAAGGCGTCGCCGGCTGGGAGATCGGCGTGTGCACCGCCGCCCTCCAGGTGGGCGCCGTGCTGGTGCGGGGGATTGACGTGCGCCGGGCCCGGCGGGTGCGCGGCGTGGTCGAGGCCCTGGCCGCAGCGGCCCGCCCCTCGGCGGTGGCGCGGTGAGCGTGCCGGTCCACCTCCTGAAGGGCAGCGACGACGTCCTGCGGGGCGAGGCCCTCTCCCGCCTCCTCGACCAGCTGGTCGGCGACGGCGACCGGTCCCTGCTCGTCGACGAGTTCGACCTCGACCAGGTGAAGCTCGGCGCCGCGGTCGACGCCGCCCAGACCATCCCGTTCCTCACCGAGCGCCGCATCGTGGTGGTCCGGCGCTTCGGCCGCTTCTCCAAGCAGGAGCAGGTGGCCGCGCTCATCGACTACCTCCAGGATCCCCTGGCGAGCACCGAGCTGGTCCTGGTGTGGGAGAAGTCGATCGCCAAGGTGGAGGGTGGCGACGACGTGGCCGCCAAGCCCCAGGTCCCCCCGAACCTCACCAAGGCGATCAAGGCCGCCGGTGGCGAGATCATCGACACCGACCCGGACCAGCGCAACAAGGCGGGCTGGCTCGCCGACCAGTTCGCCGGTGCCGGCCTCGACCTCGACGGCGCGGCCCGCAGCCTCATCGCCGATCGCCTCGGCGACGATCCCGGCAGCGCGATCGAGCTCATCGGTCGCCTGCGGGGCGCGTTCCCGCCCGGCACCAAGCTCCGCCTCGACGACGTCGAGCCCTACCTCGGCCAGGCCGGCGGCGTGCCGCCCTGGGAGCTCACCGACGCCATCGACAAGGGCGACGGTCGCCTCGCCCTCGAACGCCTGCACCGGATGGTGCACGGCGGCGACCGCCACCCCCTGGCGATCATGGCCACCCTGCAGTCGCACTACCTGCGCATGCTGCGCCTCGACGGTGCCGGCGCCCGATCCGAGAAGGACGCCGCCGCCATCTTGGGCATCAAGGGCTCGACGTTCCCGGCCAAGAAGGCCCTCGAGACCAGTCGTCGCCTCGGTGGCGGCACCGTCCGGCGGGCGGTGGGTCTGCTCGCCCAGGCCGACGTCGACCTGCGCGGCGCCAGCGCCTGGCCCGGCGAGCTGGTGATGGAGGTCCTGGTGGCCCGGCTCGCCCGGCTGTCCCGAGCGGCCCGCTGACCATCCGGCCGTCGCCGCGCGAGGGAGCCCGAGAACGACGAACGCCCCGCTGCATCGCAGGCGGGGCGTCGGGGCACCGGCCGGGGCCGGTGGGTGCCGGATGGGCCGGCAGGGTTGATCAGTCGGCAGCGGCGCCGGCGGCGGCGAGGCGCTTGGCCAGGCGGCTCTTGCGGCGGGCGGCGGCGTTCTTGTGGATGACGCCCTTGTTGGCGGCCTTGTCGATCTTCTTCATGGCGAGGCGCTCGGCCTCGGCCGCGTTCTCCGCACCGGTCTCGGCGGCCACGACGGCGCCCTTCACACGGGTGCGCAGCTCCGAGCGCACCGCCTTGTTCGCGAGGCGGCGCTTCTCGTTCTGACGGTTGCGCTTGATCTGGCTCTTGATGTTGGCCACGGGTCTGCGAGCTCCACTCGGGTCGTTCGGAAAGCTGGGACAGCGTAGTGGGGGCGGTGCGGCGCTGTCACACCCGGGACCGGGCCGTGCCGGGCCGGTCCGGCTGTGGGCGCCAAACCGGCGGTTGGTAGCGTCGTCGGACCCCACCGCTTCGTCGAAGGCCCCATGGACCGCTCCAAGATCCGCAACTTCAGCGTCATCGCCCACATCGATCACGGCAAGACCACGCTGAGCGACCGCATCCTGGAGGTCACCGGGGCGGTCAGCGCCCGTGACATGCGGGCCCAGTACCTCGACTCGATGGACCTGGAGCGGGAGCGGGGCATCACGATCAAGCTCCAGTCGGTGTGCCTCACCTACGCCGGGCACACGCTGAACATGATCGACACCCCCGGCCACGTCGACTTCGGGTACGAGGTCAGCCGCAGCCTGGCGGCGTGCGAGGGCGTGATCCTGCTCGTCGACGCCGCCCAGGGCATCGAGGCCCAGACCCTCGCCAACTGCTACCTCGCCCTCGAGAACGACCTCGAGATCGTGGCCTGCCTCAACAAGATCGACCTCCCCGCCGCCGACCCGGACCTCTACGCGTCGGAGATCGAGCACGTGCTGGGCATCCCGGCTGGCGACGTCCTGCGGATCAGCGCCAAGACCGGCGAGGGCGTGCCCGAGCTGCTCGAGGCCGTGATCGACCGCATCCCGGCGCCCGTGGGCAGCCCCGACGACCCGCTCCGGGCGCTCATCTTCGACTCCCACTTCGACCAGTACCGCGGCGTGATCTCGAGCGTGCGGGTCATGGACGGCACCATGCGCACCGGCGACAAGCTGCGGTTCATGCAGGCCGGCGCCACCTACGACGCCGACGAGATCGGGGTGCGCAGCCCCGAGCCCACGCCGGTCAAGGAGCTCGGCCCCGGCGAGACCGGCTACCTCATCGCCGGCATCAAGGATGTCGCCGAGGCCCGATCCGGTGAGACGGTCACCACCGCCCGCAACGCGGCAGCGGAGCCGCTCGAGGGCTACCGCGACCCCAAGCCGATGGTGTTCTGCGGCATCTACCCGGTCGACGGCGACCAGTTCCCCGAGCTGCGCGAGGCCCTCGAGAAGCTGCGCCTCTCCGACGCCAGCGTCACCTACGAGCCCGAGACGTCGGGCGCCCTCGGCTTCGGGTTCCGCTGCGGCTTCCTCGGCCTGCTGCACATGGAGATCGTGCGGGAGCGGCTCGAGCGCGAGTTCGACCTCAGCCTCATCGCCACGGCGCCGAGCGTCGCCTACGTCGTGAAGAAGACGAACGGCGAGACCATCGAGGTCGACAACCCCTCCGAGATGCCGCCGGTCGTGGAGATCGAGCACATCGAGGAGCCCTTCTTCGACGTCACCGTGCTCACGCCGTCCAACTACACCGGCACGATCATGGACCTCTGTCAGACCCGGCGCGGGGAGATGCAGAAGCTCGAGTACCTCTCGCCCGAGCGGGTCGAGCTCAAGTACAAGCTGCCCCTCGCCGAGGTCGTCACCGACTTCTTCGACGAGCTCAAGAGCCGCACCCAGGGCTACGCGTCGCTCGACTACGAGGCGGCCGGCTACCAGGTGTCCAAGCTCGTGCGGGTCGACGTGCTGCTCAACTCGGTGCCCGTCGACGCGTTCAGCCAGGTGATCCACCGCGACAAGGCCGAGGACTACGGCCGGCGCATGTGCGAGAAGCTGCGCGAGCTGATCCCGCGCCAGATGTTCGACGTGCCGATCCAGGCGGCCATCGGCGGGCGGATCATCAGCCGCCAGACGGTGAAGGCCAAGCGCAAGGACGTGCTGGCGAAATGCTATGGCGGCGACATCACCCGGAAGCGCAAGCTGCTGGAGAAGCAGAAGGAGGGCAAGAAGCGGATGAAGAACATCGGCCGCGTCGAGGTCCCCCAGGAAGCGTTCGTCGCCGCCCTCAAGCTCGACGACTGAGCGCGCCGCTCCGCTCCACCCGCCATCCACCGACGTCCCCCGCACCGAACAGAGCACGACCATGCTGATCGACACCCTCCAGGCCGACCTCACCACCGCCATGAAGGCGCGCGACGACCTCGAGGTCTCCGTGCTGCGCATGGCGATCTCGGCGGTGCGCGAGGAGGCCGTCGCCGGCGATGCCGCCCGCGAGCTCACCGACGACGAGGTCCTGAAGGTGCTGGCCCGCGAGGCCAAGCGCCGCGACGAGGCGGCCGCCGCGTTCGACGAGGGCGGCCGGGCCGATCGCGCCGAGCGCGAGCGGGCCGAGCGCGACGTGCTCGCCCGGTACCTGCCCGCGCCGCTCAGCGAGGACGAGCTCGCCGGGATCGTGCGAGCCGCACTCGCCGAGGGCGGGTTCTCCGAGCCGGCGCAGATGGGCCAGGCGATGAAGGCCGCCATGGCCGCGATCGGCGGGCGGGCCGACGGCAAGGTCGTCTCGGCGCTCGTGAAGGCCGCGCTCGCGGGCTAGGTGGGCGGCGACGTGGTCGACGGCGCCGGGCATCCGGCAGGTCGCAACGTCGCCATCGCCTGGTTCCGGCGCGACCTGCGCCTCGCCGACAACCCGATGCTGCGTGCCGCGCTCGACGAGGCCGACGTGGTGCTCCCGCTCTTCGTGCACGACCCGCGCCTCGCCGGCCCGGCCGGCGGGAACCGGCTCGCGTTCCTCGACGGGTGCCTCGATGCGCTCGACGCGTCGCTCGGGGGCGCGCTCCACGAGCGCACCGGCGACCCCGTCGAGGTCGTGCCCGCGCTCGCGGCGGCGGTGGGGGCGTCGACGGTCTGGGCTGCTGCGGACTTCGGCCCCCACGGCGCAGCGCGAGATCGCGCCGTCGCGGCCGCCCTCGCCCGGGAGGGGCGCGAGCTGCGCCTGGTGGGCAGCGCCTACGCCGTCGAGCCCGGCACGCTCCACACCCAGGGCGGCACGCCGTTCCGCGTGTTCACCCCGTTCTCGAAGGCCTGGCGGGCCCACGGCTGGGACCTGCCCGTGGCGGCCCCCGAGGGTGCCACCTGGCTCGACGCCGGTGCCGGCGACCCCCGGCCCGATCGCCCCGCTCCCGACGCGGTCGAGGGCCTGCCCGCCCCGGGCGAGGCCGCGGCTTGGGATCTCGCCGACGCGTTCCTCGCCGGCCCGGTCGATCGCTACCGGGACCGGCGCGACCGCCCCGACCGGCCGGGCACCTCCAGGCTCTCGCCCCACCTCAAGTTCGGCACCATCCACCCCCGCCAGCTGCTGGCCGAGCTCGGCGACGACGAGGGGGCCAGGACGTTCGCGTCGGAGCTGTGCTGGCGCGAGTTCTACGCCGACGTCCTCCACCACCGGCCCGACACCG
>CAZUYW010000095.1:5773-9754 GCA_964624775.1 uncultured Iamiaceae bacterium
GAGCTGTGCTGGCGCGAGTTCTACGCCGACGTCCTCCACCACCGGCCCGACACCGTGCGCGCCGACTACGTGCCCGCCCTGGCCGCCATGGCCTGGGACGAGGGCCCCGATGCCGACGCCCGGTTCGAGGCGTGGCGGGCGGGGCGCACCGGCTATCCCATCGTCGACGCCGGGATGCGCCAGCTCCTGGCCGAGGGGTGGATGCACAACCGCGTCCGCATGATCGTCGGGTCGTTCCTCGTGAAGGACCTCCACCTGCACTGGAAGCGGGGCTCCGACCACTTCATGGCCCACCTCGTCGACGGCGACCTCGCCTCGAACACCCACGGGTGGCAGTGGGTGGCCGGCACCGGCACCGACGCCGCGCCGTTCTTCCGGGTCTTCAACCCCGTCGCCCAGGGCCGCCGCTTCGATCCCGACGGCGACTACGTGCGCCGGTGGGTGCCCGAGCTGGCCGAGGTGACCGGTCCCGACGTGCACGAGCCCCGCCCGCTCGGGGGTGACCTGTTCGCCGGCGCGGCGCACGCCTACCCGCCGCCCATCGTCGACCACGGCGTCGAGCGCGCCGAGGCCCTCGCCCGCTACCAGGCGGCTCGGGGCCGGGCCTGAGGCGCCTGGCCCGGCACGCGGCCCGTGCGGCACGAGGGCGTTGGCACTCGGTAGCATCGAGTGCCAATCCGGAGAACCGAGGAGAACATGCTCGACGAGCGCAAGGCGTCGATCCTCCGTGCCGTGGTGGAGGAGTACATCCAGACCGCACAACCCGTCGGCTCGGGCCACGTGGCCGACGCGCCGGGCGTGCGCGTGTCGCCCGCCACCATCCGCAACGAGATGGCGGCGCTCGAGGCCGAGGGCTTCCTCGCCCAGCCCCACACCTCGGCCGGCCGCGTGCCCACCGAGAAGGGGTACCGGTTCTTCGTCGACGACCTCAGCCAGCCGTCCCTCGATCGGGCGTCGGCCCAGCAGGTGCGGGCCTTCTTCGACCACGCCCACGGCGAGATCGAGCAGATGCTCGCCGACACCACCCGGCTCCTCACCGGCCTCACCGACTACGCCGCCGTCGTCGTCGGACCGCCCCACGAGGTCGTCCGGGTCCGCTCCGTGCAGCTCGTGCCGCTCGCCCCCGGCGTCGTGCTGTTCGTGGCCGTCCTCGGCAACGGCGCCATCGAGAAGCGCTCGATCGACATCGACGCCGACACCGCCGAGGACACGCTCGACGCTGCGGCGTCGCACCTCGGGGGCCACGGCGTGGGGGAGCCGCTCGCCTCGCTGACCTCCGTCGCCGCCGCCGCGGACCCCGCGGTGGAGGCCGTCGTCGCCCGGGTGCGCGCCGCCCTCACCGAGGCCGGGCACGGCGAGAGCGAGCAGGTCTTCGTCAACGGCGCCTCGCGCATGGCGGCGTCGTTCGACGCGGTGGAGACGGTCCGCTCGGTGCTCACCATCCTCGAGCAGCAGCTCGTGGTGGTGTCGCTGCTGCGCGACGTCGTCGACCGCGGGCTCAACGTGGCCATCGGCACCGAGACGGGCATGCAGCCCCTCGCCGACTGCGCCCTCGTGGTGGCGCCCTACACGGTCGACGGCGAGCAGGTCGGCACCGTCGGCGTGCTCGGCCCCGCCCGCATGAACTACCCGCAGGCCCTCGCCGCGGTGGCCGTCGTCGGCCAGCGGCTCGGCACCCGGCTGAGCGAGGGCTGATGGCCACCGACTACTACGAGCTGCTCGAGGTCGAGCGCACCGCGAGCCCCGAGGAGATCAAGCGGGCCTACCGCGTGGCCGCCCGGCGGTACCACCCCGACGCCAACCCCGACGACCCGGAGGCCGAGGCGCGCTTCAAGGAGGTCGCCACCGCGTACGAGACGCTGAGCGACCCGGACAAGCGCCGCCACTACGACCGCTTCGGCGCCGACGGCCCCCAGATGGGTGATCCCTTCGGCGGCGGCATGGGCGGGTTCGGCGACCTCTTCGAGGCGTTCTTCGGCGGCGGTGGCGGCGGGGTCCGCACCGGGCCCACGGCTGGTCCCGACCTCGAGGCCACCACCGAGGTCTCCTTCGAGCAGGCGGTGTTCGGCACCGAGCACGAGGTGTCGGTCCGCACCGCCATCGCCTGCGACACCTGCGAGGCCACCGGTGCGGCGCCCGGGTCCTCCGCCGAGTCGTGCCAGCAGTGCGGGGGGAGCGGTCAGGTCCGCCAGGTCCGCCAGTCGATCCTCGGGCAGATGGTCACCGCCGCGCCGTGCCCGTCGTGTCGTGGTGCCGGCGTCGTCATCCCCGAGCCCTGCCCGGCCTGCAGCGGCGATGGTCGCATCGTCACCGACAAGACCTACACGGTCGACATCCCTGCCGGCGTTGACAGCGGCTCCACGCTGCGCCTCTCGGGCTTCGGCGCCGTCGGCCCCCGCGGCGGTCCCGCCGGTGACCTGTACGTCCACATCCGGGTCCGGCCCCACGAGCGCTTCGTCCGCGAGGGCGACGACCTCCACCACGAGCTCCACCTGCCCGTCACCCAGGCGGCCCTGGGCGCGGCGCTCACGTTCGAGACGCTCGACGGCACCGAGGACCTGGTGATCCCCAGGGGCACCCAGACCGGCAAGGTCTTCCGCCTGAAGGGCCGGGGCGTGCCCCACGTGCGCGGCCGCGGGCGCGGCGACGTCCTCGTGCACATCGTGGTCGACACCCCCACCGACCTCGACGCCGACGTCGAGGAAGCCCTCCGGCGCATCGCCGAGCTGCGCGGCGACGACGTCGCCCCCGCCGACCGCGGCTTCTTCTCCCGCATCAAGTCGGCGTTCTCCTGACGTGACCGGCGGGCCGGGCGTCGGCATCCCGAGCGACGGCGGGCCGCTCGTGGTGGTCGCCGACCGGCGGACGCCCGTGCTCGCCGCGGACGACCACCACCACCTCGCCCGGGTCCGACGGGTGCGCGACGGCGACGCCATCGTGCTCACCGACGGGCGTGGTGGGTGGTGCCCCGCGGTCATGGCGGGCACGACCCCCCGTCCCGCCGCCGACTGGCAGGACGTGCCCGCCCCCGAGCCGCCGATCACCGTCGCCTTCGCCCTGGTGAAGGGGGCCAAGCCCGACCTCGTGGTCCAGAAGCTCACCGAGCTCGGGGTGGATCGGATCATCCCGTTCACCGCCGCCCGGTCCGTGGTCCGCTGGGACGACGCCAAGGCGGCCGCCGCCGTCGACCGGCTCGGGCGGATCGCCCGCGAGGCCGCCATGCAGAGCCGCCGGGCCTGGCTGCCCGAGGTCGCGCCGGTGGCCACCTTCGCCGAGGTGGCGGCCCTCCCGGGTGCGGCGCTCGCCGACCGCGACGGGGCCCCGCCCTCGCTCGATCACCCGGTGCTGCTGGTCGGCCCCGAGGGTGGGTGGGACGAGGCCGAGCGGGCCTGCGGGCTGCCCGCAGTGGGGCTGGGCGCGAACGTGCTGCGCGCCGAGACCGCCGCGATCGCGGCGGGGGTGCTGCTCGGGGCGTGCCGGTCGGGCCTCAGCTGAGGCCCGCGGTCGCTCGGGTCAGCGAGCGCCGCCGAGCACCGGGGTGCCGCGGAACAGCACGCCGAGCTGGTCGAGGCGCTCGGCCGCGTGGTCGGCCGGGGTGTCGATGATGCAGGCGATCGCCCGCAGGTCGTCGCGGCGGATCGTGAGCACCCGACCGTTGAAGTCCTGCCGCTGCACCTGGATCATCGCGACGTAGCGCCGCAGCATCTCGCCCGTCGGTCCACCGATGTCGTCGAGGCGGGCGAGGTCGAGGATGATCTTGCGGGGGCCGGGGCTCGCCGGCTGGGTGAGGTCGAGGTAGGGGCCGTCGACCCGGGGGTCGTCGGCGTCGCGGGGGAGGAGCTGGTCGACCGGGACCTGGTACACCTGGGCGAGCCGGTGCAGGCGGGGCACCGAGATGGCCCGCTCGCCCCGCTCGTAGGCCCCGAGCACCGACGCCTTGAACTCCTGGGCCGAGAGCTCCTCGGCCTCCTGGAGCGAGAG
>CAZUYW010000096.1:0-9738 GCA_964624775.1 uncultured Iamiaceae bacterium
GCGGTGGGGAGCGGGGCCGCGCCGGCCGGGGCGCGGGGGACCGGATCGGTCTCGGGCACGAGCCCGCGCTCGGCCAGGTGCGCGAGGGCGCGGTCGTCCCAGCCGTCGGCGGCGAAGGGATGGGTGGCGAGGATCGGGTCGATGCGGGCGAACGCGGCGGCGAACACCAGCTCGGACTGGAGGTCCTCGACGGGCAGCGCCAGCGCGGCGCGCACGGCGGCCGCCGAGTAGAGCGGTTGCACCCGCAGGTCGCCGGGCAGCTCCTCGCGCGGCCCGGTCCGGTTGAACCGCAGCCGGTTCTGGGCGTAGTGGGCGTACAGGCGGATGCGCGGGTCGGCGGTGGGATCGGGCTCGCGCGCCAGTTCGGACAGGAGATCCCGATGGCGCGCCTCGGCCACGTGCGGGCGCAGGAGACCGGCGCGGGCGTAGCGGCGACGCCGGAACGCGCCGGCCACCTCGACGGCCGGTGGCCGACGGCCCTGCAGCCGCACGAACGAACGGAGGGGCTCCCCACCGATGCCGCTCACGTGGATCGCCCCGTCGTGGCGGGGTGCGTCGAGGTCCCAGGCGTCCACCATCCCCGCGGTCGCGGCGACGAAGCGCCGGGTCCGCACCTCGGGCGCCTCGTCGGAGCCCAGGCCGAAGAAGCGGGTGCGGTGCGCCACGCCGAGGCGCCCGGTGAGGGACGCGGCGACGTCGACGTCGGGCAGGCCGGGGTACCCGATCGTCTCCCACGTGAACGCGTCGGCGAGCCCCTCGTGCACGGCGACCGCCAGCACGAGGCGCGAGTCGCGGCCGCCGGTCAGGCCGACGATGTGCTCGGGTGCGGGGGAGGCCACGATGGCCCGGAGCGCGGCGCCGACCTCGGCGATGACCTCCTCGGCCACGTCGTCGACCGACCGGCTGCCGGCGCTGGCGTGGGCGTCGCTGATCAGGCGGTGCCGGTCCCAGCGCACCCCGGTCGTCGCGATCTCGAGCACCGCACCCGGTGGCACGACCCGGACGTCGGCGTAGCCGGTGCGGTCCCCGACGAGGTAGGAGGTGAACGCGAGCCACGTCGACGCGGTGAGGTCGCGCGCCGGTGTCGTGCCGGGCGGGACGAGCGCGGCGGCCACGAGCGCGGCGCGGGTCCCGAGGACGAGGCGGTCGGCGGTCCGTCCCCAGTAGAGCGGGCGGAGGCCGAGCGGATCGGTGGTGACCCACCCGGTGCCGTCGTCGGCGAGCCGAGCTGCCGCCCAGATCCCGCGCGCCCCGTCCTGGAACCGGCGGGGTGCCTCGTCGCCGACACCCCGCGCCGGCGCGGCGACGCCGAGCTGGTGGCCGACGAAGGCGGTCAGTGCGCCACGCTCGGCATCGTCGTGGGCGGTCGCCGACGAGGCGTCCTCGGACCACCAGATGTCCAGGCGACGGCGCCCGTCCGCGCTCGACCGGTGGACCGCGCCTGTGGACGTGAACGCGAGCGTCGCGGCATCGGGCGCGCCGGTCCACGCGCCCTCGGGCGACGCCGTCCCCAGCGCCACCTGCATGAGGAACGCCCCCTCGGCCACACCGCCTTCTAGCGCATCGTCGGTCGGGTGGTGGGCAGGGCCGGCCCGAGACCCTCAACTGTGGCGCACCGGGGCCGATGGATCGGGACCGGTCGATCCCAGGATCCACCGCTTGATGGAGGAGTGCGCCCGTGGCCCGTGCCGTGGACCTGTTGCAATACCTGCTGGAGGAGCGTGGCTCCGACCTGCTCGTGAAGGTCGGATCGCCGCCGTGCATCCGGCGCAACGGGCGGCTCGAGCGCACCGCGCTCGACCCGCTGGACCCCACGGCGATCGAAGCGCTCGCGGCCGAGCTGCTCCCGCCCGAGAAGGCGCTCGAGTTCAAGGAGGTCGGCGAGACCGACCTCGCCCACAGCGTGCCCGGCCTCGGCCGCTTCCGCGTGAACGTGTACCGCCAGCGCGGCTCGGTGAGCCTGGCGATCCGGCGCGTCGTGCCCGGCGCGCCGACCATCGCGGATCTCGGCGTGCCGCCGATCGTGGCCGACCTCGCCGCGTCGCGCGAGGGGCTCGTCCTCGTGTCGGGCCCTGCGGCCTCGGGCAAGACGACGACCGCCGCGGCCATGATCGACCACATCAACGCCTCGCAGGCCTGCCACATCGTGACCATCGAGGACCCGATCGAGGTGCTGCACGCCGACCGCATGGCCGTCGTGAGCCAGCGGGAGGTGGGTGCCGACACCGCCGACGTGGGCGACGCGATCCGCCGTGCCGCCCGCCAGGACGCCGATGTCCTCTTCGTGAGCGAGCTGCCCGACATCCAGGCGATCCGTGAGGCGCTCGCCGCCGCGGCGAGCGGGCGTCTCGTGGTCGCCGTGGTGAACAGCCTGAGCGCCACCGACACGCTCGACTTCATGGTCGAGCGGTTCGAGCCGCACCTCCAGGCCCCGGCGCGGGCGCTGCTCGCACGGGTCCTGCGGGGCGTGATCTGCCAGCGCCTGGTGGACCGGGCCGACGGCCGGGGCCGGGTGGCCATGGTCGAATCGCTCGTGGGGACGCCGAAGGTCCGCGAGGCGATCGCCGAGAACGTGGGCTCCGAGAAGCTCATGCGGCTCATGTTCGAGGGCGAGTACCACGGCATGGCCACCTTCGATCAGGCGCTCTTCCAGCTGTTCAGCGACGAGTACGTCACCCTCGACGAGGCCATGGCCCGGGCGTCCAACCCCGAGGACTTCCGCATCGCGATCCAGCAGGCGGGCCTCGGCGCCGTCCGCTGACCCGGGCACCGGGTCGATCGCGTGGTGGGGGCCGGTCCGGCCGTCACCTAGCGTTCCGCCCGTGATCCCCGCCCGCATGCAGCCCGTCCTGGACGAGGTGGCACCCCTCGCCGCCGCGTTCGACGCGGCCGGCCACCGCCTCTACCTGGTGGGCGGCATCGTGCGCGACCTGCTGCTCGGGCGCGAGCTGGGCCCCGACACCGACATCGACCTGACCACCGACGCGCGCCCCGACGCGATCCGGGCGATCGTCGGCCCGCTGGCAGACGCCGTGTGGACCCAGGGTGAGCGCTTCGGCACCATCGGCCTGCGCCTCGCCGGTCGGGCCTACGAGATCACCACGCACCGCGCCGAGTCGTACCAGCCCGACTCCCGCAAGCCCGAGGTCACCTTCGGCGACGACATCGAGGTCGACCTGTCCCGCCGCGACTTCACCGTGAACGCCATGGCGCTCGCCGTGCCCGAGCACCGCCTGATCGATCCCTTCGACGGCGCCGGCGACCTGGCGGCCAAGCGGCTGCGCACGCCGCTCGCTCCCGACGTCTCCTTCACCGACGATCCGCTCCGGATGCTCCGCGCCGCCCGCTTCATCGCGGGGTACGGCCTCGAACCCGACGCGGCGCTGGTCACCGCCGTGCGCGCCAACGCCGAGCGGCTCGCGATCGTGTCCGCTGAGCGCATCCGCGACGAGTTGGACAAGCTCCTCGTGGTGCCCGACCCCTCGGCCGGGCTGTGGTTCGTCGTCGACACCACGCTGGCGGACCACTTCCTCCCCGAGCTGGCCAAGATGCGCCTCGAGCAGGATCCGATCCACCACCACAAGGACGTGCTCGCCCACACGATCGCGGTGGTGGCCAACACCAGCCCCCGGCGGCTCCTCCGGCTGGCCGCGCTCCTGCACGACGTCGGCAAGCCCCGCACCCGTGCCTTCACCGCCGACGGGGTCACGTTCCACCACCACGAGGTGGTCGGGGCCCGCATGGCGCGCGATCGCATGCAGGCCCTCAAGTACTCGAACGACGACGTGGAGACGGTGCGCCAGCTCGTCTACCTCCACCTCCGGTTCCACACCTACGGCATGGGTTGGACGGACAGCGCGGTGCGCCGGTTCGTGCGCGACGCGGGCCCGGTGCTCACCGACCTGATCGAGCTGACCCGGTGCGACTGCACCACCCGCAACCGCCGCAAGGCGGCCATGCTCGGCCGACGGATGGACGAGCTCGAGGCCCGGATCGCCGAGCTCGAGGAGCAGGAGGCGCTGCGCGCGATCAGGCCCGACCTCGACGGCCGCCAGGTGATGGAGCACCTCGGGATCGCACCCGGGCGCGAGATCGGGGCGGCCCTCGACTTCCTGCTCGAGCTGCGGCTCGACGAGGGCCCGCTGGGCGAGGAGGAGGCCTACCGGCGCCTCGATGCCTGGTGGGCGGCTCGCCAGGCCGACGACTGATCGCCCGTGGCGCTCAGTTGCCCTGCTTGCGGGCCCGGAAGATCACCGTGGCCGGCACACGGGCCATGGCCGGGGCGAAGTGGCGGCTGCGCGGCCCGGCTGCGGGGGCGACCGGCTCGAGGAGCTGATCGACCCGGAAGTTCGCCCGGTGCAGCGTGGTGAACACCTCGCTGATCGTGCGGGGTCGGTCGATCACGTCGCGGCCGTCGAGCTCCCACACCAGGGGCGTGGGGTCGTCGTAGGTGCGCGCCACCGCGAGGACGTCGGGATCGGTGAGGTCGAGCATCGTGAACGCCGGATGGGGCAACGAGCAGATAAGCGGTGCCTCGGGCTTCAGCACGCGGTGCACCTGGCGGAAGACGCGGGCCAGGTCGTCGGCGGTGGCGAGCGCGAGGACGCTGATCGCGGCGTCGACCGAGTCCGAGCGCAGGAACGGCAGCTCGGCGAGCTCCCCCTCGTGCAGCTCCACCCGCACCTCGGCCTCCTCGGCGCGTCGGCGGGTGGCTTCGAGGGCCGCCGCGTCGGCATCCACGCCGATGACCTTGGCGCCCTGGCGGGCGCACACGACCGCGTTGTGGCCGCTCCCGCAGCCCAGGTCGAGGACCCGCTTGCCCTCGACCGGTCCGAGCAGGCGCAGCTCGGCCTCGGTGGGCAGGTCGGCGCCGTACACGACGGTGTCGGCGCGGTCGCCGTCGGGGCCCTCGGCGGTGGTGTAGCGGTGCCACGGCGCCTCGGGTGGTTCGGGGAACAGCATCGAGTCGGCCATCCCCCGAGTCTGCCCGGCCCGGCGCCGCCGGAACGGCACCCCGCGCCCCAGGCGCGCCTGCGAGGCTGGAGCCGTGCGGCTGGCGACCTTCAATATCCACCACGGGACGGTGGGCAAGCACGGCCCGGTGGATCCCGATCGCCTGGCCGAGGTGTGCGCGGGCTTCGACGCCGATGTCCTCGCCCTCCAGGAGGTCGATCGGGGCACCTTCCGGGTCGACGGCGCGGACCTCGCCGAGATCGTCGCCCGTCGGTGCGGGATGGCCCACGTGTTCGGTGCCAGCCGGCGCTTCCCCGGCGGCCACTACGGCAACGCCGTCCTCGTGCGGGGCGCGATCGACCACTGGTCGCTCGCGCCGCTGCCCCGCATCCCCGGCTGGCGGTTCTGGCAGGAGCGCCGCACCGTGCTGCGCGTCGCGGCCCGGGTGGACGAGGTGGCCCTCACCGTCGTGGCCACCCACCTGGCCGTGCCCCAGCGGGTCAACGGCCCGCAGCTCGACCACCTGCTGGCCGGTGTCGAACCGAGTGCCGGACCGGTGGTGGTCCTCGGTGACCTGAACCGGTTCCCGTCCACGGTCGAGCCCGCCGCCCGGCGGGCGGGCCTGGTGTACGTCCCCCACGGGCCCACCAATCCCGTGCCCCGCCGGCGCCTCGTCATCGACCACGTGCTGTGCTCGCCGGGGATCGCGGTGCGCTCGGCGCGGGTCGAGCCCACGGCGATGAGCGATCACGCCGCGCTCCTGGTCGACGTGGACCTCGAGGACGGGACCACGCGACGTGACCGGACCGCTCCTCGGTAGCCTCCTGCGGATGGGTTTCCGAGCCGATCAGGTGCGCGGGGCCGACGGCCCCGGCGAGATCGACTACCGGCTCGCGCGCCACGCGGTCCTCTCGGAGTACCGCAAGGGGCGCCTCGCCCGCCACGAGGTGTGCGACGCGCATCCGGAGCTGGTGCGCGCGGCACGGGAGGTCGGCGACCCGACCTCGCTCACCTGCCCGGTCTGCGAGGACGCCAAGGTGGTCCTGGTGTCGTATGTGTTCGGCCCGCGCCTGCCGGCCTTCGGTCGCTGCATCACGTCCCGCAAGGAGCTCCAGGCGATCGCCAAGCGCTCGGGCCAGTTCAGCTGCTACGTGGTCGAGGTGTGCCCCGAGTGCTCCTGGAACCACCTGGCGCGCACCTTCCTCCTGGGTCCCGGCCGGGCGCGCGCCGCGGCGCGCTGACCGGCGCCCGACTGCCCCCGGCGGGGGAGGTCCGGTAGCCTCGTCCTCCGCCCTGCGCCGACCCGCCCACCTGCGGTCGCGCCGGCCCCCCTCCCATGCGCACCCGTAAGCCGGTTCCGGTCCACAACCTCAAGGTCACCCGCAAGGGCAAGGTCAAGAAGCGCACCTTCCTCTGGCGGTGGCGGCGCCTCTGGTACCTCGTCGCCCTCGCGTTCACCGTCGGCGTCTCGGGTCTCGTGTTCGTGATCACCCGGGTCGAGCTCCCGGCCGACCCGCGCGTCGCCCCGCCGGTCGAGCAGACCACCTACATCTGCGCGGCCGAGGTCCAGGTGAACTGCAACGCCTCGAACGCGATGGTCCAGCTCCACGGCACCAAGGACCGCGATCTCGTCACCTACGACGAGATCCCCCCGCTCGTGGTCCACGCGGTGCTCGCCGTCGAGGACCGGGACTTCTTCGAGCACGACGGCGTCGATCCGGCGGGCATCGCCCGCGCCGCCCTCTCCGACATCAGGGGCGAGGGCGTGCGCCAGGGTGGCTCCACCATCACCCAGCAGTACGTGAAGCAGACGTACCTGAACTCCGAGCAGACCGTGAACCGCAAGATCAAGGAAGCGGTGATGGCGGTGAAGCTCGAGCAGCAGCTCGGCAAGGAGGAGATCCTCACCCGCTACCTCAACACCGTCTACTTCGGGCGCGGCGCCTACGGCGTCCAGGCGGCGTCGCGGGCCTGGTTCGGCCACGACCTCGCCGCCATCGAACCGGGCGAGGCCGCCTTCCTCGCCGGCCTGCTGCGGTCCCCGGGCGGGGCCGATCCCTACGACGGACCGAAGTCGCTCGCGGAGGCGGAGCGCCGGCGCCGGGTGGGGCTGGGCCAGATGCTCGACGAGGGCTACATCACGGCGTCCGAGCGCCGCGCCGCCCTGGCGATCCCCGTCGACCCGAAGGAGGGCGGCGACGATCCCTTCGTGGTCCCGCCGCCCAAGGGGTCCGCCCTCGGCGACAAGGTGAAGGGCGAGGACTACGGCACCAAGTACTTCATCACCTACGTGCGCAAGTGGCTGGTGTCCCAGTTCGGCCAGGACGCCGTGCTCGAGGGCGGTCTGCGCGTCTACACGACCCTCGACCTGAACATGCAGAAGGCCGCGTTCGACGCCGTGACCACCACGCTCGACCGGCCCGACGACCCCGCGGGTGCGCTCGTCGCGGTCGACGACCAGGGGCACATCAAGGCGATGATGGGCGGGACCGACTTCGAGAAGAGCTCGGTCAACCTCGCCACCGGACGCGCCGGCGGCGGGCTCGGCCGCCAGCCCGGCTCCACCTTCAAGGCGTTCGCCCTCGCCGAGGCCGTGCGCGAGGGCTACTCGATCGGCTCGGTGCTCCCGGCGCCGGGGAAGATCGAGATCACCGATCCGGTCTGCCTCAACGGCGAGGACAAGTGGACGGTGAAGGGCGGCCCCGGCGGGCCCGTCTCCCTCGTCACCGCCACCAAGAAGTCGATCAACACGGTCTACGCCCAGCTGATGGCACGCCTCGGACCCGAGAAGGTGCTCGACATGGCCCGCGACCTGGGGGTGATCGCGCCGGGCCTGAAGCCCTACTGCTCCCTCGTGCTCGGATCGGGCGAGGTCTCGGTGCTCGACATGGCGTCGGCGTACTCCACCTTCGCCAACCAGGGCGTGGCCAAGACCCCGATCGCCGTCACCCGCGTCGAGAAGGCCGACGGCACGGTGTTGAACTACCAGCCGACGACCAAGCAGGTGCTCTCGCCGACGGAGGCCGGTCGGGTCACCTACTGCCTCCGCCAGGTCGTCAACGGTGGCACCGGCGCCGACGCCAACTTCGGGCGACCGGCCGCCGGCAAGACCGGGACCACCCAGGACAACGCGGACGGCTGGTTCGTCGGCTTCACGCCCAAGCTCACCGCGGCCGTCTGGATGGGCTATCCGCAGGGCCTCATCCCGATGAAGAGCGTCCACGGGATCCAGGTGCAGGGCGGCACGTTCCCGGCCCAGATGTGGCGCAAGTTCATGGAGGCCGTCACGGCCTCGACCGAGACCGCCGACTTCCCCGAGATCACCGACCTCGACGGCGGCCAGACGCTCGACCTCAACTACGGCAAGACATCGGTGGCGGACTCGTCGCAGTCATCGACCAGCTCGGGCACGGCGGGCACCGGGGGCACGACCGCCACCACCGCCCCGACGCGCACCACCACGACCAGCGCGCCGACTGCCACCACCGCGCCGCCCACCACCGCGCCGCCCACCACCGCGCCGCCCACGACGGCGCCGGCCACCACCGCGCCGGCCACCACCGCCCCGGCCGTGCCCACCACCCGACGATCACCCGTCCCGGGCGGGCCGTAGCGGGTCAGCCCTCGTCGACCACCGTCTCCTCGTGGGGGTAGGTGAGCCGGCAGACGGCGCACCAGGTCTCGAACTCGTCGGCCAGGCGGTGGTCGACGGGCCGGTTCGCCTCGTCGAACACCACGTACACGCGCTGCACCGTGCGCAGGTCGGGCCCGTCGTCGCCGCAGGAGTCGCACCGGTCGCTCATGGGGCGCACGGTAGCGGCCGCCGGGGCCGCCGATCCGCCCCGCGCGGGTGCCGCCGGGAATGGAACCGCGCGCGACGGGGGTTCTAGCGTGGGTGTACCGCCGGTAGCCGAGGGGCACTGGACGGGAACCAAGGGAGGCTCACATGAGCGCAACGTCATCCCCCACCCGCGCCGCGCGCGCGCCGATCACCGTCCCCGCCATCCGCGGCCGCAAGGTCCGCGAGGGTGGCGAGCCGCTGGTGATGGTGACCGCCTACGACGCGCCCGGCGCCCGGGCCGTGTCGGAGGGCGGGGCCGACCTCATCTTGGTGGGGGACTCCCTCGCCATGGTGGTGCTCGGCTACGACGACACGCTCCAGGTGAGCGTCGACGACATCGCCCACCACACCGCGGCGGTGGCCCGCGCCAAGCCCCACCCGCTGATCGTCGCCGATCTGCCCTGGATGAGCTACCACGTGTCCACCGAGGACACGGTCCGCAACGCCGCTCAACTGATCCGCGCCGGCGCCGAGGCCGTGAAGCTCGAGGGCGGCCGCAAGCGGGTGCCGATGATCGAGGCCCTCGTCGACGCCGAGATCCCGGTGATGGGCCACCTCGGCCTCACGCCGCAGTCGGTGCACGCCATGGGTGGCTTCAAGGTGCAGGGCAAGGACTCCGCAGCGGCGCTCGCCCTGGTCGCCGACGCCAAGGCACTGGCCCACGCCGGGTGCTTCGCCATCGTGCTCGAGGGCGTGCCCACCGAGGTGGCCCGCCTGGTCACCGACGCGGTCGACGTGCCCACGATCGGCATCGGCGCCGGGCCGGGCTGCGACGGCCAGGTGCTCGTGTACCACGACCTCCTCGGCATCGAGGATCGGCTCGCGCCGAAGTTCGTGCGGCGCTACGCGGACCTCAAGACGGCTGCGGTCGACGCCGTGGCCGCGTATGCCGCCGATGTGCGCTCCGGCGCGTTCCCCGCGGCCGCCGAGTCGTACCACCTCGG
>CAZUYW010000097.1:0-2710 GCA_964624775.1 uncultured Iamiaceae bacterium
GAGCACTCGATCACGTTGCGGACCAGGTCCCGCGCCTCGCGCAGCACCCGCACCCGCGCCTCGTGGTCCTCCACGATGGATTCGACGAGCTCGAAGCTGCCGCCGGCCGAGAAGCCCCGCCCCTCGCCGCGGATCAGCGCCACCCGCACCGCCGGATCCCGATCGATCACGGGCCACACGTCGGCGAGGTCGGCGTGGGCCTCGGGACCGACGGCGTTCAGGTTCGGACCGTCGAGCACGATGCCGAGCACGCCCGGCCCGACCTCCTCGAACCGCAGGCTGGGGAACTGGCTGGCGTACCGCTCGATCATGGGAGCTCCTCTCGGGTCGGCCCGGACGGTATCGGCCTGGCGACGACTGCCCCGAACCCTGGCCGAGTCCTCACCTAGCTCACAGGTTGTTCCCAGGGACGGGGCGCACACTGCGGTCCATGAGCACCACGACCCCCTCCCCCACCACGAAGCGCCGCCGGCCCCACCCGGCCAAGCGGGCTCGCCGGGTCGCGGCCGCTGCCTCGATCGGCTCGTTCGCCGCCATCACCGCCGGCCTGCTGGCCACGGGCGGCGCGACCACGACCACGGCGTCGACCGCCACCACCACGCCCGCCACGGCATCGGCCGCGACCGCCGACACGAGCACGACGACGGCCGCCACCACCGCCACCAGCTCGAGCGACGACGACAGCAGCTGGCAGGCCACGGCCGCCCAGAACACCACCACGACGACCGTCCCCACCACGACGCCCGCCATCACGCAGAGCTCCGGAAGCTGAGCAGGTTCGCAGCCGGCTCTGCGGCAACGCACAGGAAGACCCCCCACGATGGACCCCATGACCTCCCCCTCCCAGCCCGACGCCCCCAAGGCCGGTGGCGCTCATCCGGCCCGCACCGCCCGGGCCGTCGCCGCCATCGTCAGCGTCGGCACCTTCGGCGTGGTGGCCGGCGCCCTCGCCGCCAACGCGGCGGGCACCCACCAGACCACCACCGGCCAGCCCACCACCGCCTCCACCACCGTGCCGTCGGCGCCGGCCCCCACCCTCCCGGGGGCCGGCGCCGGGGGCACCGGCGGCTCGTTCGACCCGCGCGGCGACGATGGCTTTGGCTACGGCTACCCGGGCGACGACGACCGGTACGGCGAGCAGGGCGACGACCAGTACGGCTCGACCGACGGCGGCTTCGGCGCCGTCCCGGGCGGCCAGGCCGGGGGCGTGCCCCAGGGCCCGAGCACCCAGAGCCATGGCAGCTGACCGACGCTTCCGTGCCATGGGCACCGACGTGCACCTGGTGGTGCACGGGCCCGACGAGTTCGCCGACGCCGCCGTCGAGACGATCCACGAGCTCGAAGCCCGTTGGAGCCGGTTCCTCCCCGACTCCGACACCACCCGCCTCAACGAGGCGGCCGGCGCCTGGGTGACCGTCTCGCCGGAGACGGTCACCCTCGTGCGCCGGGGGGTCGAGGGCCACGCCCTCACCCACGGCCGGTTCGACCCGACCGTGCTGGGGGACCTCGTGCGCGCCGGCTACGACCGCAGCTTCGACCAGCTCGCCACACGGACCGACCGCCCCGCCGGCCCAACCGCCGACCTGCACCTCGGCGCCGACGCGATCGAGATCGACGAGGCGGGCAGCCGGGTGCGCCTCGCCGAGGGCGTCGGCTTCGATCCCGGCGGCATCGGCAAGGGCCTGGCCGCCGACCTCGTGGCCGAGCAGGTCAGCGATGCCGGCGCCGCCGGGGTGCTCGTCAACCTGGGCGGCGACCTGCGCGCCATCGGCTTCGGCCCCGACGGCGACGACTGGCGCATCGACATCGACCCCGCCGCCACCGGACACCCCGTCGCCCGCGTGGTCATGCACGAGGGCGCCCTCGCCACCTCCACCACCCTGCGCCGGCGATGGGCGCTCGACGGCGTCGACCGGCACCACCTGATCGACCCCGCATCCGGCACCCCCACCCACGGCCCCGTCGCCGCCACCGTGCTCGCGGCGCGGGGCTGGCAGGCCGAGATCCTCGCCAAGGCGATCCTCGTCGGCGGTACCGACGAGGGGCTCGCCCTCGTCGCCTCCGTCGGCGCGGACGCCCTCGTGGTCGACGCCGACGGCCGACGGCACACCACGCCCGGCTTCGCCCGCTTCGAAGCCCCCCTCACCGAAGGAATCGCATCGTGAACACCTGGTGGTACGTCAACCGCGCCGCAGGGCTCGTCTCGTGGGCCCTGCTCGGCGGCTCGATCATCATGGGCCTCCTGCTCTCCAGCAAGGCCGCCGGCAAGGCGCTGCGCGCCAACTGGATGACCGACCTGCACCGGGGCCTGTCCGCCCTCTCGCTCGCCTTCGTGGGCGTGCACATCGCCGGCGCCCTGGGCGACCACTACGTGCACTTCGGCCTGGCCGACGTGCTCGTGCCCGGCGCCTCGGCCTGGCGCCCCCTCGCCATCGCCTGGGGCGTGGTCACCCTCTACCTGCTCATCGCGGTCGAGGTGTCCTCGCTCCTCAAGAAGAAGATCTCCAAGGCCGTGTGGCGCCGCATCCACTTCCTCAGCTTCCCGCTGTTCATCACCGCCACCGCCCACGTCGTCACCGCCGGCACCGACATCCGCAACGTCGCCGTCATCGCCCTCCTCGCCTCGGTGAGCGCCGCGATCATGGGCCTCACCGTGTTCCGGGTGCTCGACGCCCTCGAGCAGGGCAAGGCCGCGCCGGCCGCGCCCCGG
>CAZUYW010000097.1:2810-9607 GCA_964624775.1 uncultured Iamiaceae bacterium
TCGGCGATGAGCGGCGCGATCGACAGCACCACGACCTGCGAGGGATCGCAGCCCTCGGGCAGCGGCAGCGTGTTGGTGAGCACGACCCGCTCGAAGACCGAGGTGCGCAGCCGCTCGGTGGCCGGCGTCGAGAGGACGCCGTGGGTCGCCATGGCCCACACCTCGGTGGCGCCCTCCTGCTTGAGGAGGTCGGCGGCGGCCACGATCGTGCCGGCCGTGTCGATCATGTCGTCGAGGAGGATGCAGCGCTTGCCGGCGACGTTGCCGATCACGTTGCTGGCCACGACGGTGTTGGCCTGGCCCTTGGGGCGCAGCTTGTTCACGAACGCGAGGTCGGCGCCGAGGTGGCCGCTGAAGCGCTTGGCCGCCTTCACGCCGCCGGCGTCGGGCGCCACGATCACCAGGTTCTCGAGGTCGCCCTGGGCCTTGCAGTAGTCGAGGAGGATCGGCATGGCCGTCAGGTGGTCGACCGGGGTGTCGAAGAAGCCCTGGATCTGACCGGTGTGGAGGTCGACCGAGACCATGCGGTCCGCACCCGCGGCGGTGAGCAGGTCGGCGACGAGCTTGGCCGTGATCGGCTCACGACCCTCGGCCTTGCGGTCCTGGCGGGAGTAGCCGTAGTAGGGGCAGACCGCGGTGATGCGCTTGGCCGACGCCCGCTTGGCGGCGTCGATCATGATCAGCTGCTCCATGAGCGCGTCGTTCACCCCGGGGCCCGCGTGGGTCTGGATGATGAAGACGTCGGCGCCGCGGATCGACTCGTCGTAGCGGCAGTGGAGCTCGCCGTTGGCGAACTGGCGGATGTTCGGCTCGCCCAGCTCGACGCCGAGGTGCTGGGCGATCTCGGCGGCCAGCCCCGGGAAGGCGTTCCCCGAGTAGAGCTGCAGCTTCTTCTTGGTGACGAGCTCCATGGCCAGCCTTCGCGTCAGGGTGCGTCTTCAGGGGCGGTCGCAGCATAGAACGGCCCGGTGACGGTGCCGTCGGGGATAGCTGCGCCCGGCGCCAGCGCCGCGAACGGGCCGACGTGGGCGTCGGCCCCGATCTCGGCGTCGCGCCCGTTCGACTGCTCCACCACGCTGCGCTCGCCGACCACGCAGTCGACGAGGCGCGTGTGCGGACCGATCTCCGAGCCCGCCCCCACGACGGTGGCGCCCTGCAGGATCGTGCCCGGGAAGATCGTGACGTCGGCACCGAGGCGCACGGTTGCATCGAGGTAGGTGGTGGCGGGATCGACGAGCGTCACGCCCGCCTTCAGCCAGGCATCGTTGGTGCGGCGCCGCAGCTCGGCCTCCGCCGCGGCCAGCTGGGTGCGGTCGTTGATGCCCTCGGCCTCGGCGGCGTCGGCCACCGTCACCGCGCCGACGCGGTGGCCCGCGTCGTGCAGGACGGCCACGACGTCGGTCAGGTAGTACTCGCCCTGCGCGTTCTCGGGGCTGATGCGCCGCAGCGCGGGCGCGAGCAGCGACCGGCGGAAGCAGTAGACGGCCGTGTTGATCTCGTCGATCGCCACCTCGTCGGGCGTGGCGTCGGCCCGCTCGACGATCCGCACCACCCGACCCTCCTTGCCCCGCACGATGCGCCCGTAGCTGCCAGGGTCCGGCACGCGGGCGGTGAGGACCGTGCATGCCGCGCCCGTGGTGCGGTGGGTGGCCACCAGCTCGGCGATCGTCTCGGGGCGCAGGAGCGGCATGTCGCCCGGGAGGACGAGCACGTCGTCGTCGTCCCCGGCGTCGTCGGGCAGGCCGGTGAGCCCGACGCTCGCAGCGTCGCCGGTGCCGTCCTGGCGGTGCTGCTCCACGAAGGTCAGGTGCAGATCGGGCTCCTCGGCCTGGAGCTTCTTGGTGACCCGCTCGGCGCCGTGCCCGACCACGACCACGACCTGGTCGACGGCGCAGTCCGACAGCGAGTCGAGGACGTACAGGAGCATGGCCCGACCGGCGAGGAGGTGGAGCGGCTTGGGGCGCGAGGACCGCATGCGGGTGCCCTCGCCGGCGGCGAGGACGACGGCGGACAGGTTGCGCGAGCTCATGCCTGAGGGTCTAGCGCGTCACGACCGCTTCGGGAACCGGCGGCGCGCCGCGGTGGGCGGCCAGGGCTCGGGGGGCAGGGCTCGAACCTGCGACAGCCGGCTCCAAAGGCCGGTGTTCTACCAACTGAACTACCCCCGACAGCGGGGATCACGTTAGGCGCCGCCCGGACGCGCAGCGACCGCCCACGAGGGGCGGTCGCGCGAGAACGGGATGCGGTCGCTACTTGCCGGCGGCGCGACGCTGCCAGCGCGTGCGCTTCAGCATCTTCTTGTGCTTCTTCTTGCGCATGCGCTTCCGGCGCTTCTTGATCAGTGAACCCATAGGGGCGCCACCCTAGCGAGCGGCGGCGCAGGGGCACCAAACCGCCTGGTCACCGCGTTCAGGACCAGCTCGGCGGCACCGTGCGCACCACGGTCCCCGCCTCGGGGTGGGCCCCGGGCACGAACCAGGTCGAGCCGGAGCCCGCAAGGATCGGGGTCTCGCCGGTGGCCTCGCCGAGGCGGTCGCGGTACGCGGCGAGCCGGGGCTCGACGGCCAGTGCGGCGGGCTCCAGATCGTTCGGCCCCTCGGCGGTGGGCCCGCCCAGGTCGTCCCAGGCCCGGTAGACCGCCGGGGTCGAGCACCCGAACGGCGGCGTCACGATCGTGAGCACCCGCTCGGCGAACGGGAGCGGCTCGAGGACCTCGCCGATGCCCGTCACGCGCGCCCGGCCGCCCCGCACGCAGAACGGCACGTCGGCGCCGAGGGTTGCGGCCCGACCGGGATCGTCGACCCCGGCCCACCGCAGGACCGCGGCGGCATCGGCCGAACCACCGCCGAGCCCGGCCCCGGCCGGGATGCGCTTGGTGAGGGTGACCGCCGCGGTGCGGTCGACGAGGCGCAGGGCCCGGCGCACGAGGTTGTCGTCGTCGGCGGGGACGGGCAGCCCGGTGGCCCCGATCACCTCCAGGCCATCGCCCGGCGCGAAGGCCAGCTCGTCGACCAGGTCGATCGTGACCATCTCGGCATCGATCAGGTGGAAGCCGTCGGCCCGGACCCCCGTCACGCGCAGCGAGAGGGTCAGCTTGGCGGGGGCGATCACGAGTTCGGCGGACACGCGGCGATGGTAGGCCCGAGCCGCGCCGACGGCGGGTCTAGGGTCGCGGGCACCCGCTCGGTGGGAGCGGGACCACTCCCAAGGAGGGCCCATGCGCCGCTTCCTCATCCGCATCGGCGTGGTGGCGGCCACGCTGCTCGCCGGCCTCGCCGTCGCCACCCCCGCGCACGCGGTCAGCACGTGGTTCAGCAACGAGTACACGGGCGCGTCGGTCAACGTCAACGGCACCTACCAGGCGCTGGTCGGCGACTTCGCCGGCGACGACCACGACGACATCATCTGGTACGCACCCGGCCCCACGACCGACTTCTTGTGGACCAGCAACGGCAACGGCACCTTCGCCAAGGCCCCCCTCGCCAAGCAGGTCAACGGGACCTACATCCCCCTCGTCGGCGACTTCGGCAAGGACAACCACGACGACATCTTCTGGTACAAGCCCGGCTCCGACGCCGACTACCTCTGGATGTTCCAGTCCGGGCAGATCTACGAGGTCACCCACTACATCGCCGGGGTGTACACGCCGGTCGTGCTCCACGACTCGCACTACGGCTCGGGTGACGACGACATCCTCTGGTACGCCCCCGGCTCGGCGTCGGACAGCATCTGGACGTTCAACGCCCAGGGGGCCAAGACCGGCAAGTACCTGAACGTGCCCGGCAGTCCCCAGCCCCTCACCGGCGACTTCGACGGCAACGGCATCACCGACGTGTTCTGGTACAACCCCGGCTCGACCCCCGACTCCCTCTGGCGAGGAACCGACGGCAAGGGGGCCTTCACCCAGGCCGGCTTCACCGTGAACGGCACGTTCGCCCCCGTCGTCCAGGACTTCACCGAGGGCACCGACGGGCGGTCCGACATCTTGTGGTTCCGACCCGGCGCCGGGGCCGACGTGTTGTGGGAGGGCACCGCTGGCGGCGGCTTCAGCTCCTCACCCCACACGGTGCCGGGCACCGGCACGCCGATCGGCCTCACGTGGTCCTGGGGGTACGTGTGGACCTACGACCCCGCCGCACCGGACCGGGTCTGGTACGTCGAGGGCGCCGACTACGACCAGCAGGCCGGCCACACCGAGCTGGGCGCCGGCTACACGCCCCTCGTCGGGCGCTTCGCCGGCACCGTGGAGGGCATCTTCTGGTACAAGGCGGGCTCGGCCCCCGAGTACCTCATGAACTGACCGGCGCTGCGGGCGAGGCGGTCGCCAGGCGCCCCCAGTCGTGCACCGAGAGCTGCTCGGGGCGGGCCTGGGGGTCGACGGCGGCCGCCTCGAACTGCGCTGCCGTGACCTCGGCCGCGAGCGAGCGCCGCAGCATCTTGCGGCGCTGGTTGAACCCGGTCTCCACCAGGTGCACAAGGCGGTCCGGGTCGGCGTCGGTGGCCGGGGTCGGGCGGCGCACGATCTCAACGAGTGCCGAGTCGACACGGGGCCGGGGCACGAACACGTCGGGACCGACCGTGCCCACGAGCCGGGCCGTGGCGCGCAGGGCCACCTTCACCGACGGGATGCCGTAGGTGCCCGAGCCGGGGCCGGCGACCAGGCGCTCCCCCGCCTCCTTCTGGACCATGACCAGCATCCGCTCGATGCGGGGCACCCCGGCGAGCAGGTCGAGCACGAGCGGCGTCGCCACGTTGTAGGGCAGGTTCGCCACGAGCACCCAGTGGTCGTGGCCCGCGAGGAGCTCGTCCCAGTCGAGCGCCATGGCATCGCCGGACACGACCCGCACGGGCAGGTGGGCCACCACCTCGGTGAGCACCGGCAGCAGGTAGCGATCGATCTCGACCGCGGTGACGTCGGCACCGGTCTCGGCCAGCGCGAGGGTCAGCGAGCCCAGGCCGGCACCGATCTCCACGACGTGGTCCCCCGGCCCCACCTCGGCGAGGCGGGCGATGCGCCGCACCGTGTTCGGGTCGACGACGAAGTTCTGGCCGAGCGCCCGCGAGGGACCCAGATCGTGGCGCTCGAGGAGCGCGTTGAGCGAGGTGCGGGTGTGGGTCACCCCGCCATTGTGGTCACCAGGTGATGGTGACGGAGATCCGACCGGCGCCGAGGGGGGCGATCTGGGAGAACACGCTGGCGTCGAGGTCGACGATGGTCGGGTAGCGGAAGGCCCCGCGGTCGCCGACCGTGCAGGTGGTCGAGGCGCCCGTGGCGGTGTTGGTGACCGTGAGGACCGTGCCCTTGGGCAGCGTGTTGTGGGCGCAGTTGCCGGCCTTCCAGCGGTACCAGGTGGCCTGGCCCGACTGGCGGTTGGCGGGCGCCGGGGCCGCGGCGGTGGAGGCCGCAGCGACCGGCGCCGGAGCGGTGGTGGTGGTGACGAGGGGCGCCGTGGTGGTCGTGGTCGGCGGGGCCGTGGTGGAGGTCGTGGTGGTCGACGTCGTGGTCGAGGTGGTGGTGGAGGTCGTGGTGGGCACGAGGCGCAGGGCGGCCTGCTGGACCGACTCGAGGCTCGGCACGTCCACGACCGACGACGAGGTCGGGGCCACGAGGGTGCGGATCGAGCTCGAGGTGCCCGAGCCCTCGCCACCGACGGCTTCGACGCCGATCGGCTCGCGCCCCGAGACCGGGGCGGCGATGCCCAGGGCGATCACCGCGACGGGCACGGCGAGCAGGGCGATGGCGATCCCGAGGCGCACGCCGCGGCGCCGGGCCACAGGCGCAGCGTCGGCAGGGGTGGCCTCGGGGGTCGGTAACGGTCCGGTGGTATCCATGAGTCGGAAACGTTACGGGTTCCGTAACCGAACCGCAATATCACACGCGTGTCATCGGTCACCCGGGTGGGAGGCGGTACGTCCTGATCGCGTTGGCCCAGGTGGCGGCGGCAACCTCGTCGAGCGGCCGCCCCAGGGCCTCGGCCAGACCCGCGCCGACGAGGGGCACGAGGGCGGGACGGTTCCGCTCGCCCCGGTGCGGGACCGGGGCGAGGTACGGCGAGTCCGTCTCCACGAGCACGCGGTCGAGCGGGCAGATCGCGGCCGCATCGCGCACGTCGCCCCCCGCCTTGAAGGTGATGATCCCCGAGAACGAGATCATCGCCCCGACATCCAGGCATCGGCGCACGTCGGCGGCGTCACCGGTGAAGCAGTGGAACACCGTCCGCTCCGGCACCCCGGTGGCGGCGAGCACGTCGAACGTGTCGTCCCAGGCCTCGCGCGTGTGGATCACCAGGGCCAGGTCGCGCTCGATGGCGAGCGCCACCTGAGCGGCGAAGACCTCGCGCTGGGCGGCCCGGGGCGAGTGCTCGTAGTGGTAGTCGAGCCCGCACTCCCCCACGGCCACGACCTCCGGGTCATCGAGGAGCTCGACCAGCCCCTCGATGCCGTCCTTGGCCTCGTGGGGGTGCACCCCGGCGGTGGCGTGCACGTGGGCGAATCGGCGGGCCACCTCGATCGCCGCCCGCGAGTCGGCCACATCGCACCCGACGGTGATCAGGCGCCCGACCCCGGCCGCCTCCGCCGCGGCCACGACCGCGTCGGCCCCGCCCTCGGTGCGGTGCTCGCCGTGCACGTGGCAGTGGTCATCGGTCCAGCGCAGCACGCTCATCGGCCGCCCTCCGCAAGAAATCGCGCCTCTCCGGTTTGATCCAGCACAAAGGTGGGTACACCGCCACTCTGCGGCGATCCCGGTCGAGCCGGGGTGACCATCTGGTCGCCCCGGCTCCGCAGCTTTTCGGCCC
>CAZUYW010000098.1:0-9598 GCA_964624775.1 uncultured Iamiaceae bacterium
CCTGCCCCTTCTACCCCGGGACCCGCTACGAGGACTGGGAGCTCGAAGACCCAGCGGGCCAAGGCATCGATGCCGTTCGCCCCATCCGCGACGACATCGAACAGCGAGTCCGTGCGCTTCTCGTGAGTCTTGAGGTCGAGCCGCAGTAGGCCAGGCCATACGCCTCGGTCTGTTCAGCTGAAAGCGCACACTTCGGGCCGCGGAAGGCGTAGGTCGCCGAGCTACGACGTCCCGCACTCAATCCCACTCACCACCGCGTGTTCAGCACGGCCTCCAGCTGCTCAACGGTGGGAGGATGCAGGGCGCACGCGGCGGCTTCGGTTGGGGAGCCGGCGAACAGGTTGACGCCATCGATGAGAACGGTCGGAGAGCCAGCGAATCCGTCGGGGACCGGCTCATCGTCGACAACTCGACGGACCACGACCTCGAGGTCCAGGTGCACCGTGGCCAAGGTCCGGAGACGGTCGATGATCGGCGACGCGTTCGGGCAGGCGTCGGTGGCCTGGACCTCTACGAGCATGAGGACTCGCTGTTGCGGCCAACCCGAAGCCGGTTGCCCGACGGGTCCGCGACCCAGAACTCGTACATGCCCCACGGTTGGTCTGCGACCTCGGAGACGGCGAAGCCCGCCGCGGACCATTCCTGGTGCCACAGGTCGACCTGGTCGGTGTGGATGTAGCACTCGCTGGTTCCGACATGGACGGGATCCGAGGGAACGGTCAAGTGGAGCAACTCCTGGTTGGCCCGCCCGACGAACGCGTAGCCCGCGTCGTAGCCATGGACATCGAATCCAGCCAGTTCGTAGAACGCGGTCGCGGCCGTGAGGTCGCCCACCTGCATGATCGGCTGGACCACCACATGGCCCGAGCGCATCGCCAGCCAGTGGACGCACCGAGGGCAGATCGCGACGTCGGACCGGCACTGGAGGCCGACGAGGTCGTCACCATTGCGTTCCTCGCCGCAGCATGCGCACGTCATGGATCCCACGCTATTGCCCGGCTTCGACCACTGGCTCAGGATCGCGGTCCACTTCGAACGCTCAGTTCGACGGGTTGGGGTCCCGAGTCCGTCGAGCAGGCTTCGGCAGCGCGGCGCTTGCGGATGACCCAAACGAGCACCGGCGCGACGAGGGCCAGCGCGATGGCGCCGATGGCCACGTAGGCGACTGCGGTGGCAAGACCAGCCGCGGCAGTGACACCCATGATCGGGACTGCGCAACATGCGGCGCAGGCGGCGGCACCGACCCCCACGACACTCATGGCGCTCTTGTTGGTCTCGTTCATGCTGCGCTCCCGAACGCCGCGGTGAGGACCTCGGCGCCTTCGGGTGGTGCGGTGATCTCGAGGGCCGCGCCTCGGTGGTCGATGGTGACGGCGAACGAGAAGAAGGTGCAGCAGTCGTGCTCAGCGGCGGCAAGTCGGACGACCTCGGCGAGTGGCGCATCGCTGACGAGCACGAGGCGCACCCCACCGTCGAGCGGTTCGCGTGCGGTCACGTGGGTGAGGAGGTCCTGCCACTCTCCAATGCGCTGGCTCATGTCGCTGCCGCCGAGCGTGCACACGATGCGCGGGCCATCGACAGGCAAACGTTCCCCGAGCGCGACACCGACCTGAGCGCTGCTCTGGTTCACGTCGGTGGGTGAGGCACAGGCACAGGTGTCGTCGCAGGCACCGTCGATCGGCTCGTCGGCCAGTTGCGCTGCGGCGGCTTGGAGCTCGCTGGTGAATGCCATCTGCTCAGCGATCCGAGCCTGGGATTCGCGCAGCTTGGCGCCGACGAGCGACCGGAGCTGGTGTTGGACGGGGCCGCAGCGGTCCTCGTCCCAGACGGTCAACAGGTCGCCGATCTCGTCAAGGCTGCAACCGAGGGTCTTGGCCCTGGCGATGAAGCGAAGACGGTCGATGTCTCGGTCGGTGTAGATGCGGTAGCCGGCGTCGGTGCGTTCGGGTGGCGGGAGCAGCCCGATCTGCTCGTAGTACCGCAGCGTGGGCCCAGAAAATCCCGTGCGGTCGGCGACGTCGGAGATCCGAAGCCCGGTCGAAGTGGTGTCCATGCCCGCACCGTAAGCCCTGAAGTTGACTTGAAGGTCAAGGGATTCATCGAAATCGGTTCAGGCGGCCGCGTACGGGAGCCTGCGCGCGGCCGATCCGATCACCTACCGGCCCATAGGCGCGAGTTCTGTCGAGTGGCCCGCCCCAGATTCTGGCGTGCGCGATGTCTGCTCCGGCGGGTCTGCAGCACCAGGCGCACGGAGGTTGAGGAGGCGCGGACGGGGCGGGCGCCGATTGATTCCGCGCCGGAGGCACCCGTGACAGCCGCTCGAACCAACGGCCGTTTCGCTCACCTCAACCTCGGGCTCGACCGCGGTCACCTGCCGAGGCCAATTGCTGTGCAATCGTCACTGGATCCGGATGCTCCGGGGAGGTGGATGTTGGTGGAGATCCGGACCTGCAGGCACGACGATTTCTCGTCGATCCTCACATTGCAGAAGACCTCGAAGGACACGGTCGGGTTCCTCCGGGACCAGGCGATCCGCGATCGGCTCGACAAGGGGACGATCCTCGTCGCAGACGAAGGTGAGGGTCGTCTCGCCGGCTACGTGATCTACGACCTGCCTCGCAACGAGGTGTCGATCAAGCAGCTCGTCATCGACCCCGATGACCGTCACGCCGGCATCGCCGAGCAGCTCGTCGAGCACCTGGTGTCGATGGTCTACGGGCAGCGGCAGTGGATCGGCTTGTCGTGTCGGCGCGACTACGAGCTCAGACCCTTTTGGCAACGAGTCGGGTTCACCCCGTTCGGGGAGGTAGCGGGCAGGGCAGATGCGGGGTCGGTGCTCACGCTGTGGCGTCGAGACCTGGGCTATCCCGACCTGTTCGGTGCAGCTGCCGACTCGGATCCCCGCCCGCTGGCGGTGATCGACACGAACCTGGTGATCCTCGGCGCAGCAGCGGACCCGACGGTCTGCGACCGACTGTTCGCCGAGTGGGTCCATGCTGAGGTCCGATTCGGGGTGGCAGCGCACACCTACACGGAGATCGACCGCCGCGACGCGAAGGTCGACCGTGAACGCAACAAGCGCTACGCGGACGGGATCGGTCGTGTGACTGGTGAGCCGGGCGAGGCGCTGCGCATCGAGGCGGAGATCCGCTCCGAGCTCGGAGCCTCAGCGGAGCCGCACCTGGAGGACATCACGATCGCAGCGCAGGCAGCGTCGGCGGGGGCGCGGTGGATGGTGACCGAGGACCACCGGTTCCGGCGGGGGTGCGCCGAGGTGATCGCCCGGGTCGGCGAGCTCGAGGTCGTGTCGATCGCTGATCTGCTCGTCGAGGTCGACTCGCTGACGGCCGATGAGTACCGGCCCGTCGACCTGATGGGCACCGACGTCTCGGTGCGACCGGCGGAGGCCGGCGACCTCGATGACCTGGCCCGCAGGTTCCTCAACCAGCGCGCCGGCGAGTCGTTCTCAGAGTTCCGGTCCCGCCTGCACGCCCTGGCGTCTGCGGTGCCCGAGACGCGCCTATCGGTCTTCGTCGGCGACGGCGAGATGCTCGTCCTCGTCGCCGTCCGATCCGGCGAGATCCTCGAGGCGCCGCTGTGCCGGGTACGCCACGGTGCGTTCGAGCCGACGCTGGCACGCCAGGTGCTCGGCTGGCTCCGCGACCAGGTGGTCGACCATGGGGCCGCAGCTATCCGGCTGACCGACCGGGCCGCTGGACGGTGGGTCGGAGCCAGCCTCCCCGGCGAGGGATTCCTGGACACAGATACACCGATCGCTGTCCCGGTGCCCGGCCGCGGTTCGATCTCGAACCTCACCGAACGCCTTGAGCTCGAACCGCTGGCGTCGCTGATCGGCCACGACCAGATCGACCGGCTGCGAGCCCTGCCTGCCGATGAGGCATCGGCACACCTCATCGAGCGGACCTTCCATCCGTTCACCGTGCTGGGGGCCGGGCTGCGCACCTACCGGGTCCCGATCGGTGAGCGCTACGCGTCCGAGCTGTTCGACCACTCACTGAGCGAAGGCCAGCTGTTCGCTCGTGACCGGGGCTTGGCGCTGCGCCGCGAGCACGTGTACTTCCGGGATCCAGGCGGAGGGATCGAGGCGCCGGCGAGGATCCTGTGGCACGTGACCGGGGACGGGAGCGGAGGCCGGAAGATGCGTGCCGTGTCGCTGCTCAACGAAGTCGTGGTCGGCGATGTCGACCAGATCATCCGACGGTTCGCCCACCTCGGGGTCCTCGACCCTGACCAGGTCAAGGACAGGGCGAAGAACGGCCGCATCATGGCGCTCCGATTTTCCCACACGAGCCTGTTCCCGAACCCAGTGCCGCTTGACCGGTACGTTGAGGTCATGGCCGAGTTGACCCCTGACGTTCATCCGATCTGGGTTAGCCCTCAGGAGGTGAACGAACAGGTGTTCGATCACGTGACTACCATGGCCCGATGAGCTCACCCGGGCGGGTCGTGTTGATGTCGGTGCGTTCCCCGCACCTCGAGCGCATCCTCAGCGGCACCAAGACTGTCGAATTCCGCCGCCGCCCCTGGAACGTCCCGGCCGGCTCGACCGTGCTCCTTTACGGGTCGCGTAACCGGCGAGCCATCGTCGGGTCGTTCGTCGTCGAGGGCACCAAGACCGGCTCGGTCGAGTATCTGTGGCGGACCCACGGCGACCGATCGGGCCTAACCAAGCGGGAGTACCTCTCCTACTTCGATGGAGCGGCGGCGGCGACGGCCATCTCGGTCTCGGAGGTCCGGACCTTGCCGGATCCACTCACCCTCGAAGAGCTGCGCCGCCGCCGTCCCGAGTTCCACATCCCCCAGAGCTACCGGTTCGTGGATGAGGCTGAGCTCCAAATTGTCCTCAACGGCGAGCGCAGGCACCTCATTGGCCCGAGCCGCCTCCGCTGACCACCGGCGCGGCCTATCGGCGAGCGGTGCCAAGCCTCGATTTGGGATATCTGAGCTGGCTTTGTACGCACCGGCCGGCGGCCCTGATCAAGCGCGCGGCTGACCGCCCCCACGTCCTGGGTGTTCCGCTCTGAACGCCTCGATATCGGCGCGCAGCCACAGCCGGACCTTGCTTCGCGGGAGTTCGACCACTGGCCGCGGGAAGTCCGGATAGCGCCGTGCGTAGACCGCCACGCTGCTCGCGTGCGCGAGTCCCAACACCTCAGAGACCTCGGCCGCCCCGATGAGGTCCTCGGTATCGACCAGCGGTGCCATTGTCGGATCATACGAAGGCCTTGTGACAGTCAGCGTCAGGGCCTATAGTATTGACGTCGATACATAGGTGGTCCCGGCGGTGCGCCAACACCCCGGGACCTGGACGAGACCTGAATTGGAGGTCCCGACATGCCCAACAGTACGCGCCGGGTACCAGCTCCCACAGGCCTCGCCTCGGAGATCGCCGCCCTACGGGGCGATCTCCTTGCAGAGCGCGCTCTGGACCAGCAGTGGCATCGGACTTCTTCCATCATCGACCGGTTCTCCTCGTTCGCCACGAGCGGCCATCGCGTCCGATCGCTCAATGGAGTCACCGCCGAGGTCGCGGAGGGGTTCGTCCACGCAATCACCGATTCGGGACGCTGTCCCAGCATTTCCACGATGCACTGGCGACGAACGGCGGTGCGCTTGCTGTTCCGGGCCGCTCGCCAGGCGGGAATCGTCAGCGGGGACCCGACGCTGGACATCCGGCTCCCACCTCGGTCCAGTCTTGGCACCCGCCCGCTGACCGATGATGAGGTCGGTCTCTGCCGCTCGGTCGCGCAATGGTCGTTGAACGGGTCTCGGCGTGCGGCGGTGTGGGCACTCGCCGAGGCGACGTGCCGTTCGTCAGAACTGGCTCACATCACCGCTGACGATGTTGACCTCGACTCGGGCCGTGTCTGGATCGCGGGCGGCAAGGCGACCGAGCAGCGAGAGGGCCTGCTGACCGGGTGGGGACTCGCTCAGGTACGCGCTCGGATTGGGGAGCTCGATGAGCCGACGCGGCCACTCGTGTACTCGGGGCGCTCTCCTGCTGGGCCAGGGCAGGTTTCGGGCGCCGCTGCACTGGTCGACGTGTTGACTCGGGCGGGCCTGCATCATGAGCCTGATGTGCGGCCCGGTTCCGTGGCAGCGTGGGCCGGACGACGGGTCCTTGATGAGACCGGACGGATCGACCTTGCGGCCCGAGCGCTCGGGGTCCGGAGCCTCGACCGGGCCGCTGGGATCGTGGCGTGGGACTGGCGCCGCGATCAAGACCGGGACACAGCGTGACGTCTCCGGTCGGGGTGTCTGCCTTTGACCGGCTCGAAGCGCTCGTTGCCAACGATGCGCTCTACGAACTCGCGGACGCGGTGCCATCGCCCGATCCCACCTCCGGCGGTCGGCCCCGGATGTTCCCCGTGTACATGTGGCTCCTCTACGACGCGCTGCTGTCGGTGTGGGGATCGGCGCGGCGCGTCGAGGCAGAACTGGCGCACCCGATCGTTTGGAACCAGCTCCGCACCCTCATTGCCGAGCGCTTCCCCGACCAGCCCGACCGCTGGCTGCCCGCCAAACCGATGAGGCGGTGGCACTACCTCTACGGGCGATCCACCTGGCTCACCGACCCGGCCGTCTTCGCCCACCTGCACGAGATCCACCGCCGAACAGCCATCAAGCAGGCTAGCTCGCTCGGGCTTCTCGACACTGATGGTCCCGGCTCGTGGACTCGACCCGACCTGTCGCGGATGCTGTACGCCGACGGCAAGGTCGTGACGCCTCTGTTTCGAGGCACAGCCGACACCCGACTCGTGAACCGACGCACCGGCGAGATCCGCACGCCCCGCTACGAGGCCGACGCGAGCCTGCACTTCGAAGGGACCGGTGAGACCGCCTGGGGTCTCAAGTTCGTGCTCGTCGCCGTGCGGACGACCGACGTCCACGGCCGGATCATCCTCGACACCGACTGGGTCCCCTCCCCCGGCGGCGAAGCCGCAACGGCCATGGACTCCATCACCCGCATCGCTGCCGACACGCCCGGCCTCCAGGGCGTCATCTACGACGGCGCCCTCCGCGGCGTCCACCACCAGCGACTCCTCCGCGACCTCGGGATCCTCTCCGTCAACAAGGTCTCCGCGACTTCCGGCACCGGCCCTCGGCGCAAGGGACGCGTCCGCATCGAGAAGTCGACCTTCGTCGAACAGCGCACCATCACGACGCCCGACGGCGTCGAGCACACCATCGACCTGTTCGCCCGCGCTGGCGCCATCGGCATCGTCACGCTGACCGACACCGGCGAGAAGCTGTTCTCCGAGCTCCGCCGACTCCGGACCAGTCGCAAGGCCGACAAGGTCGGCACCTTCCGCTGGTACAACCACTACCGCCTGCCCGACCACCTCGGCGGTGAGCAGATCGTCGTTCGACTCCACGGCAACGATGAAGACAAGGTCAGGAAGTTCAACCGGACCGAGAACGTCCGACCCATCCCGCCGAGCGATCCCGACTTCCGGGTGCTGTACGCACGACGCAACGATGCCGAGAGCGTGAACCGCGCCTTCGACGACACGCTCTGGCTCCGCCGGGCCCGCTCCGTCGGGCAGGCCCGGCAGCGGCTCAACCTGTTGACGTACGCACTCGCCGTCAACGCGCTTGCTCTGCATCGCCATCGGCGCTCCAGCAGCAACCCGCCGCTTCCGGTCGCCGCCTGAACACCCCGAACCCCGGCTCGACCGGGGCTTCCCCGCGCCCGGACTCCCGATCCCAGCGCTTCGAGCTGCCAATCCGGGCCAGATCGGCCGCCGGCGCCGCCAGGACCACGGCCTACGATCGTCCGACCGTCGCCGGCGGCTCGGAACACGGAGGTTTTCTTCCGCGTTCTCTTCCGGCCCCGGGCCACTAGCTCAATTGGCAGAGCGTCGGACTTTTAATCCGCTGGTTCTGGGTTCGAGTCCCAGGTGGCCCACCGCACGCACCTCCCGTCCCCGGCGGTGGCGCATCGGTCCGTGTACGTTCCCGGCGCATCGGCCGTCGGGGGAGGAACCAGATGAGCGCGCTGTCGGACGCAACGCGGTGGCTGGACGCCACGGACCAGGCGCGCCTGGTGCGCGAGGGCGAGGCGACGCCGGCCGAGCTGGTGGAGGCGGCGATCGAGCGGATCGAGGCGGGTGACGGTCCGCTCAACGCGGTGGTGCACCGCTGGTTCAACGATGCGGTGGCGGCCGCGGGCGAGGCGCCTGAGGGGGCACCGCTGCGGGGTGTGCCCACGCTCGTGAAGGACCTCCACGCCGAGATCGCGGGGCGACCGATCAGCAACGGCAACGCGGCCCTGCGGGCGGCCAACACGGTCTCTGCGGTGAGCTCGGTGATCGTGGAGCGGTTCGAGGCCGCGGGCCTGGTGACGCTCGGGCGATCGGCCAGCTCCGAGATCGGGAGCCTGCCGGTGGTGGAGACGGCGGCGTTCGGCGCCACCCGCAACCCGTGGGACCCGAGCCGCACGCCGGGCGGGTCGAGCGGCGGTGCGGCCGCGGCGGTGGCGTCGGGGATGATCCCGGTCGCCCACGCGTCCGACGGCGGCGGTTCGATCCGCATCCCCGCGTCGTGCTGCGGCCTGGTCGGGCTCAAGCCGTCGCAGGGCCGCATCCCGATGGGCCCGAACCGCCGGGAGTCGGGCCTGGCGGTGGACTTCGCCGTCAGCCGCAGCGTCCGGGACTCGGCGCTCCTCCTCGACGCCGTGTCCGGGCCGGGCGTGGGCGACGACGTGGTGGCCCCGCCGCCGGCCCGGCCGTTCCTCGACGAGGTCGGCGCGGACCCGGGCCGCCTGCGGATCGGGCTGCTCGACCACCGTCCCGACGGGCGGCCGGCCCACGAGGACTGCGCGGGCGCGGTGGCCGGCGCAGGTCGGCTCCTCGAGGGCCTGGGGCACGTGGTGGAGCCCGGCTTCCCGGCGGCGCTGGCCGACACGAGCTTCACCCAGCACTTCTTCACGCTGTGGACGGTGACCCGGGCCCGGGCCATCGTGGCGTGCGGCCACCTGCTCGGGCGGCCGCTGGTCGAGGACGAGGTCGAAGGGGTCAACTGGGGCATGGCCGAGCTGGCCCGCTCGTCCAGCGCCTCCGACCTCGGAGCGGCGCTCGACGCCGTGGCCGCGTACCGCCGGGCGGTGCTCGGCTGGTGGGCCGACGGCTACGACCTGCTCCTCACGCCCACCCTGGCCGCCCCGCCCCTCGAGATCGGCGCCCTCGACGCGCCCGACGAACCGATGCTCTCGATCATCGGCGCCTCCGAGTGGGCGGCGTTCACCCCGCAGTTCAACACCACCGGGCAGCCGGCGATCAGCCTGCCGCTGCACTGGAGCGCGGAGGGGCTGCCGATCGGCGTGCAGCTCGTCGCCGCCTACGGGCGCGAGGACCTCCTGATCCGGGTCGCGGCCCAGCTCGAGGCGGCGCAGCCGTGGGCGCAGCGCCGCCCGCCCACCTGAGGGACGGTCAGGAGCGGCCGTCTGGGAGGCCGAGGCGGCGGAGCACCCACCGCGTGGCGACGATGCCGCCGGGGCCGCTGTAGTGCAGGCCGTCGGGGCGCAGCTCCACCTCGCGGCCGCGCAGGGTGCGGACGGTGCGGCGGCAGCGGCCGT
>CAZUYW010000099.1:0-9494 GCA_964624775.1 uncultured Iamiaceae bacterium
CGACGCTGACCACCAGCACGTCCAGCTCGTCGGCCAGGCGGCTGCACCACTCGTGTGCGCTCGCCGGCGTGCCCATGATCATCCCGCCACCGTGGATCCAGACCACCGCGGCCGACGGCCGGGCCCGGTCCGGGCGCTCGTACACGACCACCGGCACCGCAGGGTCCCCCGGCTCGCCAGGCACCTGCTCCTCCCACCGGCGGACGCCCGCACGGGTCGGCGTCGCCCGGTCGGTCACCCTCCGGCCGACCGCGAGCGCGGCGGGGCTGGACACATCGGTGGGCAGGTACAGCACTGGGTGGCGCAGCTCGGGCGCGACCTGGGCGACCAGCGGGGCGGCCCGTCGACGCTGCGCGAGCACGGCGAGCACGCCCACGAGGCCGACCGCCGCCACCGCGCCCCTTCCGATCCTCCCTCGCATGGCCGGAAGTATGTCCGGTTCCGCAACACACCGCGTCCGTCAGCGCCCACCGGTACGATCGACGCACCTCATCTCGCCCGAGGCCGCGGGCGGCTGGCGATCGGAGTGCCGTGGACCCCAAGGTGGATGCCTTCATCGAACGGGCGACCGCCTGGTCTGCCGAGATGGCCGCGCTGCGGTCGATCCTGCTCGACGCCGGGCTCAGCGAGTCGATCAAGTGGGGCAAGCCGACCTTCAGCGCCGACGACGCCAACATCGCCATCTTCCAGCCGATGAAGGGCTTCCTGTCCCTCATGTTCTTCAAGGGCGCGCTGGTCGAGGACCCCGCCGGTGTCCTGCGCTCCCAGGGCGAGAACTCCCGCTCGGCGCTCCGCCTCGAGTTCACCTCGGCCGCCGAGATCGCCGACCAGGCCGACATCGTGCGCGACCTCGTCGCCTCGGCGATCGCGGTCGAGGCGGCCGGCCTCAGCGTCGGCCCCGCACCGGAGCTGGAGCTGGTGCCCGAGCTCGCCGAGCGCCTCGCCGCCGACCCCGACCTCGCCGCCGCGTTCGACGGGCTGACCCCGGGGCGCCAGCGGGAGTACAACCTGCACATCGGCGACGCCAAGCAGGCCAAGACCCGTGAAGCCCGCATCGACAAGGTCGTGCCCCAGATCCTGGCCGGCAAGGGCATGCGGGACCGGTGATCCGTCGGCACGAACGCGCCCCCACCGGCTGACCCACCACCGAGGAGCAACCATGGCCGACGAGCGCACCATCGACCTGGCCATCGACGCGCCGGGCACGCCCGAGACGGTGTGGCGGGCCATCGCCACCGCCCCGGGCATCTCGTCCTGGTACGTGCCCCACCAGGTCGAGGAACGGGCCGGAGGGGTCGCCGTCGCCTCGTTCGGCGAGGGGCCCGAGATGGCCATCACCGGTCGGGTCGCGGTGTGGGAGCCGCCGCACCGGATCGTCTTCGACAAGGGCGACGGCGAGCCCGGCCTGTGGTTCGAGTGGACGGCGTCCGCGCTCGACGACGAGCGCTGCGAGGTGCGGCTCCGCAACGGCGGCTTCGGCACCGGTGCCGACCAGGACGCCCAGTACGAGGCCATGACCGAAGGCTGGCAGCTGTTCCTCGCCAACCTCCGCCTGCACCTCACCCACTTCGCCGGCCAGGCCGCCACCGCCTCCCTGCCGATGGCCATGTGGCCGACCAGCACCGACGCGGCCTGGGCCACGCTCACGGCCGGGCTCGGCGTCGCCCCCACACCCTCCGTCGGCGATCCCGTCGCGCTCGACGCGGGCGACGGGCTGCGCCTCGCCGGCACGGTGGCCGACGTCGCGCCGCACCGCCTCGCCGTGCTGGTCGACGAACCGGTGCCCGGCACGGCGTTCGTCGCCGCCGAGGAGGGCGGCGAGGTCGCCATGGTGTCGGTCTGGGCCTACCTGTACGGGCCGGAGGGCGCGGTCGCCGTCGAACGGGACCGGCCCTGCTGGCAGGCCTGGCTCGACGCCCACGCACCGACTGCACCCTGACCCCGGAGGGAACGATGCTCGACGCCAAGGACACACCGATGCTGCTCGAGGCCCTGCGTCTCGAACGTCGGGCCCTGCTCGACCTGCTCGCCGACCTCGACGCAGTGGACTGGACGCGGCCGACCGAGTGCCCCGCCTACACGGTCGCCGGCATCGCCGCCCACGTGCTCGGCGACGACCTGAGCCTGCTCAGCCGGCAGCGGGACGAGGCGCCCAGCGGCCTGATCGCGGTGGCCGCCGAGCTCCCAGGGGCCGACTTCCGCACCCTGCTCGACTCCTTCAACGACCGGTGGGTGACCGCGGCGTCGTTCTTCAGCCCTCGTGTCCTGATCGACCTCCTCGCGGCCACGGGCTCGTGGACCGATGCGTACTGGACCGGGATCGATCCGGAGGCGCCCGGCGAGCCCGTCGCCCTCTTCGGCTTCGCCGCCGGCTCACCGACCTGGCAGTCGATCGCCCGTGAGTTCCTCGAGCGGTGGACCCATCACGCCCAGATCTGCCGCGCCCTGGACCGCCCAGCGCCCTCTGCGACGGAGCTCGTGGCCGCGGGTGCGGCGATCGTCGGCGCCATCGCGCACCTCGAGCTCGACCCTGCTGGTGCCGGTGGTGGGCCGGGCCTGGGCGGCGTGGCGCTGGGCCCGTTGCCGCAGGCCACCGCGGTGCTCACCCGCGGCCTGCCGAGCGAGGACCTGCGCGCGCTGCTCGCCGGTCCCGAGGCCACCGTCGAGGTGCTGGCGGCGATCTGCGGCCGACCCTGAGCGCGCCGACGGCCCGGGCGGTGGGCCCGGGCCGTCGATCTGGTGGGGTGGGGATCAGTCGGCGTCGCGGCGGTACAGCAGCACCGTGCCGACGGCGAGGGCGGCCAGGGCGTAGCCGGCGAAGATGGCGGCGTAGGCGGGCCGGGCCAGCTGGTGGGCGATGAGCACCGGGGCCTCGAAGTTCGGGCCGGCATCGAGGAGGCGGTACCCGGCGCTGAAGGGCAGGGCGTGGCGGACACCTTCGGGCAGGGCCGGGGCGAACAGGCTCTCGATGACGAAGGACCACATGAGCAGGCCGGTGATCGCGGCCGCGCTGTGCCGGACGATCATGCCGACGCCGAGGCCGATCAGGGCGGCCAGGACGATGTAGAGCAGTGCCCACGCCGCCCGGCTCACCAGGTGGGAGGCGCTGCCGAGCGGCACGCCGCCGACCGATGCACCGGCGAAGCCGGCGACCATGCCCGTCACGCCGAGCACGAGGCCCGCGGTGGCTGCGGCCACGGTCTTGGCCACGACGAGCACCCACCGGGCCGGGCGGGCGGCCAGGATCACCGGCAGGGTGCCGTGCTGGGCCTCCCCGGTGAACATGAGGATGCCGGTCACCGCCGCCAGCATCGCCACCAGCGGCAGCGGGTAGATGAACAGCTCGCCGGCGGTGAGGGTGTGATCGGTGGCGGTGGCGGCCAGGCCGCCGGCGATGAGGGCGCCGACCCCGGCGGTCAGGGCGACGATGACCGCGTTGGCCCGCAGGGCCCGGGCCTTGATGGCCTCGGCCCGGAGGGCGGCGGGCACGGCCCGCAGGTCGGTGGCGGTGGTGCGGAGTTCGGCGGCGTGGGCCGTGGTCCAGGTGTCGGTGGTGGTGGGTGCGGTGATGGTGTGCATGGGAGTGGTCCTCGGGTCTCGTGGTGGGTGCTGGGGCGGGTGGTCGGTGGGTGGTCAGGCGGCGGTGAACTCGGCGGCGGCGCCGGTCAGCTCGAGGAGCGTGTCCTCGAGGGACGGCGCGGTCTCGGTGAGGCCGACGATGCGGATGCCGTGGTCGTGGGCGACCTGGGCGACGTCGGCCTTGGTGGCGCCGCGCACGATGACGCGCTCGCCGTCGAGCTCGGTGGCCACGGTCGGGCCGGCGAGCGCCAGAGCGAGGGCGTCGGGGTCGGGCGTCTCGGCCACCACGGTGGCGGCCTGGCGGGCGGTCATGGCGTCGACGGTGTCGGCGGCGAGGAGCCGACCGCCACCGACCACCACGAGGTCGTCGGCGAACATCGCCAGCTCGCCGATGAGGTGGCTGGACACGAACACCGCACCGCCCCGCCGGGCGAACCCGGTGAGGTGGTTGCGCAGCCAACGGATGCCGTCGGGGTCGAGCCCGTTGGAGGGCTCGTCGAGCAGGAGCACCTGCGGGTCGCCGAGCAGGGCGCCGGCCAGGGCCAGGCGCTGGCGCATCCCGAGCGAGAACCCGCCCGTGCGCTGGTGCGCGGCCGACTCGAGGCCCACCTCCGCGAGCACCTCGTCGACGCGTCCGGCAGGGATCTCCGACAGGGCCGCCATCGCCTGCAGGTGGCGGCGGGCCGTGTGCCCGGGGTGCATGCAGCGGGGGTCGAGGACCGTGCCCACGTGGCGGGCGGGGTGCCGCAGGTCGGTGTAGGGCACGCCGCCGTAGCGGACCTCGCCCCGATCGGGGCGGGTGAGCCCGACCATCATCCGCATGGTCGTCGACTTGCCGGCCCCGTTGGGACCGACGAAGCCGGTGACGCGGCCGGCGGCCACGGAGAAGGAGAGGTCGTCGACCGCGGTGCGGTCGCCGTAGCGCTTGGTGAGTCCGGTGACGGTGATCCTGGGGTGGCTCCTGGTGCGGGGCGGTGGGTGTGGGTGGGGTCGTCCTGCTCGGTCGCCTCGCCCGGGGCGACCCGGGTCAGGGAGAGGAGCGGGATGCCGAGGTCGCGCAGCTTCTGCAGCAGTCCGTGCAGGGCCGCCTGGTCGACGACGGGGCCGTGGATGACCGACGTGCCGTCGTCCTCGGCCGTGAGGCACAGGCCGTCGAACCAGGCCGCCCACCGCGCCCCGAGGTGGCCGCGGACGCGGATCTCGTAGTGCGGTGCCGGGACCGGTTCGGTGGGGCGCTCGTTCGTGCTCACGTCGGTGAACGTACGAACGGACCTGGTGAGCCCACATCACCCGATGTGGTGATCCGCCAGGTGAGCGGCTGGTGACGGGGGTGGTGTGGGCGGCCTCAGCCGGCGGCGTGCCGGGCCCGCCACTCGGTGGCCAGGAGGCCGTACGCGTAGCTGTCGAGCCACGCGCCCGAGCGGTGCAGGGCGTCCTCGCGGGCGACGGCCTCGCGACGCATGCCGACCCGCTCCATGAGCCGCCACGACGGCTCGTTGCCGGCGAAGCAGCCGGCGACCACCCGCCGCAGGCCCAGGTCCTCGAAGCAGATCCGCAGCAGCACCTCGACCGCCTCGGTGGCGTAGCCCCGGCCCGCCGCATCCGGGTGGAGCACCCAGCCCAGGGTGCCCTCGGTGCCGACCGCGTCGGCAGCGACCTCGGCCTGGGCCCACCCGTCGCCCACCTGGAGCATGAGGTCGCCGATGATCTCGCGGTCCCGTTCGATGACGAGCGTCTTGGCCAGCGAGTCCGGGTCGACGAACTGCACGCGGTGCTCCTCGAAGGACGCCGGCGCACGGGTGAGCCACTCCCCCACCTGCGGGAGCCGGCGGAACGCCCACACCGCCTCGGCGTCGGCCTCGGTGGCGGGCCGGATCGACAGCCGCTCGGTGCGGACGGGCCACAGGGTGCGCGGCGACGGGATCACGATCGGGTTCCCGCGAGCGCCAGCACGTCGTCGATCATCGCACGGTTACCGTGGCGCACCGCCCACGTCGACCCTCGGGAGAGCCCACGATGACCAGCCGGAGCCGAGCCATCACCGCGGCTGCGCTCGCCAACGCCCGCGCCTACGGCGCGAGCCGGCCCGTCGCCGTGCGCCCCCGAGCGCGGTGGTCGACCGAACGGGCCACGGCCTGGGGCGACGCCACCGGATGGCTGCTCGGCGCCAACTTCGCCCCGTCGACGGCGTCGAACCAGCTCGAGCTGTGGCAGGCCGAGACGTTCGACCCCGCCACGATCGACCGCGAGCTCGGCTGGGCCGCCGAGACGGTGGGCATGAACAGCATCCGCCTGTTCCTGCACGATCTCGCCTGGCTCGTCGACCGAGAGGGGTTCCTCGATCGCCTCGATCGTGTGCTCGACCTCGCCGCCGGGCACGGCATCTCGGTGATGCCGGTCCTGTTCGACGGCATCTGGGATCCCGAGCCGCGGCCGGGACCCCAGCGCGCCCCGCGACCCGGGATCCACAACTCGACGTGGCTGCAGGGCCCCGGCGCCGCGGTGCTCGCCGACCGGAGCCGGTGGGCGAGCCTGCAGCCCTACGTCGAGAGCGTGATCGAGCGCTTCGGGCACGACGAGCGGGTGGTGGTGTGGGACCTGTTCAACGAGCCCGACAGCCCGAACTTCTCCTACGCCCGCCGAGACCCGGCCGACAAGCGCAACCTGGTGGCCGACCTGCTCGAGCAGGTGTGGGACTGGGCGGCCGCCGTCGACCCCGATCAGCCGCTCACCGTCGGCGTCTACGAGTCCCCCCACAAGCACCCGGAGCGGGCGAGCCGAGTGGCCCGCATCGCGCTCGAGCGGTCCGACGTGATCTCGTTCCACTGGTACGGCGGCGACGACACCCTGCGGGCCGCGATCGGCACGCTGCGCTCCTACGGCCGCCCGCTGATCTGCACGGAGTGGATGGGCCGTCCGAACTCGCCGGTGCGCCTCGCCGAGGTGTTCCGCGACGAGGGTGTCGGCGCCTACACGTGGGGCCTGGTCGACGGGCGCACGCAGACCAAGTACTCGTGGACGTCGTGGATCCGGCCCGACAAGCCCGAGCGGGGCTGGTTCCACGAGCTGCTCCACCCCGACGGGCGCCCCTACGACGAGGCCGAGGCAGCGCTGCTGCGTCGGGTCTCGCCCCGTCCGGCGCTGCCCGCCGAGGACTGACCCGAGCTCAGCCCGCCCGGCGGCGGGCGCGCAGCACCACGTCGTCGACGTGATGGGTGGACACCGCGCCGGGTGGCCGGGGCCGGGACCCGTGGACCTCGATGTCCCAGCCGCCGTCGTCTTCGGCGAGCGCGGCGGCGACGTCCTCCACCCGCACGTAGGCGTCGGGGTCGAAGGCCCGGCTCGTCTGGCGGGGATCGATCGGCGCCCGCATCGGCGCCAGGTCGTGGCTGACGACGAGCAGGGTGCCGCCCGGGGCGACCGCACCGATCAGGTTGGCCACGCCCCGGCCGTCGGCCCGGCGCGGGATCGAGGCGTAGTGGGCGGTCACCAGGTCGAACCTGCCGGCCGGGAACGGGTCGGCGTCGTTCACGTCGGCGTGGCAGGCGGCCACCTCCAGGCCGCGTCGGCTCGCCTCGGCCCGGACCCGGTCGAGCGCCCGACCGGAGATGTCGTTGGCGGTGACCGTCCAGCCCTGCTCCGCGAGCCAGATCACGTCGCCGCCCTCGCCGGCCCCGATGTCGAGCGCCCGACCCGGCGTCATCCCCGTGACCTCATGGACGAGCGTGCCGTTCGGGTTCCCGCTCCACATCTGCTCGCCGCCATAGCGGTGGTCCCAGTCGGCCTGGTTGGCCGACGGTCGCCCGCCCGCCGCCGCGTCCTCGGCGTCCAGGTCGTCGGCGACCTCGACCCCTGCCGCACCGCCCGCCCCCGTCGTCACGGCATCGGCGGCGAGCACACGCCGGGCCACGATCGCGTGCCCGCCCGTGAGGCGCACCCGGGCCGGACCGTCGCCACCCTCCTCGACGTCGATCGCCATGCCCGCCAGGACCTCCACCCCGTCGCGGCGCACGGCCTCGCGCTCGGCGTCGGTGCCCTGCGGCCCCGCTCCGTCGCCGGCGGCACCGCCCGCGTCGACCACGATCACCGACCACCCCCGCCCGGCCAGCTCGCTCGCGGCAGCCAGCCCGGCGCTCGACCCCGTGAGGATGGCGACGTCGGCGTGGCGCTCGATGGTCCGGGGTCCGTGGTGGTGCTCGCTCATGGCTGCACGATACGGACCCGCCACGGCTCCTCCGTCCTCGCTGCCGGACTCAGGGCCACGGCATCCCGAGCGCCTTCGCCGCGGTGCTGAGCTTCATCATGAGACGACGGGACTCGCCCGGAAGCGGGACGAAGTCGTGGTGCTCGTAGAAGGTGCGCGCCTCGTCGTCGATGGCGTCGACGACGACCACGCGCCCTCCCGCGCGCCGCGCCGCCAAGACCACGACCTCGAGCGCGCGCACCAGGAGCTCGGCACCCAGCCCCTGGCCCTGGACCGACTCGTCGAGCGCGAGCTTGGCCAGCAGGATCGCCGGGATCTGCTCGGGCGCGCCGCGCCCCAGTCGGCTGGGTGCGTCGTCCCGTGCGAGCAGGTGCGGGGCGATCGCGACGTACCCGATGACCCGCCGATCGCGGTCGACCAGCACGTACGTGCGCGTGCCCTGGCCCCGAGCGTTGACGGCATGCCGGCGGAGCCACTCGTCGAGCTCGGGTCTGCCACATCCGAACCCCGAGAGGTCGTGGTCGTCGAGCGGCTCGACGCGCAGGGTCACGAGGCGGCGATGCGTTGCTTCCGACGGGCGCGTCCAGCGGCCTCGGTCAGCCGGGGCGCAGCGTCGGGCTCATCCAGGGCGGCCAGCAGGCCGTCGAAGTAGTCGGCGGGCACCACCGTGGTGTTGGCCGCGGCCAGGACCTCGTCGGCACGCTCGACGGCGGCACCGACGAGGAACGCCGACACGGACACACCGCCGACCGAGGCGGCCCGCTCGATCAGGGCGCGCTCGTCGGGCGACAGCCGCGCCTCAATCCGATCCGTCTTCACTGCCATGGCTGCTCCGCCTCCTTGTACGGCAGATTGTACGGACACGGCGAAGGCTCGGGCAAGCAAAGGTCGACGACCCCAGGGCACCGAGCCCCGGGAACGACGAAACCCCAGGCCGCTGACCTGGGGTTTCCTTCGCAATCTGCTGGTGTCGGAGGGGGGACTTGCTCCACAACCCCAACCCTCATCATCACCAGGACCTGGTCCGTCGCCGGGTGACCTAGGCCGGGTGCAGCCCGTGGAACTCGATGAGTTCGTAGAGGAACTGGTTCATCGGACGGTTGCAGGTGGGGCACGACACGACGCCCGCCACCTCCACCGCTCGATCACCATCACCGGGGCAGAACCAGTTGCCGCCCCAGCCAGGAAAGCCGGATGACACCACGGGAGGTCTTGGCGGATCTCCGCCTTCGTAGACCGAGATCAGTCTGGAACTCACATGAACCGACATGTCCCAGCCGGTGCGCGTGCAGATGAGCGCGCCGTCGCGCAGCGTCGCCTTGGAGCCGCAGCGGGGGCAATGCATGTGGCGACCATACGCTCCTGGCGAACGGCACCTACGACCGAATGGCGGCAAGGAGTTCAGGGGTCAGCCCAGGCCGACCGGGGCCAGACACCTCAACCACCCGAGCCACGATCTCGCGAATACGGGCAGTGGCTGACGACACCTCGGCGATCCGCTCGTCGGGGAACTCCCCCTCGAACATGATGTCCATGCACTCGAAGACCTGGCCGACCGCGACCGTGGCGAAGTCGACGCCCCACATGATCACCGAGGCCACGGCGGAGTAGCTGGCGACGGTCTGCGGCCGATCGAAGTCGTCGGGGCCATCCTGACCCTCGGTGTGATTGAGCGGACTTGTCAGGAAGTCGGCGAGCGCATGGGAAAGGG
>CAZUYW010000100.1:0-1891 GCA_964624775.1 uncultured Iamiaceae bacterium
AGGCCCACGACGAGCTCGACGGTGGCCACCGTGACGCCCCGGGCCCGGATGCGGGCGAGGAGGTCGTCGGTGAGGTGCAGCCCGGCGGTGGGCGCGGCGACCGAGCCGGGCCGGTCGGCGAACACGGTCTGGTACCGCTCCGGGTCGGCGAGCGGCTCGTGGATGTAGGGCGGCAGCGGCACCTCGCCGAGCTGTGCGAGCAGCGCGTCGGGATCGCCGGACCCGTGCAGGGCGACCCGGCGCCGGCCGTCGTCGCCGAGCACCTCCCCCACCTCGACCTCGACGTCGGGTGCCTCGGCGGCCGCCACCGGGCGGAGCCGGGTGCCTGGCGGCACCCGGCGGCTCGGGCGGACCAGCGCCTCCCAGTCGCCCTCGGGACGACGGGCCAGGAGGAGCACCTCCACGGCCCCACCGGTCGGCTTGGCGAGGTGGAGGCGGGCCGGGATCACCCGCGTGTCGTTGACCACGAGGACGTCGTCGGGCTCGAGCAGGTCGGCGAGATCGGCGACGCGGCGGTGCTCGACGGGCGCGTCGGGGCCGCGGTCGACGAGCAGCCGGGCCGCGTCGCGGGGCTCGATCGGCGTCTGGGCGATGGCGTCAGGGGGCAGCTCGTAGTCGAGCTCGGCGGCGTCCACGGAGGCTCAGCGGGCGGCGAGGTCGACGAGGGCTTCGAGCGCGGCGCCGGCGAGGAGCCGGGCACCGAGGGCGATCGCCGCCTCGTCGACGTCGAAGGAGCTGGCGTGGAGATCGACCTTGGGGGCACCAGGCCCGCGGACGCCGAGGCGGAAGTACCCGACGGGGGCGTGATCGCCGTACCAGGAGAAGTCCTCGCCGCCGGCGCTCTGGGCGGTGGGGCCGACGCACTCGGCGCCGAGGACCTCGACACCGGCCCGACGCACGGCGTCGACCGGCCAGGGGTCGTTCACGATCGGCGGGGCCCCGCGCCGGTGCTCGAGGATCCAGGTGGCGCCGAGCGGCTCGACGATGGACGCCAGGACGCCCTCGAGCCGGGCGCCCGCCTCGTCCCACGCGCCTCGGCCCGACGCCCGCAGCGAGCCCTGGATGTGGGCCTCGGTGGGGATCACGTTGGGGGCGTGGCCGGCCTCGATCGCGCCGAAGGTGATGTTGAGGCCGTCGCGCGGATCGCACAGGCGGCCAAGGATCAGGGGCAGGTCGACGATCACGCGGGCGGCGGCGTGGACGAGGTCGACGGTCTCGTGGGGGCGCCCGGTGTGGCCGCCCGGGCCGGCGAGGCGGATGTCGAGCTGGTCGGCGGCCGAGGTGATCGGCCCGGCGCTCACGCCGATGCGTCCCACCGGCAGCGAGGGATCGGCGTGCAGGCCGAAGGCGGCCTCGACGCCGTCCATGGCCCCGGCGGCCACGAAGCCGAGCGCCCCGCCGGGCACCGCCTCCTCGGCCGGCTGGAGCAGCAGTCGCACCCGGCCCGGCAGCTCGCCCGCGGCGGCCAGCTCGGCGAGGGCCAGCCCGGCGCCCAGCGCGGCGGTGGCGTGGAGGTCGTGCCCGCAGGCATGGCACACGCCAGGCACGGTCGAGCGGTACGGCACGTCCTTGGTGTCGGGCAGGTGGAGGGCGTCGATGTCGCCCCGGATGGCGACCATCGGGCCCTCGGTGCCGACATCGCAGATGAGCCCGGTGCCGTGGGGGCCGGTGCGCGGCGCCAGCCCGGCTGCGGTGAGCGCCTCGGCCAGGAGGTCGGTGGTGCGGAACTCCTGCCACGACGGCTCGGGGTGGGCGTGGAGGTCGCGGCGCAGGGCGATCAGCGCGACCTCGCGGGGCGCCACCAGCGCGGCGAGGCGGTCGTGACGGTCGGCCCGGGCGGACCGCTCGGCGGGGGCGACGGTCATGCCAGGTCCTCCGCCAGCTCGCGCAC
>CAZUYW010000100.1:1991-6637 GCA_964624775.1 uncultured Iamiaceae bacterium
GCCATCTCGTCGACGAGCTGGCCGTAGCGGGGGTCCGGGCTGACCTGCTGGTCGGCCCAGGAGGAGAACGGGTGGCTGCCCGAGCACAGCAGCCCCAGGCCCCGCGGCTCGGCCACCGCCCGGAGCTCGTCGATGGTGGCGGCGAGGTCGGTGCGGGCCTCGGCGACGGTGTGGCACACGCCCGTGATGACCTCGACGGTGCACTCGAACAGCTCGTGCTTGGCCTTGGGGTGCTCCCCGCCCGGGTGGCCCGCGCCGAGCTCGGCGAGCAGCTCGGTGGCCACCGACGCGAGCTCGCCGGTGGCGAGGTCGACCACCTCGAGCTCGACCTCCACGCCCAGGGTGGGCTCGGGCGAGGGGTTGAAGGCGATCTCCACGGCCCTGAGGCTAGAAGAGCCCCTCGGGTGGCGTGTGATCCGGGGCCGAGGCCGGGGCCCGCAGGCCGAGGTGGTCCCACGCCGCGGGCAGGGCGACGCGGCCCCGCGGGGTGCGCATCAGCATGCCCTCGCGAATGAGGAAGGGCTCGTACACGTCCTCCACCGTCTCGGTGGGCTCGGAGACGCTGATGGCGAGGGTGGACAGGCCGACCGGACCGCCGCCGAAGCGCTCGCACAGCGCCACCAGCAGGGCGCGGTCCACCTTGTCGAGGCCGCGCTCGTCGACCCCGAAGACCCGCAGGCCCTCGCGGGCCGCGGCGGCGTCGACCCGACCGGTGCTGCGCACCTCGGCGAAGTCGCGCACGCGGCGCAGGAGGCGGTTGGCGATGCGGGGCGTGCCCCGGGATCGGCGGGCGATCTCGCGGGCGCCGTCGGGATCGGCGTCGACGCCGAGGATGCCCGCGGCCCGCACCACGATCGACTCGAGGTCGGCCGCCTCGTAGTAGTCGAGCCGGGCCACCAGGCCGAAGCGGTCCCGCAGCGGGCCGGTGATCAGGCCGGTGCGGGTGGTGGCGCCCACGAGGGTGAAGCGCGGCACGTCCATCCGGATCGAGCGCGCCGCCGGTCCCTTGCCCAGCACGATGTCGAGCTGGAAGTCCTCGATGGCGGGATAGAGCACCTCCTCGACGGCGCGCGACAGGCGGTGGATCTCATCGATGAAGAGGACGTCGCCCTCGCCGAGCTGGGACAGGATCGACGCGAGGTCGCCCGCCCGCTCGAGCGCGGGGCCCGAGGTGACGTGGAGGTCCGCCTCCATCTCGGCCGCCACGATGCCGGCGAGGGTCGTCTTGCCGAGCCCGGGCGGCCCGGCGAAGAGCAGGTGGTCGACGGCCTGGGCCCGGGCACGGGCCGCGCCCAGCATGATCGACAGGTGCTCCTTGAGCTCGGCCTGGCCCACGAAGTCGTCGAGCGAGCGGGGCCGGAGGCCGGCCTCGTCGGAGAGCTCGGCCGGCTCCAGCGGCTCGGGGGTCAGCAGCTCGTCGCGCATCGGGTCGATCCTGCCAGGCTCAGCGCGCCGCCAGGCGCTGCAGGGCGACCTTGAGCGCGGCGCCGGCGTCGGCCTCGGGCAGGTCGCGGGTGGCCTCGGCGATCTCCTCGGGGCCGTAGCCGAGGCCCGCCAGGGCGTCGCGCACGTCGGCGCGCACCGAGCCGCCCTCGCCCCCGCCGGCCACCGAGATCCCGGCGGCGGCCTCGCCGAGGTCGGGCAGGTCGAGGCGGGACTTCAGCTCGATCAGCAGCCGGGCCGCGGTCTTCTTGCCGACCCCGGGCACGAGGCACAGGGCGGCGACGTCCTCGTCGGCCAGGACGCGGGCCAGGTTGACCGGCGGGTGGACGGCGAGGATGGCCAGGGCCAGCGCCGGGCCGACGCCGTGGGCGCCGAGCAGCGCCTCGAACGTGTCGCGCTCCTCGCGGGTGGCGAACCCGTAGAGGGTCTGGGCGTCCTCGCGGACGTGGTGGTGGACCCACACGAACACCGTGGCCCCCAGGTCGCCGAGGCGGGCCGCCGTGGCCGGCCCGGCCTGGACCCGGTAGCCCACCCCGCCGACCTCGACGAGTACCTCGCCGGTGAGCGAGCGGTCGAGCAGGTCGCCGCGGAGCGAGCCGATCACCGGGCCCTCCCCGCGGCGGCGAGGCGGCCCCGCGCCGGGGCGTGGGCGAGGTGGCACAGGGCCAGCGCGGCAGCGTCGGCCGCATCCGCGGGCCGGGGCGCCTCGGCCAGGCGCAGGAGGCGCTGGACCATGGTGGCCACCTGGGTCTTGTCGGCCGCGCCGTCGCCCGCCACCGCGAGCTTCACCTCGTTCGGCGAGTACTGGACCACCTCGCAGCCGGCGAGCTGGGCCGCCACCATGGCCAGGCCGCTCGCCTGGCCCACCGACATGGCGGTGCGCACGTTGTGCTGGAAGAAGATGCGCTCGACGGCCACGACATCGGGCCGCAGCTCGTCGACCAGGGCGGTGAGCTCGGCGTGGAGCTCGGCGAGGCGCTGGGGCAGCGGCGCCGCCGGGTCGGTGCGCAGCACCCCGATGGCGACGGCCTGGGGGTCGCGGGCGGTGCCGCGGACCGCGCCGTACCCGCAGCGGGACAGACCGGGGTCGATGCCGAGGACGAACATGTGTACGACGCTAGCCCGGCGGCCCCCGCCCGGCGCGCACCGCCGCGCCGGCCCCGTTCCGGGGTCAACTCGGCCCGTGACCTGCCGATGGAAGGGGTCATGACCGCCACCCCACCCTCGGCCGAGGCGCCGCCGGTCGTCGAGCTCGCCGGCGTCCGCCGCCGCTTCGGCCAGGTCGACGCCCTCGCCGGGCTCGACCTCGTCGTGCCCGCCAACCGCATCACCGTGCTGCTCGGCCCCAACGGCGCCGGCAAGACCACGGCGATCCGCATGATCACCGGCGCCCTCGAGGCCCACCACGGGCGGGTCCGCACGTTCGGCGTCGACCCGGCCGTCTTCGGCGAGCAGGTCCGCCTGCGCTGCGGCGTCGTGTCGGCCAAGCCTGCGCTCTACGACCGGCTCACCGGCCGGGCGAACCTCTCCTACGCCGCCGAGCTGTACGGCCTCGGTCGCACCGCCGACACCGACCGGCGCATCCGGGAGGCGGCGGCCCGCTTCGGCATCGAGCACGCCCTCGACCAGCGGGTCGGCGGGTTCTCCACCGGCATGAAGACCCGCCTCGCCCTCGCCCGGTCGATCCTCCACCGGCCGGACCTGCTGCTCCTCGACGAGCCCACGTCGGGCCTCGACCCCGAGTCGAGCCACGCCGTGCTCGAGATGATCCGCGAGATGACCGACGACGGACGCACCGTCGTGATGTGCACGCACCTCCTCCTCGAGGCCGAGGGCCTTGCCGACCAGGTCGTGGTCATGGAGGACGGCGCCGACCTGATCGCCGGCACCCCCACCGAGCTGACCCGCCGGTTCTGGCCCAACACGGTGGTCCTCGTCGGCGCCGAGGACCCGAGCACGCTCGCCATCGCCGCCAAGCTGCCGGGCGTGCGCACCGTCGAGCCCGACTCGGACCCGAACCAGCTGCGCCTCCACCTCGACGGCGACCACCGCATCCCCGACGTGATCACCGGCCTCGTCGCCAACGGCGCCCGGCTCACCCGGGCCGAGCCGATCGTGCCGACGCTCGAGGACCTCTACTTCGCGGTCCGCACCAAGAAGGCCATCGCGGACGACGGCGGCCGCCAGCTGAGCCCGACCGCACCGACCGACGACCTGCCGCCCGCCGCGCCCGTGACCGACCGCCACCGCCAGGTGGCCGCCCTCACCGGCTGGCCCGGATCGACCACCGAGGAGACCCGATGACCGCCATCGCCGAGCCGACGGGCCGCCAGCCCGAGGTCCTCGTCCCGATCCCGCCGCGGACCGGGTGGCTCGCCCTCAACTGGAAGCGGGTCGGCATCGTCGCCCGCTCCGACATGCGCCAGCTGCTCGAGGACAAGGGCTTCTGGATGCCCATGATCTTCCTCGGGGCGATCTTCTTCCTGATCATCCCCACGATCCTCCTGCTGACGATCACCAAGATCGGCGACGTGCAGGTCGTCTCGCAGATGTCCCAGACGCTGAAGGTGCTGCCCAAGGCGGCCCAGGCCCAGATCAAGGGCCAGAGCGACGAGGGCAAGACGGCGTACGCACTGGCGGTGTTCCTCCTCGCCCCGATCGCGGTGGTCGTCCCGCTCACGATCTCGACCGCCATCGGCGCCTCGACCATCGTCGGCGAGCGCGAGCGCGGCACCGGCGAGTTCCTCGCCCACTCCCCCGCCCACGAGCGCGAGATCTACCTCGGCAAGCTGATCGCCAGCCTGGTGCCCGGCTACGCCACCACGATCCTCGGGTTCGCCATCTACTCGCTGATCGTGAACTTCTTCGTCGGCCCCGAGGTCGGCGGCTGGTTCTTCCCGACCCAGCAGTGGTGGGTGCTGATGCTGTGGGTGGTCCCGCCGTTCCTCGCCCTGACGCTGTCGCTCGTGCTGCGCCTGTCGGCGCGGGTGAAGTCGACCGCCGCCGCCCAGCAGGCCGCCGGCCTGGTGACCCTGCCGATGATCATGATCGCCTACAGCCAGTCGACCGGCGCCCTGTTCGGCGCCCAGCTCGCCGGCCTCGCGCTCGGCGCGTTCGCCTGGGTGATCGCCATCGTCGGGCTCAGCCGCGGCATGCGCGCCGTCTCCCGCAGCCGCCTCCTCGGCGTCAACGACGGCATCTGA
>CAZUYW010000100.1:6737-9475 GCA_964624775.1 uncultured Iamiaceae bacterium
GCGAAGCCGCGGTGGACGTAGGCCAGGCGGCCGTCGCGGTCGACGACGAACACGCAGCGCCGGTAGTACCCGATCGGGCCGAGCACGCCGTAGGCCCGCGCCAGCTCCTTGGCCTCGTCGGCGAGCAGCGGGAAGCCGAACCCGCCCTGGGCGGCGGCGAAGCCCTCGTGGCTGTCGAGCCCCTCGGGGCTCGCGGCGAGCACCTGGGCGTCGAGCGCCTCGAACTGGGCGATGTCGCGGGTGTAGCTGTTCAGCTGGCGGGTGCACACGGGCGTGTTGTCACCCGGGTAGAAGACCAGCACGACGGGACGGCCGGCGAACTCGGCGAGCGAGTAGTCGCGGCGCACCCCGTTCAGGGTGCCGGGGAGCGTGAACCCGGGAGCGACGTCGCCCTTGGTGACCGCCATCGCTCAGGCGGCGCTCGCGGCGCGGATCGCCGCGAGCAGCTCGGCGGTGGGCTTGTAGGTGACCCCGACGAGCGGCGCGACGTGGGCGTAGCGCACGATGCCGCCGCCGTCGACGACGAACACGGCCCGCCGGTACTGGCCGGCGATGCCGAGCACGCCGTAGGCCTTGGCGGCTGCCTTGTCGACGTCGGCCAGCAGGGGCATGCCGAGCGACTGCTTGGCGGCGAAGCCCTCGTGGCTGTCGACGTCCTGGGCGCTGATGCCGAGCACCTGGGCGTCGAGCTCGGTGAAGGCGTCGAGGTCCGACGTGTAGGCGCACAGCTGCTTGGTGCACACCGGCGTGTTGTCGCCGGGGTAGAACGCGAGCACCACGGGACGGCCGGCGAACTCGGCGAGCGAGTAGTCGCGGCGGACGCCGTCGTGGATGCCGGGGAGGGTGAAGGCTGGGGCCGCCTCACCGATGCTGATCGCCATGTCGCTCCTGGGGGGATGGGACGGGTGCGGACCGGTGGGTCAGCCCAGCTGGGCGAGCACGTCGTCGGTGATGTCGAAGTTGCCGTAGACGGCCTGCACGTCGTCGAGGTCCTCGAGCGCGTCGATCAGGTCGAGGATCTTCTTGGCCGGCCCGCTCTCGCCGATCTCGACGAGGTTCTGGGCGACCATGGTGAGGTCACCGGACTCGACGGTGAAGCCGCCCTCCTCGACCGCGGTGCGCACCGCGTGGAGGTCGTGGGGGTCGGTGGTGACGCGCCAGGCCTCGCCCTCGCGCTCGATGTCCTCGGCCCCGGCGTCGATGGCCGCGAGCATCAGCTCGTCCTCGTCGGCCGCCCCGTCGACGAGGAGCGTGCCCTTGCGCTCGAACTGCCAGGCGACGGCGCCCGGCTCGGCGAGGGACCCGCCCCGCTTGTTGAAGATGCCGCGCACGTCGGAGCCGCTGCGGTTGCGGTTGTCGGTGAGGACCTCGATGAGCAGGGCGACCCCGCCGGGGGCGTAGCCCTCGTAGGTGATCTGCTCGTAGGAGACGCCCTCGACGCCGCCGGTGGCGCGCTTGATGGCCTTCTCGATGGTGTCGAGCGGGACCGAGGCGTCACGGGCCTTCTGGTACATGGTCCGCAGCGAGGGGTTCATCTCGGGGTCCGGCCCGCCCTCGCGGGCGGCGACCTCGACCTGGCGGATCAGCTTGGCGAACACCTTCGCCCGCTTGGCGTCGGTGGCGCCCTTCTTGTGCTTGATGGTTGCCCACTTGGAATGACCAGACATGGGATCTCCTCGGAGGACGGTTCAGGATGCGAGCAGGGACAGGAAGAGCTGGTGGACCCGGAGGTCGGGCGTGAGCTCCGGGTGGAACGCCGACACGAGCACCTGGCCCTGGCGGCACAGCACAGCATGGTTGCCGATCTCGGCGAGCACCTCCACCCCGGCGCCCACCTCCTCCACGAACGGGGCGCGGATGAACACGGCGTGGAACGGGTCCGCGAGGCCGTCGACGGCGAGGTCGGCCTCGAAGGAGTCGACCTGACGGCCGAACGCGTTGCGGCGCACCGTGATGTCGATCGCCTCGTAGGGGACCTGGTCGGGGCGGCCGTCGAGCACGGTGCGGGCGAGCACGATCATCCCGGCGCAGGTGCCGAACGCGGGCAGGCCCGCGGCGAGCCCGGCGCGCAGCGGCTCGGCCAGCCCCGAGGTGTGGAGCAGCCGCGTCATGGTGGTGGACTCGCCGCCCGGGACGACGAGGGCGTCGACCTCGGCGAGCTGGTCGGGGGTGCGCACGGCGCGCGTGGGGACCCCGAGCGCCTCGAAGGCGGCGGCGTGGGGTTCGACGGCGCCCTGGAGCGCGAGCAGCCCGATCGTGGGCGTCACGTGGGGGCTACCAGCCCCGGTCGGCGAAGGTGGTTGCGAGCGACCCGATCTCGAGGCCCGGCATGGCGGCACCGAGGCCGCGGCTCACCTTGGCGAGGATCGCGGGGTCGTTGTAGTGCGTGGTGGCCTCGACGATGGCCTTGGCGCGGGCCGAGGGGTTGTCGCTCTTGAAAATGCCCGAGCCGACGAAGACGGCCTCGGCGCCGAGCTGCATGGCGAGGGCGGCGTCGGCGGGGATGGCGAGGCCGCCGGCGCAGAACATGGGCACCGGGAGCTTGCCGGTGTCGTGGATCTCCTGCACGAGGGGCAGCGGGGCCTGGAGGCGCTTGGCCCAGTCGAACAGCTCGGCGGGATCGGCCTGGGTGATCTTGCGGATGTCGCCGGTGATCGAGCGCAGGTGGCGGACCGCCTCGACGACGTTGCCGGTGCCGGCCTCGCCCTTGGAGCGGATCATGCAGGCGCCCTCGCTGA
>CAZUYW010000101.1:0-9434 GCA_964624775.1 uncultured Iamiaceae bacterium
GCGTCTCGATGTTCTGCATGGCGAGCATCTGGAAGATGTACTCGTTGCCCGAGCGGCGGGCGGGGTCGCCGGTGCAGTTCTCCGACGGGCCGAGGATGGCGAAGTCGATGCCGGCCCGCTGCATCAGCTTGGCCATGGCCTGGGTGACCTTCTGGTTCTTGTCGTCGAAGGACCCGGCGCAGCCGACCCAGTACAGGTACTCGTGGTCCCACTCCTCGGAGCCGTCGACGATGGTGACGTCGTCGACCTTGGAGGTCCACGCGGCACGGTCGGACTGGCTCATGCCCCAAGGGTTCCCGGAGTTCTCCATGCCGCGGTAGGCGTTGCCCAGCTCGGACGGGAAGTTCGACTCCATCAGCATGAGGTAGCGCCGCATGTCGAGGATCTTGTCGAGGATCTCGATGTTGACCGGGCAGATCTCGTCGCACGCCTTGCACGAGGTGCAGGACCACACCTCTTCGGGCGTGATGCGCTCGAAGAGCGAGTTCGACTCGATGGTGATCTCGGGGACCGTGGCGATCGGGGGCGACACGGCGGGCGTGCCCGAGGCGGCCATGACCTCACCGGTCTTGAGCACGATCTCGCGGGGATCGAGGGGCTTGCCGGTTGCGTGGGCGGGGCAGACCGAGGTGCACCGACCGCACATGGTGCAGGCGTCGGTGTCGAGCAGCTGCTTCCAGGTGAACTCCTCGACGACGTTGGCGCCGAAGCTCTCGAGCTCGGTCTCCATGAGGTTCGGCATGGCCCGCATGGCGCCCTTGGGGCGCTCGCGATCCTTCAGGTACATGTTCAGCGGCGAGGTGAACATGTGCCGCATCATCGTGACCGGCAGGATCAGCAGGAACAGCATGAAGGTCACGACGTGGGCGGACCACAGCACGCGGTGGACGGTGGTGAGGCCGCCCATGCCATCGATCACGGTGGCGATCGGGTAGCCCACGAAGGACCACTTCTCGAAGGCCGGGGTGCCCTCGGCGGCGATGCGCCAGCCCTCGGTGAGGAAGCCGGTCACGGCGAGGGCGCACAGGGTGCCCAGGCCGAGCGCGTGGTCGACCTTGGTCTTGATGCGGATGCGGTACGGACGGACGACGTAGCGGCGCACGATCGCCCAGGCCACGCCGATGAAGAGGAGCAGGCCGGCCGCGTCGCCGACGAACGAGTAGCCCTGGTAGGTGGTCCCGTGCAGGAACTTCATGCTCTCGGGGACCTGGTGGTCGATCTCGAGGACCGTCGTGACGGCGAGCAGGATCAGGAAGGGGAAGTAGATGAGGCTGTGCATGATGCCCGCGGCGGGATCGCGCAGCAGCGTCTGCATGTACACGCCGGAGCGGAAGCTCTCGAAGCGGCGCTTGGCGTTCTCGGGGGTGGTGGCCCGGTTGTCCGGGGCGCCCCGCTCCCAGTTCTTCACCCGCAGCGAGAACATGTACGCGCCGTACACGATGAGCGCCGGGATGACGATGTAGAACGCCAGCTTCATCGGCCCGGGGATGTTGTAGAACACCTCCCGCGAGATGGCGGACTCGTCGTGCCACTCGGTGATCAGCGGGGCGACGCCGGAACCGGCCATGAACAGCGCGATCGCGATGCCGAGGCCGAGGACGATCTGGTTGGGCTTGATGCGCGAAGCGCCAGTGGTCTCTTCGGTAGCCATAGCAAGGCGCAACCTACTCGCGCGGTTTGGTCCGGGCCGAATGGCGACGGCGATTCGCGCCGGCGCCCCCGAAGGCGGCGTCGGCGCAGGTCAGCCCGACAGCGCCGCGGTCCGCAGCCCCGTCATCGCGCCGTACCCGCCAGGGGGGATGTGGCCGAGGTACCAGCCCGCCTTCCCGGCGTAGTCCCAGCCCGCCGGGAGGGTCACCGATCCGCCGTGGGAGACGTCGCCCCAGGCCGGTTCGGCCTCGTCGCCGCGCCACGCCTTGAGCGTCACGGTGCGGCCCGACACCTTGGCGCACACCTTCCACGGGAGGTCGGCGACGGTGCCCCCGGGCCGGAAGATCGGCTCGAGGTTCACCGCGCCGCGCGGGGACATCGTGGGGGAGGCCTGGTTGTCCCAGGTGAGCACGTTGAACTGCCAGACCGCGCCGTACAGCACGTTCTTCATCACGGTCACGGCCCGCCACCGGTCGCCGTCGCGCCGCACGCGCAGGGCGAGGCCCTGCTGCACGTTGGGCACCGAGGCGGCCGACCAGGTGGCGCACGACAGCTCGTCGGCGGCCATGGGGGTGGCCGGTGGCCACAGGAGGATGCGGGTGTTGGTGCCCACGTTGGCCGCCGGTGCGTCGACCCGGAGCGTGGCCGTGCCGGTAGTGAGCACCATCTGATCGGAACCGTCGCGGGTCAGGGCGTGCTGGGCGATCGGGGAGACGTGGCCGGCGTCGTAGAGCGACGTGCCGGCCGGTTCGCACGCGGTGGCGAGCAGCGTGACCGCCCCGAGGGCGAGCGCGGCGCGGGCGCGCCGAAGCCGGGGGGTCACGGTGACCGCGTCAGCCGTAGATCTGGCGGTCGAGCTCGCGGACCCGCCCGGCCAGCTGGGCCAGCATCTTGTGGGCGAGGCCGGGGACCTCTTCGAGGACGCCGCTGAACTCGCGGGCGGACAGGACGAGCAGGGTCACGGGGGTCTCGGCGGTGACCGTGGCCGTGCGGGGGCCGTGGTCGAGCAGGGACAGCTCACCGATCGCGTCGCCGGGGCCGAGCGTGCCGACCTTGCGGCCGTTGCGCTTCACCGACGCGGTGCCCTCGATGATCACGAACGCCTCACGGCCGGCATCGCCCTGGTCCACGAGGACGGTGCCCGCCTCCCGCGTCACCTCGTTCGAGGCCTTGGCGATGCGCTGGAGGTCGCGGGTGCCCAGCGCGGAGAACAGCGGGGTTTCGGCCAGGTGCTCGAGGTGCTTCTTGCGTGACGCCATGGCCGGGAGTGTACGGAAGCTGTCGGCGTCGTGCCCGATCGAGCGCGGTCGGGCGGTCAGGCGCCGGCCTTGGCCTGGTTGGCGACGGCGGCCGCGGCGGCCTTGACCGCCTCGGGGTCCCCGAGAGCCCGCTCGAGCACCGGCTTCGCCGTCGTGGGCCGGGCGTCGTCGTCGAGCTCGTACACGAGCGGGACACCGGTGGGGATGTCGAGGCCGGCGATGTCGGCGTCGCTGATCCCGTCGAGGTGCTTCACCAGGGCGCGGAGGCTGTTCCCGTGGGCCGCGACCAGGACGGTGCGTCCGCCGGCGAGGTCGGGGACGATCGCGTCGAACCAGTAGGGGAGCATGCGGGCGACGACGTCGGCCAGGCACTCCGAGCCGGGCAGCACGTCGGCCGGGAGGGCCGCGTAGCGGGCGTCGGTGTTGGGGTTGTGGGCGTTGTCCGCCGCGATCGGGGGCGGCGGCACGTCGTAGCTGCGGCGCCACACCTTGACCTGGTCCTCGCCGAACTGGGCGGTGGCCTCGGCCTTGTTGCGCCCGGTCAGGTCGCCGTAGTGGCGCTCGTTGAGCCGCCAGTGGCGCCGCACCGGGAGCCACAGGAGGCCCATCGCGTCGAGGGCGAGGTTGGCCGTGCGGATGGCGCGGGTCTGCAGCGAGGTGTGCACCACGTCGGGGCGCACACCGGCGTCGGCCATGAGCGTGCCGGCGTTGGCGGCCTCGGTGCGGCCGAGCTCGGAGAGGTCGGCGTCCCACCAGCCGGTGAAGAGGTTCTCGGCGTTCCAGGTGCTCTGCCCATGGCGGAGCAGGACGAGGGTCGAAGTCATGGCGCCGACGGTAGTCACCGTGCCGATCGGGCCCGAACTCGGGACCGCTAGGGTCGCTGGCCGTGTCCGGACCAGCGGCGACCGCGGCGTCTCCCTCCCCGGCGCGACCCGAGGGTGCTCCGGCCTCGCCGCACACGTCGTCGGGTCACGGCCGCTGGGGGTTCGCCCACGTGCCCGCGCTCGACGGCCTGCGCGGCGCGGCGGTCGCCGCGGTGCTCGTGTACCACGCGGGCCACCTCACCGGCGGCTACCTCGGCGTCGACCTGTTCTTCGTCCTGTCGGGCTACCTGATCACCTCGCTGCTGCTCGCCGAGCACGCCACCACGGGCGCGATCGACCTGCTGGCGTTCTGGGTGCGGCGCATCCGGCGGCTCCTGCCTGCGCTGCTGGTGCTCCTCGGCGGCGTCGCGCTGTTCGCCGTGTTCGTCGCCCGGCCGGTGGACCTCGACCAGATCCGTGGCGACGCCCTGGCGACCCTCTTCTACGTGGCCAACTGGCACACGATCCTCGCCGGCTCGAGCTACTGGGACCTCTCGCTCGCGCCATCGCCCCTCCAGCACACGTGGAGCCTGGCGATCGAGGAGCAGTTCTACCTGGTGTGGCCGCTGGTGGTCGTGCTGCTCGCCCGACGCTTCGGGCGCCGGCTCGATCGGGCCGTCGGGGTGCTCGCGCTCGGCCTTGCTGCGGCGAGTGCCGCCCTGTTCCTCGCGCTCCACCACTGGGGCGCGTCGGACACCCGGGTGTACGAGGGCACCGACACGCGCGCGGCCGCCCTGCTCCTCGGCGTCGCGTGGGCGGCCTGGCGGCGCCCGGTCTCGGAGCGGGTGCCGGCCGCGGTGCGCGAGGGCGTGGGCGTCGTCGCCGCCCTGGCCCTGGGCGCGCTGTGGATCGGCCTGTCCGGCCAGTCGCCCTGGCTCTACCGCGGCGGGCTGCCGGTCGCGAGCGTGCTCGGGGCGCTGGTGGTGGTCGCTTCGTCGGACCGCACCTCCCCGGTCCTCGGTCGGGTGCTCGCGGTCGCCCCGCTCCGCTGGCTGGGCCTGATCTCCTACGGCCTGTACCTGTGGCACTGGCCGATCTTCCAGGTGATCGACCAGCGCAACGGCCGCTGGCCCCTGCTCGGCGACGTCGTGCTCGGGCCGGCCGTCGTCGTGGTGGTGAAGCTCGGCGCCTCGCTCGCCGTCGCCGTCGCGTCCTATCTCCTCGTCGAGGCGCCCATCCGGCGCGGCGCGTGGCGCGGGCGGGCCGGGGCGTCCGCCGCGCTCGGCGGCATGGCGATCGCCGGCCTCGCCGTCGTGCTCGCCACCCGGGGCGCGGTGACGGTCCCGACCGAGGCGCCCGGGAAGGCGGTCAACGTCGCCGGCGCGCCCCACGTGCTCTACGTCGGCGACTCGGTGGCCCAGGCGCTGGCCCGCATCGCGGTGGCCGACCCGGCCCGCATCGGCATCAACCCGATCGACCGCACCATGCCCGGCTGCTCGCAGGTCGCCCAGGGGGTCGAGGCCTCGAACTTCGCCGGCGTGCCGTTCTCCCCGAGCACGTGCGTCGCCGATCCGGCGGGGCTCGCCGCCGCGACGCACCCCGACGCGGTGTTCCTGCTCGTCGGCGCCCGGCCCAACGACTACCTGAAGCTCGACGGCGAGTGGCGCCAGGCCTGCGATCCGGTGTGGGACCAGCACTTCCGCGAGGTGATGGGCGGAGTCGTCCGCGGCCTGGCGTCGACCGGCGCGCCGGTGGTGATGGGCACGATCCTGCGCACCAGTGCGAACGCGCTCCCCGTGGAGGGTGCCCAGGACCGCATCGACTGCGTGAACCGGATCCTGCCCCGCATCGCGGCCGACGTGCCCGGCGCCGAGGTGCTCGACCTGAACGAGCTGGTCTGCCCCGGCACGGGCCCGTGCAAGGAGGAGCTCGACGGCGGCACCGTGCGCCCCGACGGCGTCCACTACGACCCGGGCCCGGGCGGCCGGGCCGTCAGCGACTGGGTCGCGGCCCACGTCCTGCGCCTCGCCGGCCTCACCCCCGCCACCGGCGCGGGCGCCACCACGACCACCACGACCCCCTGATCGCCCTTTGGCGAGCATCGACCCCACCAGGTGGGGTCGAACCGCACGAAAGGGCGGTGGGTCAGGGGCGACGGGGGCGGAGGAGGACCTCCTGGGACACCGAGGCGACGTGGACGCCGTCCTCGGTGAACACGTGGCCCATCGTGAGCCCGCGCGAGGAGATGATCCCGTGGCACACCATCGCCGTCAGGTGCCACTGCTCGGCCCGGAGCGGGCGGTGGAACCAGATGGCGTGGTCGAGGGAGAAGGCGACGAACGGGTGCTCGTCGACCTCGGGGTCCGGGCGGTCGGGCTGGAGGTCGACGACGGCGTCGGTCGGGTAGTCGTCGGACATGTAGGCCATGGCGCACGCGTGCAGGATCGGGTCGTCGCCCAGGTCGCCGCGGATGCGCATCCAGCCCCGTGACCGGCCGACGAGATCGGTGGTGGGCACGGTGAGGCGCTCGAACATCGTGCTCCACGAGTCCTCGACGAGCTCGGCCGGGCGGGGCACGTCGGGCAGGTCGGCGATCTGGACCTCGGGCGCCTCCTCGTCGATCTGGAACGAGGCCGACATGGACAGGATCGCCCCGACGGCCTGGCGGGCGGTGACCGTGCGGGTCACGAAGCCTCGACCGTTGCGGACGCGGTCGACCTCGTAGCGCACCGGCTCGGCGTGGTCGCCCCGGCGGATGAAGTAGGCGTGCAGGGAGTGCACCCGGTACTGGGGCTCGACCGTGTGCGCCGCGGCCCGCAGCGCCTGGGCAACGATCTGCCCGCCGTAGAGGCCGCCCCAGGGGTAGCGGGGACCCGTGCCGACCCACACGTCGGGGCCGTGGGACTCGAGGTCGAGCATCGCGACGAAGTCGGTCGTGGGATCACCCATGGCTGCATCGTGGCAGACCGGCCGCGAACGCTCCCACCCCGGCACGGGTCGGGCTAGCGTCGCCGGCGGCGGGCGCGACCAGGGAGTTCTGATGGCTGCGCCTCCGTTGCCCGTGCTCGACCGTGCCCCGGCCGGTCCCCGCCGTGCGTCCACCCTCCGCCACGTGCCGGCGCTCGACGGGTTGCGCGGCATCGCCGTGGTCGCCGTCGTGGCGTTCCACTTCGGGTACCTCCGGGGCGGCTACCTGGGCGTGGACCTGTTCTTCGTGCTGTCGGGCTACCTGATCACCTCGCTGCTCGTGGTCGAGGTCGCCGGCACCCGCCGGGTCGCCCTGGCCCGCTTCTGGGGCCGGCGGGCCCGGCGCCTCCTGCCCGCGCTGCTCGCGCTCCTCGTCGGCGTGGCCGCGTGGGCGGCCTGGTGGGCCCGCCCGGTCGACCGGCCCGTGCTCCGGGGCGACGGCCTGGCGACCCTCGGCTACGTGGCCAACTGGCACACGATCTGGCGCGGCGTCAGCTACTGGGACCAGGCCCTCGCCCCGTCGCTCCTCGCCCACACGTGGAGCCTGGCGATCGAGGAGCAGTGCTACCTCGTGTGGCCGATCGCCGTCGCGGTCCTGGCCCGGGGTCGGGGTCCCGCGGCGGCCCGGTGGCTCGTCGGCGCGCTCGCGGCGGTGGGGGCCGTGGCCTCGGCCGGTGCCTTCGTCGCCCTGCGGTGGTGGGGTGCCTCGACCACCCGTCTCTACGAGGGGACCGACACCCGGGTGTTCGCCCTGTGCCTCGGGGCGGTCGTCGCCTGCTGGTTGGTGCCGCGCCCGCGGCGCTCCGGCCGAACCCGCCGGGCCCAGGTCGTGCTGCTCGCCGTCGCCCCGAGCGCGCTGCTCGCGCTCGTCGTCCTGTGGGCGGTCCTCGGGGGCACGTCCCCCTGGCTGTACCGCGGGGGCCTCCACCTGGCGTCGCTGCTGGGCGCGCTGGTGGTCGCGGGGGTGGTGCTCGACCGACCCGGGCGCCTCGACCTCACCCGGCTGCTCGCGCTCCCCGCGCTGCGGTTGCTCGGCCGGCTGTCCTACGGGATCTACCTGTGGCACTGGCCCGTGGCCGTCGTGGTCGACGAGGCGCGCACGGGCCTCCACGGCCTCGCCCTCCTCGGTGCCCGGGTCCTGCTGACCCTGTTGCTGGCGGGCGTCAGCTTCGTGTGGATCGAGGAGCCCATCCGCCACGGCGGCGCGCTGCCGGGGCGTCGCGGCGTGCGGGCCGCGGTGGCGGCGTCGGCGGTGGTGGCCGTGCTGCTGGTGGTCGCGACGCGCGACGGGGCCACGGTGGTGGTCGCCTCGGCCCCCGCCCGCCCCACCGCGTCGCCGGCGGCGCCCGGGCGCGCAGGTGACCGCACCGTGCTCGTGGTGGGGGACTCCGTCGCCGCATCGGTCGCGGCCTACCCCGCGGCGGACCCCGCCTCGTTCCCGGTCCGCGTGGCGAACGGGGCGTGGATCGGGTGCTCGATCCTCCAGGACGGCCGACGGGTGCGCGGCGATGCCGGCGACGTCAGCCGGCCGCCGGGCTGTCGCCAGCACTGGCCCGAGGCCCTCCGGTCGGCCCGCCCCGACGTGGTGCTGGTGCTGTTCGGAGGCCCGCCCACCGCGGCGATCGAGATCGGCGCCCGGTTCCGCCACGCGTGCGACGCGCCGTACCGGCGGCTCCTCGCCGAGCGGCTCGGCGCGGCCACGGTCGACCTGGCGACCACCGGGGCCGCCGTGGTGCTGGCCACGGGCGCCCACTCCACGAGCCCGTTCCGGGTGCCGGCCACGAACCGCTCGGTCGGCTGTGCCAACGCCGTGGTGCGGGCCGTGGCCCGCGAGCGCCACGTCGGCCTGGTCGACCTCGACGCGCACCTCTGTCCGCGGGGTCGGTGCCGGACCCGTGATCGGGGCGGCGAGATCCGGCCCGACGACCTCCACTTCGGGGGGCCCGGCGGCGCGCCGACCGTGCGGTGGCTGCTCGCGAGCGCGGTCGAGGTCGCCCGAGCAGGCTCCTGACCAGGGCCGGAGGAATCTCGGTGTCCGAGTTGATAATGGGACGCTCAACTTTTATCCTGGAGCGAGATCGAACTTCTCGAATCACCCGAAACACCCACAGGAGACCCCCATGCCCAAGGCAGTCGGCATCGACCTCGGCACCACCAACTCGGTCGTCAGCGTCCTCGAGGCCGGCGAGCCGGTCGTCATCCCCAACGCCGAAGGGTCACGCACGACCCCGTCAGTCGTGGCCTTCGCCAAGAACGGCGAGGTCCTCGTGGGCGAGGTCGCCAAGCGCCAGGCGATCACCAACCCCGATCGCACGATCCGGTCCGTGAAGCGCCACATGGGCACCAGCTGGACCATCGACATCGACGGCAAGGCGTACACGAGCCAGGAGATCTCGGCCCGCACGCTCATGAAGCTCAAGCGCGACGCGGAGGCCTACCTCGGCGACACCGTCACCCAGGCCGTGATCACCGTCCCCGCCTACTTCGACGACGCCCAGCGCACCGCCACCAAGGAGGCGGGCCAGATCGCGGGCCTCGAGGTGCTGCGCATCATCAACGAGCCCACCGCGGCCGCCCTCGCCTACGGGCTGGAGAAGGACTCCCAGGAGCAGACGATCCTGGTGTTCGACCTCGGCGGCGGCACCTTCGACGTGTCGGTCCTCGAGATCGCCGACGGCGTGTTCGAAGTGAAGTCCACCCACGGTGACACCAACCTCGGTGGCGACGACTGGGACCAGCGGGTCATCGACTGGCT
>CAZUYW010000102.1:0-9429 GCA_964624775.1 uncultured Iamiaceae bacterium
AGCTCGAACTGCATGTCCTCGGGCAGCCCGCCCACGTTGTGGTGGCTCTTGATCTTGGCCGCGCTCGCCGTGCCCGATTCGATGACGTCGGGGTAGAGCGTGCCCTGCACGAGGAAGCGGGCGTCTTCGATCCCGCCCGAGACGTCCTCGAAGATGCGGATGAACAGCTCGCCGATCGCCTTGCGCTTGTCCTCGGGCTCGGTGATCCCTGCGAGCCGCTCGAAGTAGCGGTCCGCGGCGCGCACGTGGATCAGCTCGATCCCCTGGTGGCGCTGGAAGGTCTCCACCACCTGCTCGCCCTCACCGAGCCGCATCAGGCCGGTGTCGACGAACACGCAGGTGAGCTGGTGCCCGATCGCCTTGTGCACGAGGGCGGCGGCGACCGCGGAGTCGACCCCGCCCGAGAGGGCGCAGATCACCCGGGCGTCGCCCACCTGCTGGCGGATGGCGGCGACCTGGGTGTCGATGACCGACCCCATGGTCCACGCCGGCGGGCACCCGCACACGTCGTAGAGGAACTCCTCGAGGACGGCCTGGCCGTGGGGCGTGTGCACCACCTCGGGGTGGAACTGCACCGCGTGGATGCGGCGCTCGACGTCCTCCATGGCGGCGACGGGCGTGGTGGCGGTGCTCGCGGTGACCGTGAACCCGTCGGGCGCGGTGGCGATCGAGTCAAAGTGGCTCATCCACACCTGCTGCTTCACCGGCTGACCGCCGCCGAAGACCACGCCGGGGGCGATGACGTCCATCTCGGTGCGGCCGTACTCGCCGATGCCGGTGTTGGCGACGACGCCCCCGGGGAGCTGCTGGGCGATGAGCTGGGCGCCGTAGCAGATCCCGAGCACGGGGGTGCCGAGCTCGTACACCGCCGGGTCGATGATGGGTGCGCCCTCGACGTGGACCGACTTGGGGCCGCCGGAGAAGATGATGCCGGCCGGGTTGCGGGCCGCGACCTCGGCGGCGGTGATCGTGTGCGGGACGATCTCGCTGTACACGTGCGCCTCGCGCACGCGGCGGGCGATCAGCTGGGCGTACTGGGCGCCGAAGTCGACGACCAGGACGGGCCGGTCGGGGGCGGTGTCGGGGACGGGAACGGTCATGGGTGCACCGGGGTGATCGTGAGCTCGGCCTTCTGGAGCTCCTTGAGCGTCTGGTAGCCGCACGTGGCCATCGTGCGGCGGAGGGCGCCGGCCAGGTTGGTGCGCCCGTCGCTGCGGTGGGCGGGCCCGACGAGGACCTCGCGCAGGGTCCCCACCGGCGGCGTGTCGACGAGCGCGGAGCGGGGCAGGTCGGCGTGGCCGCCGTTGAGGCCCCAGTGCCGGCCGCCACCGGGGGCGTCGGACGCGGCCGCGAGCGGCGCCCCGAGCATCACGGCATCGGCGCCGCAGGCCACGGCCTTGGCGATGTCGCCGCCGGTGGTGATCCCGCCGTCGGCGATGAGGTGGACGTACACGCCGGTCTCGTCGAGGTGGCGCATCCTGGCGGCCCGTGCATCGGCGATGGCGGTGGCCTGAGCCGCGCCGATGCCGAGCACCCGCCGGGTGGTGGACGTGGCGCCGGCGCCCACGCCGACGAGCACCCCCGCCGCGCCGGTGCGCATGAGGTGGAGGGCGGCCTGGTAGCTCGCGCAGCCGCCGACGATCACGGGGATGTCGAAGCGGCGCACGAAGGTCTTCAGGTTGAGCGGATCCTCGTCGCGCGTGACGTGCTCGGCGGACACGACCGAGCCCTGGACGACGAGCAGATCGAGCTCGGCGGCGAGCAGCGTGTCCGCGAACGCCGGCAGGCGCTGGGGTGTGATCGCGGCGCACGACGTGACCCCCGCCCCACGGATGGCCTTGATGCGATCGCGGATCAGCTCGGGCTTGATCGGCTCGGCCGACAGCTCCTGGAGCCGCACGGTGGCGACTTCGGCGGGGAGGGTCGCGACCTCCGCGAGCAGCGGCTCGGGATCGTCGTAGCGGGTCCACAGGCCCTCGAGGGCGAGCACCCCGACGCCGCCCAGCTCCCCGATGGCGACGGCTCGCTCGGGGCTGACCACGCTGTCCATGGCTGCGGCCATGATCGGCAGCTCGAAGCGGAAGGCGTCGATCTCCCAGGAGAGATCGATGTCCTCGGGGTCGCGGGTCCGCCGGCTGGGCACGAGCGCGAGGTCGTCGAGCCCGTAGGCGCGACGACCCGCCTTCCCCATGCCGATCTCGATCTCAGCCACGTGACGCTCCCTCGAACCCCGTTCAGGAAAGCTCCGAGTCTACGCAGGCCGTCGCCCCAGCCTCGCAGCCGCCGCGCCTGCGCTCGACGGCTCCAGGTACCAGAGCTCGTCGGCGTTGGTGCCCGTCGCGTACCAGAGCAGGTCAGAGGTGTCGTTACCGTCCCAGTCGCCGACGAGGAGCTGCTCGTTGCCCTTCTCGTGGCCCTTCGGGGCCAGGTCGTACCAGGTGCCGGTGGTCGCGGTGCCGATGAACATGCCGTCGTACACCTGGGAGCCGCTCACGATGGCCGCACCGAGCGGCCAGGTGGTCGCGGTGCCGATCCCGTCGACCGCGGGCACCTTGACGTTGGTGAAGGTCTTGGCCGACGTGCCCCGCCAGTAGGCCTCGGCCGCCGCACCGTCGGCCCAGAACAGGATGCCGTCGCGGGGCACGTCGTAGACGACGGTCGGCTCGTAGCTGCCGTTGACCGTGTAGCTCCGGGAGGAGGTCAGCCCGTTGACGTCGGCGAACAGGGCCTCGTCGCTCTGCACGCCGGGGATGTGGATGAACACGTCCTCGTAGCCGTTCCCGTCCCAGTCGCCCACCACCGGGCGACCCTTGGACGCGCCCGTCGGGTCGGAGCTCTCGACCGCACCGGAGCCGGCGTCGTCGAAGTGCCACAGCTTGTTGGTGGAGTAGGCGAGGGTCGACACGTCGTACCAGAAGATGTCGTCCTTGCCGCTCGTGTAGTCGACGAGGCGGTACGGGTGGAACGAGCCCCCCATCGGGAGCGGCGTGCTGGTGAAGTGCCCGTCGCCCGTGTTGGTCCAGAGGTAGTCGCCGCCGTTGCCGGGCGTGTACCAGAGGATGTCGTCGTGGCCCTCGCCGGCGAAGTCGCCGACCACGGGCAGGTAGGCGCCGCCGATGGTGAGGGAGCGCTTGACGAAGCCGGCCGAGCCCCGCTGGCCGACCCGGCCGAGCCAGAGCGAGTCGGGCCGGGTGCCGGGCCCGTACCAGAGGATGTCGCTGGTCTTGTCGCCGCCGAACGCGCCCACGAGGGGGCGGTAGGACCCGTTCACCGACAGGGGCCGGTAGTCCCAGTAGCCGTCGGAGGCGGCGTCGGCCCGGAGCGGCGGCAGGACGCCGACGACGAGCGCGAGCAGGGCGAGGGTGAGCATCCGCCGGATCATGGAACTCCTCGAGCAGGGCGGCCGTGGCGCCGGGACCGCCACGGTACCGCGCCGTCAGCGGCGGGTCGGCGAGGGTGTGGCGTGCACCGCGCCGGCCCCCTGACGGGACCGCTGGGCCGAGACCGTCGGCGCGATGTACCACAGCGCGTCGGACAGGCCGCCGGGCCCGTACCACACGATGTCGATGTAGCCGTCGCCGTCGTAGTCGCCGATCAGCGGCCGCCGCCCCGCACCGATGTCGTGGGCCGCGCCGGCGAGGCCGTACCAGCTGGCCCTGGTCGGCTCGGCGTAGAGGTAGGCCTCGGGCCCCGCACCCACGGCGACGACCGCGCCCTGCAGGCCCGCCGAGACCGCGATGCCCACGTCGGATCGCGCCGGCACCGGTGCACGCCGGAAGGCCTTGGCATCGCTCACCCAGTAGGCCTCGGCGGGCGTCCCGGACTGCCACCAGAAGATGCCGTCACCGCCGGGCTGGTAGATGGTGACGGGCTGGTAGTCGCCACCGATGTTGTAGGCGCCGGCTCGGAAGCGTCCGTCGGCGCGCGAGGTCCAGCGCTGGTCGGCGCCGTCCCCGGGCGCGTAGAGCATCACGTCCTCGAGCTTGTCGCCGTTCCAGTCGCCCACCACGACCCGGTAGCTGGCCGTGATCGAGAGCGGCACGGTGGTGCGATCGAACGAGCCGTCCTCGGCGAGGTGCCACAGCGAGTCGGGGGCCGACCCGGGGGCGTACCAGAGGATGTCGTCCTTGCGCTCGGCGCTGGTGAAGTCGCGCAGCACCGACGGCTGGTACCAGCCGTCGATCGTCACCGGCTCGGGCGCGAAGGTGCCTGGCGTGTTGGTCGACACCCAGAGCGAGTCGGGTGCGGTGCCGGGCGCGTACCAGAGGATGTCCGCATAGTCGTCACCCGCCACGTCCGCCACGATCGGCCGGTAGGAGCCGTTCACCGTCATCGGGATCCGGGTGAACGCATCGGCGCCGCGCCGGCCGACGTGCCCGACCCACAGCGAGTCGGCGCCCGAGCCGGGTACGTACCAGAAGATGTCGTCGGCCGCGTCGCCGGTGAACTGGCCCACCAGCGGGATCGCGTCCGCCGCGATCGACAGCGAGCGGTAGTCCCACCCGTCGGCCACCTCGCCGGCGGCGGGACGAGCCGTGGCCAGGCAGGCCACGACCAGGCTGAGCACCACCGTGGCGCGCTGCAGCCGTCCTCGCATGCCGTCCTTCCTCGTCGGCACCGATCGCCGACCCTCCCCACCCTGTCGGCAGGTCGGGCGCCATCGTGAGCGCGCGGCGCGGCCGGGTCAGGCAGCCCGGTACACCAGGCCCTGGTCGCCCTTGCCGAGGGTGAGCTGATCGCCCTGGATCGCCATGGACACGGTGCCGTCGAGCACGGCCAGCACGGCGGACTCGAGCCCGGCCCCCGGGTCCTTGCACGCCATCTTGGTGATCGCCAGCATCCCGAAGTCGATGGAGGTGCCGTCCGACGAGGCCTGGTAGCCACCACTGCCCCGGTTGCACCCGGTGAACACGGCGACGCTGCCATCGGCCGTGAAGGTGATCGTGGGCGGCTCGGCACCAGCCGGGAGCGACGACGCGGTGTCGCCGTCCTGGGTGGACTCGAGGGTCCACGTCGGCCCGACCAGCTCCTTGTCGGGCTGCGCAGACTCCTTGTCCTCGAGGGTCACCACGACCCCACGGTCCATGAGCGTGAGGATGTCGCCCTTGAGCTGGGCGCCGACCCCGTCGGTGAACAGGGTGCTGAGCCACTGGTCCTGCTCGGTGGCCGCGGGTTCGCACCCCATCTGGGTCGACATGGCCGCCTCGGTCCAGCGCAGCGTGTCCTTGGCGAAGGCGTAGGGCGCGCTCATGGTGTTGCAGCCGCCGCTCACCCCGAGGCGATCGTCGGCGAACGTGAGGGTGATCTGGGACCCGGGCACCAGATCGCGCCCCTTCACCAGCTTCGAGACGAACGTGCGATCGGCGAAGTCGGCGCCGGTGGTGCCCTTCTCCGGCTTCGTGGTGGTCGTGGTCGACGTGGAGCCGGACGGCTTGTCGGCGGTGTCGTCGCTCCCGCAGGCCGCCAGGCCGACGGTCAGGACGAGCACGGCGGCGAGCAGCACGCAGCGCGAGCGGTGGACGGGACGAGCGGGGTGGTCGAACACGGGCCTCTCCTGCAGGACGGTGGGAGGAGCCTACGGTCCGGTACCGGCCGGCGCGCGGCGCTCAGCCGCGCCGGGGCGCTCAGCCGCGCCGGTAGTTCGGCGCCTCGGCGGTGATGGTCACGTCGTGGGGGTGGCTCTCGCGCAACCCCGCACCGGTGATGCGCACGAAGCGGGCCTCGTGGAGCTCGGCGATCGTGTTCGCCCCGCAGTACCCCATGGCCTGGCGGAGCCCGCCCACGAGCTGGAACAGGATGCGCCGCACCGGGCCCTTGTAGGCGACCCGCCCCTCGATGCCCTCGGGCACCAGCTTCTCGGCGTCGATGACGTCGCCCTGGAAGTAGCGGTCCTTCGAGTACGACCGGGTCTTCATGGCGCCGAGGCTGCCCATGCCCCGGTACTCCTTGAAGCGCTCGCCCTGGTAGAGCACGACGTCGCCGGGGCTCTCGTCGACGCCGGCCAGCAGGCTGCCGAGCATGACCGTGTCGGCGCCGGCGGCGAGCGCCTTGGCGATGTCGCCGGAGAACTGGATGCCGCCGTCGGCGATGATGCAGGCGTCGTGGCCCTCGGCGGCTCGGGCGGCGTCGGCGATGGCGGTGAGCTGGGGCACGCCCACCCCGGCCACCACGCGGGTGGTGCAGATCGAGCCGGGGCCGACGCCGACCTTGACCGCGGAGGCGCCGGCATCGAGCAGGGCGCGGGTGCCGTCGTAGGTGGCGACGTTGCCGGCGACGATCGGGACGGGGAACTCGGCCACGATCTTGGCCACGATGTCGATCACGCCCGAGGAGTGCCCGTGGGCGGTGTCGACCACGAGGAGGTCGACACCCGCGTCGACGAGCGCGGCGGCCCGCTCGAAGGCATCGGGCCCGGTGCCCACCGCGGCGCCGCACCGCAGGCGCCCCTTGGAGTCCTTGGTGGCGTCGGGGTACTTGATGCGCTTCTGGATGTCCTTGACCGTGATCAGCCCGGACAACCGGCCGTCGGCGTCGACCACCGGGAGCTTCTCGATCCGGTGGCGCCCGAGGATGGCCTGGGCCTCCTCGAGCGTGGTGCCCTGAGGGGCGGTGACCAGCCCTTCGGCGGTCATGACGGCGCCGATGCGCTCGTTGACGTCGTCGTGGAAGCGCAGGTCGCGGTTGGTGAGGATGCCCACCAGGCGCTGGTCGGCGTCGGTGATCGGCACGCCGGAGATCTTGAACTTGGCCATCAGGTCGAGCGCGTCGGCCACGAGGGCGTCGGGGCCGAGCGTGACGGGGTTGACGATCATCCCCGACTCCGAGCGCTTCACCTTGTCGACCTCGGTGACCTGATCGGCGACCGACAGGTTGCGGTGCACGATGCCGAGGCCGCCGGCACGGGCCATGGCGATCGCGAGGTCGGCCTCGGTGACGGTGTCCATCGCAGCCGACAGGATCGGCATCTCGAGGGCGATCCCCGGCACCGCCGCCGACGCGGTGGAGACCTCGTTCGGCAGCACGTCGCTCGCCGCGGGCACCAGCAGGACGTCGTCGAACGTCAGGCCTTCCGTGGCGAATCGGTCGGTCGGCGAGTCGGCCATTGGTGCTCCCGGGGCGGCGTGGTGTTGCCGCAGGCTATCGGGCGGCGGGGCTTCGGCTCCATCGGGGCCGCCCGGCGGGGTGCCGACCCCCCGGCGTCAGCGGCGGATCGTCTTCAGGATCTGGCGGGCGACGGCGGAGTTCATCTGGTACACCGCGTTCTTCGAGGCGTCGCGGGCGAGCTTCACCACGCTGCCACCCGTGACCTCCTCGACGCTGTCGAGGCTGTCGACCAGCGCCTGCTTGGTGGCGTCGGTGGCCTTGTAGCCAGCGTTGGTGAGCGCCTTGACGATCTCGTTCTGGGCCACCGGCTCGGGGGCCGCGGCGGCGATGATCCGCAGGGCTTCCTTGGTGAGCTCGGCGCTCTGCTCGATCACCTCGTGGGGGGCGAGGTTGCCGACCTCCTCGCCCTCGACGGAGGCGAGCCAGCGACGGACCTTCACGACCAGCTCGCCGTGCGTCTCGCCTTCGAAGGACAGGGTGGCCATGCGACAGGTTACCCCCGGCCCGCTGCGGCGGACGCGGCACCTCGGGTCGGCGATCAGTTGTCCGACGGGTCCTCGGGGTAGTTCGCGTACCAGGCGAGATCGCCGCCCTGCCGCCGCAGGACGGTGCGCCAGAGCGTTTCGGGGTCGGGGGTGAACACGTCGAAGGGACCGGCGTCGACGGTCCACCAGGCACCTTCGGCCAGCTCGTCCTCCAGCTGGCCCGACGCCCAGCCGGCGGAGCCGGCGAAGAAGCGGCAGTGGCTGATGCCGTCGAGGAGCTCGGGCGGCGGGGCCTCGAGCTCGACGGTGCCGAGCTCCCCCAGCACGCGGTGGAAGCCCGGCGGGTCCGCACCCGGGGCGCGCGCCAAGCCGAGGAGGAGGTCGGGGCTCACCGGGCCGCCGACGAAGACCATGTCGGGCATCGTCACCGGTCCGTACCAGTCGGGCACCACATCCCAGACGACGGAGGCCGCGGGCCGGTTGAGGACGAGCCCGAACGCGCCCTCGGGCGAGTGGGCGAGCAGGAACACGACGGTCCGGGCGAAGGTCGGGTCGCCGATGAGCGGCGTCGCCACGAGCAGCCGGCCGCGGTGGTCCACGCCCCCACGCTAGGTCCGGGTGCCTGCTCAGAGGCGCCTCCCGCGCGATCCACCACGCGGACCCTGGGTACGATTTGTCGGTTTCATGGGAGCGGGTGACCAGGTGAGTGCGACAACACCGGACGCGGACGACGACGCCGTCGCCGTCGACGACCAGGCGGTGGACCCACCACCCGACGACGACCACGGACCCGACCCGTCCCGGGGTCCACGCCGTCGGCGCCGCGGGCGCCGGGGCCAGGCGCGCCGGGCCACCGACCCGCAGGTCGCCGTCCTGGCGCTCCTCGCCGGCCTGCCCATCCTCGCCGCGACCATCGTCGCCCTGACCAAGGGGTGGACGCCGCTCGGGGACAACGCGACCATCGCCATGCGCAGCGGCGACGTGCTGCGCGGCCGGCCCCCGCTCGTGGGCATGCCGTCGACCTCGGACATGGTGCGCGCCGGGGTCCGCAGCGACCATCCGGGGCCGCTCGAGTTCTACGCGCTCGCCCTGCCCGGTGCGATCCTCGGCCCGGCCGGACTGGTCCTGGCGATCGCGGCGGCGAACATCGGTGCCTGCTGGGCCGCGATCGGCATCGCCTGGCGGCGCGGCGGCAAGCCCCTCGCCACGCTCACCACCGGCCTGGTGCTGGTCCTGTGCCTCACCCTCGGCTCGACCATCATCCGCGATCCCCTCAACTCGCACGCCGGGCTCCTGCCGTTCCTGTGGGTCGTGCTGGCGGCCTGGGACCTCACCTTGGGCCGCCTGCGCAGCGCGCCGTGGGCCGTGGTCGCCGCCACCTGGTGCGCGCAGCTCCACGTCGTGTTCCTCCCGACGGTCGCGGTGCTCGGGCTGGGCGTGGTGGTGCTGACCGTGCGCGAGCTCGACGACCGGACCCTGCGCGCCCGACGGCGGGGCCGCCGGCGCCTCGCCGCGCGCGAACGGGCTGCCCGTCGCCGCTCGCTCGGCCTGGCCGCCGCCGTCGGCGTCCTGCTGTGGCTGCCACCGCTCATCGACCAGGTGGGGGGCACCGGCAACCTCGGCAAGCTCGCCTCGGTCGGCGGGCAGGACGGCCAGGGCGTCGCGTTCGGCCTCCGGGCCCTGGTGCGCGCCTTCGGCACGCCGCCCGCCTTCCTCCGCCTCGACTCGTGGCCGCTCCTGGCGCTGGAGGGCCCCGGCCCGGCGGACTGGGCGATGGCGCTGCTCACCGTCGCCCTCGTGATCGCCGTCGCGCGCGATGCGCGCACGCGGCGGGACCACG
>CAZUYW010000103.1:0-3110 GCA_964624775.1 uncultured Iamiaceae bacterium
AGCACGGCGGCGGGCCAGGGCACCTCGTGGAACCAGATCTCCTCGGCGGTCTGGTGGAACAGGGCGGTCACCGCGGCGTCGTCGGCCCACTCGTGGGCGAAGAACGGCCGGGTGTTGGCCTGGTCGATCACCAGGTCGAAGCGGCCCCGGCCGTGGCGGGCGTACCAGGCGGCGGCCTCCCGGTAGACGGTGAAGCGGTTGCCCCGGCGCACGAAGCGGATGCCGTCGGCCAGCTCGTCGGCGGCGCCGCCGGGGACGGCGGCCGAGAAGTGGGTCACCTGGTGGCCCTGGGCCGCCCAGCGGCGCAGGACCTCCTCGGTGTAGACCTCGGCGCCGCCGGCCGCCGGGTGGGTCAGATCACGCCAGTTGCACATCAGGATCTTCATGGCGCCAACGATGCGACCCGCAGGTCAAGGGATCCTCAAGCCGTCCCCAAGTTCGCGTCGAGATGCGACGATCCGGGCCCGCTGTCGGGCCCGGATCGCTGGAGGACGCGGTTCCGGTGCGCACCGGTGCCCGCACGGGGAACCAGCGCGCACCGGAACGGCGCGGGTGGGGGGAACGGGCAGGTCAGGCGGCCTGGAGCACCGGCGTCGGCTGGGCGACGGCGGCCACGACCCGCGCCGGGGCGGGCTGGGCCACGGGCGCGAGGACGGTCGGCCGAGCCACAGCGGGACGAGCGACCGTGCGGGTCGCGCGAGCCGGGTAGGCCCCGCCGAGGTGCAGGCGCTGCCAGATGGTGAGCGTGTCGCGCAGGGTGCGCAGCACCGCAGCCCGGGTCACGGTCGAGCCGGCGAGGCGCTCACCGAGGTGCACGGGCGCCGGCTCGAGGGCGGTGAAGCCCAGGCGCCGGGCGAGGACGAACAGCTCCAGGTCGAAGGCGAACCGGCGCTCCTGCGCCCAGGGCAGCACGGCGGCGGCGAGGTCCCGCGACAGCACCTTGCAGCCGGTCTGGGTGTCGTTCACCCCGAGCCGGAACAGCCCGCTGACCAGCGTGGAGTAGGTCACCGAGATGACCCGGCGGGCGGCGCTGGACTCGGTGGCCGAGGCGCCGTGCCGCTTCGAGGCGAACACCAGATCGTGCCCGCCCTCCCGCAGGCGGTGGACGTAGCGCACGAGGTGCGCGGGGTCGATGTCGCCATCGGCGTCGACGAACCCGACGGCCCGGCCGCGGGCGGCGCGCAGGCCCCGCTGGACCGCAGCGCCCTTGCCCTCGTTGGCCGGGCTCACGATCAGCGTGACCTCGGGCTCGTGCACCGGGACGTGGACCTCCGAGCCGTCGGTGGCACCGTCGGACACGGCGATGATCTCGAAGCCGAGCCCGTCGGCCCGCAGCACCTCGAGGGCCCGGTCGATGGTGGTCCCCACCGAGGGACCCGGGTTGTAGAAGGGCACGACGACGGTGAGGTCGATCGTGGGGTCGGCCGGCTCCCAGAGCCGCGTCGAGGCCGGGTCCGGATCGGGCTCCGGATCGAGGTCAGGCCCCGAGCCCGGGCCGCCGAGCCCGCCGATGCCGAGGGCCGGTGCGGCAGGCACCGGGGAGAGGCGGATGGCGGCGGCCGCCGTCCAGGCCAGCGCCGCCACCGCGGGCACCGTGGCGAGGGCCGACCCGAGGGCGATCGCCCGAGCATCGCTGTGGTGGGTGGCGATGAGGGCGGCCTCGACGGCCGCGAACGCCCACGGGATGAGCTTGGCCCGGGTGGAGCGGGCCAGGTGGAAGTAGGTCAGCACGGTCGCCATGGCGCTGAGCACGGCGATCGAGGCGAGCGTCCGGATGAGGGCGTGGGGAGCGGGCTGACCCCCGAAGAGGGCCTGCTGGATGAGGCCGGGCGCCACGATGAGGGGCAGGGCACCGGCCACCGCGACCGCGACGACCACGCGCAGCGTGTCCTCGACGGCCTTGCGGGCCTCGTCGCGGAACGGCGTGGCGAAGCGGGGCATGGCCACCATGACGAGCGCCGTCGGCAGCGCCATGGCGCAGCGGGCCAGGGTGGACGCGGCCACGTAGCCACCGGCCTCGGTGGCCGGCAGGGCGTGGCGGGCCAGGAGGAGATCCACGCTGGTCAGCAGCCACAGGCCGGCGATCGCCGCCCCGGCGTCGCCCAGGTCACGGCGGGTGAGCTCGAGGGGGGCCCCACCGCGGCCCACGGCGGGAAGGGCGAGGGCGAGCACGGCCACCAGGCCGACCGCCTCGCTGCCCACGGTCGCCCACATGGCCCCGGTGACGCCGTACCGGGGCGTGAGGACGGCACCGGCGACCAGCCGCAGGACCGTGGCCAGGCCCATCGTGACGGCGACGGCGGTGCCCCGTCCGGCGCCGAGCAGCACGCCCCGGGCCGCGGCGAGGACCGCGGCGACGGCGACGTAGGGGGCCAGCAGCAGGGCGAGCCACAGCGACGGCAGGTGGAGGAACGACTGCAGCGGCGCGGCGGCCAGCGCCACGACCCCGGCGACCGCGATCGACCCGAGGGCGACGCGCCCCAGGGCCCGACCCGGGTTCCGGCCCGGCTGGATCGCCACGGCGCGGTTGAGCGCGGCCTGGAGGGACCCGAGGGGCACGGTCAGCATGATCATGAGGCCGAGCAGCGTGCCGAGGGCGCCGTAGGAGGCCGTCGACAGCGTGCGCCCCACGACGCCGTGGAACGCGATGTTGGCGACGGTCTGCCCGACGACCGCGATCGACACGGCGCTCGCCCCGGTGGGCAGGGCGCGCCAGGCGGCGGTGAGGCGGTGGGTGGGACCGGCGGGCAGGCCGAGGGCGGCCGGTCGGGTGGAGGTCAGCGTCGTGTCCATGGCGGCGCATCGTGGGCGCCGCGCCTCATGCGATGGTCACGGCATCCTCAACTTCTCGTCAAGGTGCGCGGCCCGCGCCGAACCTCAAGTTCCGCTCAAGATGCCCTCCGACGGGTTCCCCTGTCGCTGCCCCCTTGCCATGATGCGTCGATGCCTTCCCGCACCCCGCGCGCGCGAGCGGCGGGCGCCGTCCTGGTGCTCGTCGTGCTGCTGCTGGCTGCGGCGCGCCCAGCCGCGGCCGAGGGCTCCGGGTACGACGGGGGTGGCGGCGGGCTGCGGACCCGGTCCGTGGCCTCGGGCAAGGTCATCGAGGTCCG
>CAZUYW010000103.1:3210-7055 GCA_964624775.1 uncultured Iamiaceae bacterium
GCCTGGGATGCGGCACTGCTCGCGGCCGGGGTGGACGGCGCCTACACCACCCTCGGCACCTACGACGACGCCGAGTTCGTGGCCCTCGTCGCCGCCCTCGCCGCGGCGCGCGGCGAGGCGGTCCCCGACACCGTGCGCTGGTTCGGGCGCGCCGCGCTGCCCGTGCTGGTCGACCGCTACCCGAGCTTCGCCGAGGGCCACGCGTCGGCGCGCAGCTTCGTGCTGACGCTGAACCACGTGATCCATCCCGAGGTGCGCAAGCTGCACCCCGGCGCCGAGGTGCCCGACTTCACCGCCCACGAGCGGGGGGACGACGCGCTGGCCCTCGCCTACCGGTCGCGCCGGGCGCTGTGCACCCTCGCCGAGGGCCTCATCCTCGGCGCCGGCGACCACTTCGGCGAGGCGCTCGCCGTCGACCAGTCGAGCTGCGTGCACCGGGGCGACGACGCGTGCGTGCTGGAGATCACCGGCCTGACGCCGGCGCCCCGCTGACCGTCATGGCTGTCGACCCCGAGATCGAGGCCCTCCGGCGGCGGCTGGAGCGCGAGCAGGCGGCCCGGCGCCAGGCCGAGGACATCGCCGAGTCCACCACCCGCCGCCTGTACCTGCGCGGCCAGACGATCACCGCGCTGGCCGCCATCTCCGGCGTGGCCAACGAGTCGGCCACGCTCGAGGAGGCGCTCGAGCGCGCCCTGCCGCTGGTGGCCTGGCTGGTCGGCGCCGACGTGGGGCACGCCTTCCTTCCCACCGGGGACGGACGCTTCGCGTCCTCGGGCGTGTGGTTCGAGTCCGAGCCCGGGCTGGCCGCCGAGTTCCGGGATGCCACCGGCACCAACACGGTCGAGGTCGGCGAGGGCCTCCCCGGGCGGGTGGCCGCGTCGCGGTACCCCGAGTGGATCGAGGAGATCACCGACCCCGACCGCTTCCTCCGGCTCCACCTCGCACCCCGCCTGCAGGGACGCATGGCCCTGGCGTTCCCGGTGCTCGTCGGCGGCGCCGTGGTGGCGGTGGCCGAGCTGTTCGGACCGCGGCCCACGCCGCCGGACCCCGATGTGATCGAGGCGATCACCCAGATGGGGACGGTGCTCGGCCGCGTCGCAGAGCGCCAGATGAACCTCGACGAGGTGCGCGGGCTCAACGCCCAGCTCGAGGCCCGCGTGCTCGAGCGCACCGCCCAGCTCGCCGAGGCGTGGGCGATCGCCGATTCGGCGAGTCGGGCCAAGTCCGAGCTGCTGGCCAACCTGGGCCACGAGCTGCGCACCCCGCTGTCCGCCGTGCTCGGGATGATCGACCTCGCCCTGGAGGGCGAGCTGCCCGTCGAGGCGCGCGACGACCTGCGGGTGGCGTTGCGCAGCGCCCGGGTCCTCGACTCCCACGTCGACCGCCTGCTCACGCTCGCCGCCCTGGAGGCGGACCGGGTCGTGCTCGATCCCCGGCCCGTCGACCTGCGCCTGATCCTGCGCGACCTCGTCGACGACCTGGCACCGCGCGCGCAGGCGAAGCGCCTCGTCACGAGCCTCCGGCTCGACCCGTCGTTGCCCGACACGATCACCACCGACGGCGCCCGGCTCACGGCCGCGCTCGCCGCACTGCTCGACAACGCGGTGAAGTTCACCGAGGAGGGCAGCGTCATCGTCACGGCGCGCCTCCAGCTCGCCGAGGGCGCCTCGGGGAGCACCCCGGCGGTGCGCATCGAGGTGCACGACACGGGCATCGGCATGGACCAGCGCGAGGTCGAGCGGCTCACCGAGTCCTTCGTCACCGGCGACCCCTCGCCGTCGCGCGCGCATCCGGGCGTGGGCCTCGGCCTGTCCACGGCGTCGCGCCTCCTCGGCCTGCTCGGTGCCCGGCTGGGCGTCCACACCGGCCCCGAGATCGGCACCAAGTTCTGGGCCGACCTGCCGCTCACGACCCCGCCGTCGGGCCAGGGCACCGAGCGCGGGGCTGGGCCGACGCGGGTGCTGCTCGTGGAGGACAACGAGGTCAACCGGCGCATCGCCGGGGCCTACCTCGACCGCATCGGGGTGCGCCACGACCAGGTCGTCAACGGGGCCGAGGCGGTCGACGCCGTGGCCGAGGACCGCTACGGCCTGGTGCTCATGGACCTGCAGATGCCGGTGATGGACGGCTACGAGGCGACCACCGCGATCCGCGCCCTCCCCGGCCGTCCGGGCCAGATCCCGATCGTCGCCCTCACCGCCAGCTCGCACCCCGGCGACCGCGAGCGGTGCCTCGCCGCCGGCATGGACGACTACCTCGCCAAGCCCTTCGGCCGCGAGGAGCTCGCGGCGATCGTCCTGCCGCTGCTCGCCCCATCGGCCGGGCAGGCCGGTGGGCGTGGCACGATGCACGACGATGAGTGACGCCCGCAGCTCGGTCCGCCAGGCCCTGGTGGTCGACGACGCGCCCGAGTTCCTCGCGATGGTCGCCCCGCTGCTCCACAAGGAGGGGTTCGAGGTCACGACCGCGGCCGACGGCGAGCAGGCCGTCGCCCGGGCCCGGGCCGTGGACCCGGACCTGATCGTGCTCGATCTCAACCTGCCCAAGCTCGACGGCGTCGAGGTGTGCCGGCAGATCCGGGCGTTCTCCGACGCCTACCTCATCATGTTGACGGCGCGCACCGAGGAGGTCGACCTGCTCGTCGGCCTGGCGGTCGGCGCCGACGACTACATGACCAAGCCGTTCAGCCCACGGGAGCTGATCGCCCGGGTCCGCACGCTGATGCGCCGTCCCCGCGAGGCACCCGAGGCCGCGCCCGCGACCCGCACCTTCGGCGCGCTCAGCATCGACACCGATGCCCGCGAGGTCCGGGTCGACGAGGCCGAGATCGAGCTCACCAAGATCGAGTTCGACCTGCTCGCCACCCTCGCCGACCAGCCCCGCCTGAGCTTCACCCGGGCCATGCTGATCGAGCACGTCTGGGGGCCCGACTTCTACGGCGACGACCACCTGGTCGACGTCCACATCGCGAACCTGCGCCGCAAGCTCGGCGACGAGCCCCGCCAGGGCCGGTTCGTGAAGACCGTGCGGGGCGTCGGCTACCGCATGGGCGACGGCTGAGGCGCCGGGGATCAGGACTCGGCGCCGCCCAGGAGCCGCCGGTACCAGACCTTGATCTCGCGCTCGACGAGCGTGCACTGGCTCACGAGGGCGCCGACGGTGCCGGCGACCGCATCGTCGTCGCCGTCGCGCGCCGCGGCCTCGAGCGTGGCGCACACCTCGGCCAGCGGCAGCGCCCCGAGGGCGGCGCTGGAGGACTTCAGGGTGTGGGCGATGTTGCAGACGGTGTCGCTGTCACCCGACGCGGCGGCCGCGGTGATGGCCTCACGCCGCACGGGCAGCTCGCGCAGGTACGCGGCGAGCACCTCGGCCATGATCCCGTCGTCGCCGAGCTCCTCGGCGAGCGCGGTGATCGTGTGCGGGTCGACGGTGGCGTCGGGCACCTTGGGGGCGGGGGGCGCGGCGCCGTCGGCACCGGCCGACGAGCCGCTCCCCCCGAGCCAGGGCGCGAGCGCGCTGCGCAACCGTTCGCCGGTGATCGGCTTCGACAGGTAGCTGTCCATCCCGGCGGCGATGCAGGCCTCGCGGTCGGCCTGGAGCACGCTCGCGGTGAGGGCGAGGATCGGCACGCGGGTCGGGCCGCCGGCCTCGACCTCGCGGATCCGGCGCGTTGCCTCGTAGCCGTCGAGTCCGGGCATGCGACAGTCCATGAGGACCAGGTCGAAGGCCTCGGTGCACGCGGCACGGACCGCGGCTTCCCCGTCGGCCACCGCCACCACGTCGAGGCCGAGCCGCTGCAGCGCGATCCCCGCGATCCGGCGGTTCACCTCGTTGTCCTCGGCGAG
>CAZUYW010000103.1:7155-9422 GCA_964624775.1 uncultured Iamiaceae bacterium
CCGGCCTCGACCGTCGCCACGACCAGCTCCGGGGGCGCGCTCGCGAGCAGGGGCAGCGCAGCGGGGTCCGCAGGGTCGAGCTCGAGCACGGAGGTCACGCCCCACGAGCGGAGGAGGTCGGCGATGACCTGGCGGGTGGCGGCGCGGCCGGTGATCACCGCGGCGCGGTCGAGGGCGAGCAGGAGCGGGGCCGGCGGAATCCCCGCCGGGGCCACCTGGACGGTGAACCAGAACGTCGAACCGCCGCCCTCGCGGCTCACCGCACCGATCTCGCCGCCCATGAGCTCGGCGAGGCGCCGCGAGATGGCGAGGCCCAGGCCCGTCCCCTCCCGCGCCGCCCGGCTCGACTCGGCCTGGGCGAAGGGCTCGAACAGCTGCTCGATGACCGCCGGGTCGACGCCGGCGCCGGTGTCGGTGACCGTGAGCCGCACCATCACGTGATCGGGGTCGCGCGCCGGTTCGGTCACGGCGCGGACGGTGACCTCACCCTGCTCGGTGAACTTGAGGGCGTTGCCGATGAGGTTGAGGAGCACCTGGCGCAGGCGGCCGGGGTCGCCGCTCACGAGGCGGGGCAGCCCGGGCTCCACCCAGGTGGCGAGCGCGACCTGGCGGTCGCGCGCCAGGGGACCCATGGTCTCGGCCGCCGCCTCGATGACCTCGCCGAGGTCGAAGTCGGTGATCTGGAGCTCGAGCTGGCCGGCCTCGATCTTGGCGACGTCGAGGCTGTCGTCGAGCACGTCCATGAGGGAGTCCGCGGCGGCCCGCACGCCGGCGAGGATGTCGACGATCTCCTCGTCGAGCGAGCCCGATCGGTCCCGCAGGAGGTCGAGCATGCCGATGATGCCGTTCATCGGGGTGCGGACCTCGTGGCTGAGCACGGCGAGGAAGTGCGACTTGGCCTCGAGCGCCTCGAGCGCCTCGTCGCGACCGGCGCGCATGATGGCCTCGGCGGCCTTGTGGGGGCTGACGTCGTAGAAGACCCAGAGCCGTTCGCGCACCTCCCCGTCGATCGCCACGACCCGGTAGTCGCGCTCGAGCGTGCGGCCGTCGTCCAGCGCGATCTCCTCGTCGGTGACGGGCTGGCCCTCGGCGCGCACCTCGTGGACCCGGGCGAGGTACCCGTCGGGATCCGCGGTCAGGTGGGCGACGGCCTTGTGGATCACGTCGGCGTCGGTGCCGACCAGGTCGGTGGCGACCACGTCGAGGTCGAGGAGCGTGACGAGCTGGGTGGAGGCGAGCGCGACCTTGCCGTCGACCGACTCGACGAGCACCGCCGCGGGGAGGCTCGCGACGAGGGTGCGGAGCCGGAAGGTGCTGGTGAGCAGCGCGTCCTCGGTGCGGTACCGGTCCGTGAGGTCGCGGATGGTGAGGACCACGCCCTGCACGCCGGGATCGTCGAGCAGGTTGTTGGCCATGACCTCGACCGGGGCGTAGGTGCCGTCGGCGCGGCGGATGCGGAGCTCGATCCGCTGGTGCACGCCCGGAAGGCCCGAGGTGTTGGCGTAGGACTCGACCGCGCCCTCGAGGTCGTCGGGGTGGACGAGCTCGAACACGTTCTGCCCCACGTAGTCCTGCGCCTCGAGGCCGAGGATGCGGAGCGCGGCCTCGCTGGCGTAGCGGAGCCGCCCGTCGGCTTCGAGCACGGTGAGCAGGTCGGGCGAGTGCTCGAGCAGCATCCGGTAGCGGGCCTCGGCCTGGCGGAGCGCGAGCTCGGTGTCGCGGAAGGAGGTGATGTCCACGAACGTGGAGATCACCCCCTGCGGTTCGGGATCGCCGTCCTCGAACACCGGCTCGCACGAGGCGCGGAGCCAGGTGATCTCGCCGCCGGGTCGGCGCACGCCCATCACCACATCGCGCACGGCGCGGCCGCCGCGCAGGGCCACCTGCGACGGGATGTCGACGGGCGGGAGCGGCTCGCCGTCGTCGCCGACCAGGCTCCAGGAGGGGTCGATCGGGGCATCCCCGGCGAGCTGCTCGACGGTGAGCCCGAGGAGGGCGCGGGCGGCGCGGTTGGCGGTCTCGACCGAGCCGTCTCGGTGCTGCACGAGCACGCCCTCGGAGAGGCCGTCGAGGATCTGGCGGCCGTGGGCGCTGACCGACGTGGCCGGTCGGGCCTCGTCGATCTGCTCGGGTCCGCTCATCAGGCTCCCATCGGCCGCGGCGTCCCGACCTTGACCCCGGGCGCCGTGTTCCTGGCCAGGTCACCGCTTCGTCGGGCCCGACTTCTCGCATGTTCGGTGCAAGGACTTGTAGCCTGCCACCAACAA
>CAZUYW010000104.1:0-9320 GCA_964624775.1 uncultured Iamiaceae bacterium
CCGTCGCGCAGCGCCAGCATCCGGCCGGTGAGGCTCTCGGTGCTGGCCACGGTGAAGTCCCAGGCCGAGTGGAGCGCGGCGCGCTCGACGCCCGCACGGCCCAGGTCGCGGAAGGTGCGCTCCATCGCGGGGCGCCGGGCCTCGAAGGTGGCGTCGGTCGTGCGCTGGCCGTCCCGGTAGGCGGCGAAGGCCTTCGTCGGCGCGATCGCCTTGCCCGCGGCGTCGCGCAGGCCCCGCAGCGCGACCACGATCCGGTGCCCGTCGGGCAGGTTGCGGGCGGGGTGGATGAGGAGCACGGGGTCCTCGCCGTCGTCGGCGTTGGCGTCGAGCTCCGCCCAGTACGGCAGGCGCGAGCGGGTGGCGGCGTCGACCAGGACGATCGGAGCGTCGGCTCGCAGGGAGCGGGCGGGATCGCGCAGACCGGCGAGGCGCGACCGCGCCGCATCCAGGCCGGGCACCTGCGTCATGATCGCCGAGCCTGGGCTCCAGCCGTCAGCCCGGTCCTGGTCCGTCACGTCAACGTGCACCCCGTCGGCGTTGGCCGGCATCGAGGCGCGGTCGAGCGCAAGCCGCCGCCCGGTGGGCGTCGTGTCGTCGGCCACGGTGAAGTGGTCGTTCGGCCACGGCAGCAGGCAGGTCGGCGCGATCGGGTCGCAGCGCTCCTGGGTGGCCGGATCCACGTCGAGCGATGCCAGCGACACCGGCGCGGCGCCGGCCTTGGCCGGTCGGGCCGCGGCGGTGGTCGTGGTCGGCGCCCCGCTCCCCCCGTCGTCGCTGCCGCCGCTGCAACCGGCGACGCCGGCTGCGGCCAGGACGGCCACCGCCAGCACCGCCCCCGTCCGGCTGCTCCTCCGGCGCTGCCGCGCTCCCCCGCCCACCTCGCTGCCCGCCCGGCCCGTCAGGCCTCGAGGAGGCGGGACCGGAACAGGTCGAGGACCTGGTCCAGGGCCGCTCGGGTGGCGGTGCCGTCGGCGTCGATCAGGTGCTCGGTCAGCACCGAGTGGGGCGCCATCACGGCCTCGGGGTTGGCGTCGTCGTCGCCGAGCTCGACCGCGACGAACGCGTCGCCGAGCTTGTCCCGCAGGAACTGGAAGCGCTCGTCGGAGACGAGCTTGTCGCTCGTGAACCGCAGGCCGAGCACCTGCAGGCCCTCCGCCGCGCAGCGGTGCTGCACGATGGCGAGGTCGTCCGGGGAGATGTCGATGTTGTAGCGGTGCTTCTTGGTGAGCGTGGCGGGCATCGACGGCTGGCTGAGCACGGGTGCGAGCAGCACGTCGTCGGTGGCCATGGCGAGGGCGAACCCGCCCGAGAAGCACATGCCCACGGCGCCGACGCCGGGCCCGCCGCACTGCTCGTGCTCGTGCCGGGCGAGGGCCCGCAACCAGTCGATCACCGGGGACGTGCGCCCGGTGGCGAACACGTGGAACTCCTTGGAGATGCACGCCGGGCCGATCGACCGCAGCATGTAGGCACCGGCCTTGCCCTTGGAGAGGGCCATCGGGTCGAGGCCCGGCACCCCCCACAGGTGCGGCAGGGACACGGTGCACCCGATGTCGGCCACCCGGCGGGCGAACGCCGCGACCTTGGGCGTGATGCCGGGCATCTCGGCCATCACGATGACGGCCGGCCCGCTCCCCTTGCGGAAGACGTCGCGGGTCTTGCCGTCGTGGGTGAACGTCGTGCGCTCGAAGTCGTGGAGATCGTCGTCGGCCATCAGTCGGTGCTCCGCAGGAGTCGGCCGGCGAGGTCGCCGGTGTGCTGTCCGCCCTCCATGAACGGCACGCCGTTCACGATGGTGTGGTCGATGCCGTTGGCCCGCTGCACGAAGCGGGGGGCGCCGGTCGGGAAGTCGTGGACGATCTCGGGCAGCGGCAGCCACATGGCGTCGAGGTCGATCACGTTGACGTCGGCGTACATGCCCGGCGCCAGGACGCCGCGGTCCCGGTAGCCGATGAAGGAGGCGGTGTCGCTGCTCAGGCGCCGGATGCCGTCCTCGAGCGAGATGATCCCGCGGTCGCGCACCCAGTGGGAGAGGAAGAACGTGGGCTGGCTGGCGTCCATGATCTGGGTGGCGTGGGCGCCGGCGTCGGCCAGGCCCATGATCGTGGCGGGCGAGGCGAGCAGCTCGCCGATGGCGGCGAAGTCCTCGTTCAGGACCGGCCAGTTCACGACCGCGGCGCCGTCGGTGGCGTCGAGGACGTCGAGGTAGTGGGCGACGGGGGTCATCCCGCGGGCGGCGGCCTGGGCCGCGATCGAGTCGCCGGGGCCGTACTCGTAGACGGCGCCGGTGTCGGGCCGCATCAGGTACATGCGCTCGAAGGGCTCCACCGCCTTGCCCGCCCCCTCGTCGAGGAGTCGGGCGCGGACCTCGGGGTCCCGGATGCCGGCGAGGCGCCCGGCCAGGTCGAGGGCCTTGAGCGGCTGGAACGAGGGCAGGTCGTCGACGAGCGTGTTGGCGGCGAGGCTGAAGAGCACGCCGATGCCGCGCGGCGTGGTCTGGGGCCGGAGCTGGGCGCCGTCGGCGTTGGCCGCCTCGGCCAGCTCCAGCACGCGGCGGTAGTGGTCGCCGAGCGAGCGCATCTGCATCAGGTTGAACGAGAACGGCCGGCCGAGCGCCTTGGAGATGGCGGCGATCCACGCCATCTCCTCGTCGACCCGGGAGGTCGAACCGTCGGCCTCGTTGTAGCGGGGGGCGGCTTCGAGCACGCCCCGACCGAGGCGTCCGAGCGGCTCGGCGATGGTGAAGAACTCGGCGGGGTCCGACCAGGTGCCCGGCACCGACCGCCCGTCGGGCGTGCGGTGCGTGAGGCTGCGGGAGATCGAGTAGCCGAACGCCCCTGCCTCGAGGGAGTCCTCGACGAGGCGGGCGATCTCGGCGGCCTGGTCGTCGGTGAGGGCGAAGTCCGCCTCGCAGGAGGCGTCGCCGGCGACGTAGAGGCGCAGGGCGACGTCGCCCACGTAGCCGCCGCAGTTGACGCCCTTCGGGACGCGGTCGATCGCGTCCAGGTACTGGCCGTAGGACTCCCAGTCCCAGGAGAGGCCCTCGAGGATCGCCGACGCTGGGATGTCCTCGACGGATTCCATGGCGTGGGCGAGGACCTCGGCCTGGCCCGGGCGCACCGGGGCGAACGTCATGCCGCAGTTGCCCATGACCACCGACGTCACGCCGTGCCAGCACGACGACGACATGAGCGGGTCCCAGCCGACCTGGGCGTCGAGGTGCGAGTGGAGGTCGACGAACCCGGGCGTGACGTGGCGGCCCTCGGCGTCGATGACGCGCCCGGCGCCACCGGCGTCGACCTCGCCGACCGCGACGATGCGGTCGCCGTCGATCGCCACGTCGGCCCGGCGCGCCGGGGCGCCCGTGCCGTCCACCACCGTCCCGCCGGTGATCACCACGTCGTGTGCCAAGCGTCCCGTCCCCTTGATCGTCAGTCGTCGGCGAGCTGTGTCCGAAACCGTACGGCACCCACCGATCGCCTGCCGCGCCGTACGGTGGCGAGGTGGATGCGGCAGGCGTGGTGGCGGCGATCGACGAGGGCCTCCGGGCCCGCTCGGCGCCCGAGCGGGCGGCCCAGGAGCGGGCGTACCTCAAGAGCGCCATCGACCACTACGGCACCCGCGTGCCCGACGTGCGGACGGTCGTGCACGCCGCCCTCCCCCGCCGTCCCGCGCCGCCCCACGACCTCGTGGTCGACGTCGCCGTCGACCTGTGGGGAACGCCCGTGCACGAGCGACGCCTCGCCGCGGTGATCGCCCTCGCCCGACACGTGGCGGTGCTCGGTCCCGACGACGTGCCGCTCGTCGAGCGATTCCTGCGCGAGGCGCGCACCTGGGCCCTGGTCGACCCGATCTGCACCGATGTGATGGGGCCGCTCGTGGTCGCCCACCCGGGCCTGGGCGTGGTGCTCGACCGATGGTCGACCGATGACGACTTCTGGCTGCGCCGGGCCTCCATGCTCACGCTGCTGCGGCCGTTGCGGGCCGGCGGTGGCGATTGGGGCCGGTTCACCCGCTACGCCGACGCCATGCTCGAGGAACGGGAGTTCTTCGTGCGCAAGGCCATCGGCTGGATCCTGCGCGACACCGGCCGCCGCCGCCCGGACCTCGTGCACGAGTGGATCCTGCCGCGGGCCGCCCGGGCGTCCGGCGTGACGCTGCGCGAGGCGGTCAAGCCGCTCTCCCCCGCCCAGCGCGACGAGGTCCTCGCCGCCCGCTGATCAGGGCTCGGTCGGGATCGGGAAGCTGGCGACTGTGGTGCCCGGAGCGGCGGCGAGGCGGGCGAGCGAGGTGTACCGCCGCTCGGCGATGCGCCAGTCGCCGTCGCCGGGCGCGGGCCCGCCGAGGCGCACGTAGCGATCCCGGTACAGGCCGAACGCCTGGGTCCAGGCGCCCTCGTGGTCGGCGCGCAGCTCGCACAGGTACAGCCGCCCGGTGGCGGTCGACGCACCGGGCTCGACCTCGGCCACCGCGTTCAGGATCGAGAACTCGAAGAACGCGAACCCCTCGAGGCTGGCCGCCACGAAGTCCGCCATCGCCGCCGCACCCTCGACGTCGAACGGGGGCCGCTCGGGGTTGCGGACGTCGATGTGGACCACGGCGTCGGGCACGAACAGCTCGGTGAAGGCGGCCCAGTCGCGCCGGGTGACCACGTCGCCGTAGGCCGCCTGCAGCCGGGCGATGGTGCGGTGCGCCTCGCTCGTGGCGGGGTCGAGCTCCCGCACCGGTCAGGCGGGATCGAGGAACACGAGCGGGATCTCGCGGGAGGTCTTCTCCTGGTACCCGGCGTACCCCTTGTAGGCCGAGGTGATGACCGGCCAGAGCTCGGCGCGCTCCTCGGCGGTGGCGACTCGGGCCAGCATCGGCTTGGGGGCCGCGCCCTTGAAGGCGACCTGGACGTTGGGGTCGTCGCGCAGGTTGAGGAACCAGGCCGGGTGCTCGTCGTTGCCGCCCTTCGAGGCCACGATCACGATGCGCTCCCCGTCCTGGTGGGGCGAGGTCAGCATCACGGACCGGGGCTGGCCGCTCTTGCGCCCGGTGGTGGTGAGCTCGAGCACCGGCATGTTGCCGGCGTCCCAGCCGAGCTTGCCGAAGCTGACCTTGAGGAGCCCCTTGTGGAGGGTGTTCATGGTCTTGAGCATCAGGTCGCTGGGCATGGGCGGCACCCTACCGGGGCGGCACCTCGGCGCGACGGGCCACCGACCCCGGCACCGTGATGCCGGGCCGCAGGTTCGCGGCCGCCTCGGGCGCGCCCCACGTGGTCACGAGCGGCAGGACCCCGGCCCAGGCGTCGCCGTCGAGGTCGGCGGGGTCGTCGTTGGGGTCGCCCGAGCGGACCTTGGCCGACACCTCGTCGATCGGCAGCGCGATCACCTTGGTCTGGCCGAGCTCGGCCGAGGTCGACGGGCGGATCTCGTCGGTGCGGCCGGGCAGCAGCCGCTCGACGATGGCGTCGAGCGCGGCGCGCTTCTCGGCGCGGTCCTCGACGTGGCGTGCCGCGCCGAGGATCACCACGCTCCGGTAGTTCATCGAGCTCCAGAACGCGGAGCGGGCGACCACCAGGCCGTCGACGTGGGTGATGGTGGCGCAGAACGGGGCGCCGCTCGCGGCGTGGCGCATCATGCGGCTCGCGGCGGCGCCGTGGACGTACAGCTGGTCACCGACGCGGGCGTGGATGGTGGGGATCACGTAGGGCTGGCCGTCGGGACCCACGAAGCCGAGGTGGCAGTGGATCGCGGCGTCGACGATCGCCTCGACCTCGGCGCGGTCGAACACGCCCCGCTCGGACTCGCGCCGCAGGCGGGTCCGCTCGGTGGGCTCGAACGCGCTCACGCCGCCGCGCCGATCCCGAGCAGGGCCGCAGCGTTGTCGTGCAGGACGAGTCGCCGCAGCTCGTGGTCGCCCTCGGTGCAGATCAGCACCCGGGCCAGGGTGAGGGCCTGGTGGTAGAAGGGGAAGTCGGTGCCGTAGAGGATGCGATCCCGGGGCACGGTGTCGAGCACGCGCTTGAGGTCGGTGAGGCCCAGGCAGCTGAGCTCGAAGTACGTGTTCGGGTAGCGGTCGGCGAACCGCAGCGCCTGCTCGGACTGCAGGGCGCCCGAGTGGCCGAGGATGAAGGTGGTCTCGGGGTGCTCGGCGATGGCGGCCTCGTAGCGGGCGACCTCGCTGCGCTTCCGAGCCGCTTCGGGCTCGATGCCGACGGGGCCGCAGTGGAACAGCACCGGCAGCCCCTTCGCGCCGCACCGACCGCAGAGGTGGACGGTCTTGGGATGGTCGGGGGCGATGAACTGGCCGTTCGGGTGCAGCTTGATGCCCTGGGCGCCGGCCGCGATCTGACGATCGAGCCGGCCGTCGACGTCGCGCTCCTGGGGGTGCACCGACCCGAACGGCACGAGCCGCGGGAAGTCGCGGGCGACCTCGAGGAAGGCGTCGGAGTTCCGGGCGCCGACGGGCAGGTCGAACGGGAGGATCACCGAGTGGCTGATGCCGAGGGCGTCCATCTCGCGGATCAGGTTGGGTGCCGTGTGGGTGGTGCGCATCCCGACCCCGGTGAGGCCGAGCACCGACACGTCGGCCTTCATGGCGAACATCGACGCCTTGTCGAAGTTCTCGTTGCTGTAGCGGTCGAGGTCGACCGGCAGGGTGACCGGCAGGTAGTGGGCGACGGTGGGCGTCTCCGCCCGCAGGTCGACCTTGAGCTTGCGGAAGAAGCCCATCGCCAGGTGCGTGTGCACGTCGATGACCGGACCGATGCTGTCGTCGACCACGACGAGGCGGTTGCCACCCCGCACCTCGAACCAGGGCAGGCGGGCGAGGTCGAGGGTGCTGGCGAAGCGGGTCGGGAACGTCGGGCGCATCGGTGCAGTCTCGCCGGTCAGGTCGCCGGGGTGAGCCGGAGGAAGGTGCGGTAGTCGTACGCGATCTCGTAGCCGATCCGGGCGTAGATGGGCTGGCCCATCGAGGACGCCTGCAGGCCGACCACCGCGGCTCCGAGGTCGAAGGCCCGGTTCGTCACCGCGCGGGTCACGACCTCGCCGAGGCCGCGGCCCCGTGCCTCGGCGCGGGTGCCGACCCAGTAGACGCCGGCGATGCCGTGGCTGAGCACGGTCTGGGCGGTGGCGACGGGCCGACCGTCGAGGTGGGCGACGACCGTGTGGATGTGCGGATCGGTGTAGCGGGCCGCGTCGGTGATCGCATCGACGGCCGGCCCGGCGGGCATGCCGAGCGTCTGGTACGCCTCGTCGTTGATGGCGACGACGTCGGCCATCCCGGCCGCGTCGGTGACCCAGCGCAGTTCGACGTCGTCGGGCACGACCTCGGGGTCGATCCGGGCCCGGCAGACCATCTCGGGGTGGGGCTCGAGGCCGAGGAAGCCGGCGGCCTCGAGCGCGGCGGCGAGGTCCTGGTCCTCGGGGTCGTCGGGCCGGACGTGGGCGCCGTACACGCGCCCCTTCGCCCCGAACCAGGCATCGGCCGCGGCGATGGCGTCCGCGGCGGGGACCGTCGGGTCGAGGCGCCACAGGGCGTTGAACTCGACGGGGAACGTCGACCCGGACGCCATGAGCAGGAGTCCGTCGCGCTCGACGATCTCCCCCGCCCGACCCGACCAGCGGGCCGTCTCGCGCGAGAACGCCTGGAAGTTGAGGTGCAGCAGACGGTGGAGCTCGGCCTCGGTCATCGGGCCATCATGACCGCGGCCGGTCGAGCACCGCCGCGCTGTTTGCGGGCAGGGTGACGACGGCGCCGTGCAGGTGCACGCCGAGGTCGCTCGCGGCGAGCACCGACGCGGCCCCGCCGATCCCGACGGTCACGGGCGTGGCGCCGAGGTTGGCGACCACCGTGATGCGCTCGTCGCCGTGGGTGCGCTCGAAGCGCACGACGTCACCGCCGTCGTCGTGCAGGTGCAGGGCGCCCGCGTGCAGCGCGGGGCGAGCGGCCCGCAGGGCCAGCAGCTCCCGGTACCAGTTGAGGAGCGAGTCGGGGTCCTCGCGCTGGGTGGCGACGTTGCGGGTGGTGCGGTTGTCGTCGATCGGCAGCCAGGTGGCCACGCCGGGCGGGCTGAACCCGGCGCCCTCCCCCGGCTCCCACTGCATCGGCGTGCGGACCTCGTCCCGGTTGAACCGCTCGGCGAGCCGCTTGTTGACCGCCTCGGGGATGCGCTTGGCCACGATGTGGGCCACCGGGTCGAGCGCGTCCTTGATCGGGATGTAGTGGTTCGTCATCCCGATCTCCTGGCCCTGGTAGATCACCGGGACGCCGCGCAGGGTGCCGAGCAGGGTTGCGAGCACCCGAGCGCGGGCGAGGTCGCCGCCCACCCGGGACAGCGACCGGGCGCGGTCGTGGTTCTCGAGGACGTAGGTGGGCAGCAGCGGCGCCGGGAAGTCCTCCTCGAAGCGCCGGATCAGCGAGCGGTACTTCTCGGCCTTGTAGGGGCTGGCGAGGAACCCGAACAGGAACACGAGGTGCAGCCCGTCGCGCCCGTCGTGGTGCAGGTAGCGGCGCAGCACGTCGGGCGGGCCGAACACCTCGCCGAGCAGCACGCGGTCGTCGCCGGCGAACTCGTCGCACACCTCGCGCAGGTCCGCAGCGAGGGTGATGTTCTCGGGGGTGTTGAGGGTGCGGTTCGGCGTCTGGAACCGCGGCATGCCGCCCTCGACGATCGGCTTGGGGTCGTTGTCGCGCAGCTGCTCGTCCTGCATGATCGACCCGAAGATGTCGAGGCGGAAGCCGTCGACCCCGCGGCCGAGCCACATGCGGATCATGTCGAACATCTCGGCGCGGACCTCGGGGTGGCGCCAGTTCAGGTCAGGCTGGAACCCGAGGAAGGTCGCCAGGTACCACTGCTGGCGCTCCTCGCCCCACTGCCACGCGCTCGGGAACTGGAGCTCGGACCGCCAGTTGTTCGGCGGCTTCGGGCGGCCCCTGCGGTCCCGCGTGCCGTCGGCCCACACGTACCAGTCGGCCTTCGGGTTGTCCCGCGACGCCCGGGACTCCACGAACCACGGGTGCTCGTCGCTCGTGTGGTTCAGGACCAGGTCGAACATGACCCGGAGGCCCCGGGCGTGGGCCTCGTCGATGAGGCGCTGGGCGTCCTCGAGCGTGCCGTACTCGGGGGCGATGTCGCGGTAGTCCGACACGTCGTAGCCGATGTCGCGCTGCGGGCTCTTGAAGAACGGCGAGCACCACACCGTGCCGACCCCGAGGTCGACCAGGTGATCCAGGTGCTCGATGATCCCGGGCAGGTCCCCGATCCCGTCCCCGTCCGAGTCGGCGAAGCTGCGCGGATACACCTGGTAGATGACGGTGGACGCCCACCACGG
>CAZUYW010000105.1:0-9275 GCA_964624775.1 uncultured Iamiaceae bacterium
TCATGCGCTACGACCCGACCGACCCGGAGTGGTTCGATCGCGACCGCTTCGTGCTGTCGGCCGGCCACGCGTCGGTGCTGCTCTACTCGATGCTCCACCTCACCGGGTACGACCTCACCCTCGACGACCTGAAGGCGTTCCGCCAGTGGGGCTCGCGCACCCCCGGCCACCCCGAGCGCGGGCACACCGCCGGCGTCGAGGTCACCACCGGCCCGCTCGGCCAGGGCGTCGCCAACGGCGTCGGCCTGGGCATGGCCGAGGCCTGGCTGCGGGCCCGCTTCGGCGCCGACGTGTGCGACCACCACACCTTCGTGATCTGCTCGGACGGCGACCTCGAGGAGGGCATCAGCCACGAGGCCGCCTCGCTCGCCGGCCACCTCGGCCTCGGCCGCCTCGTCTACATCTACGACGACAACCACATCTCGATCGACGGTCCCACCGAGCTCACCCTCTCCGACGACGCCGCCAAGCGCTACGAGGCCTACTGCTGGCACGTGCAGGACCTGGGCGAGGCCGCCGAGGACCTCGACGCGATCGAGGGCGCCATCCGGGCCGCCATGGCCGTCGAGGACCAGCCCTCGATCATCATCGTGCGCTCCCACATCGGCTACCCGGCCCCGAAGTCCACCGACACCGCCGCCGTGCACGGCCTGGCCATCGACGCCGACGAGATCGCCGCCACCAAGGAGCTGATGGGCCTGCCCGCCGATCAGTCGTTCTTCATCGCCGACGACGTCGCCGCGTACTACCGCGAGGCGGGCGCCCGGGGCGCGGCCGAGCGCCAGGCCTGGACCGCGCGGCTCGACGCCTGGGACGGCGACCGTGCCGCCTTCGACGCCTGCCTCGCCGGCACCGGTGTCGATGGCTGGGAGTCCGCGCTGCCCACCTTCGAGGTCGGCGACAAGATCGCCACCCGCGTCGCCTCGGGCACCGTCTTCGCCGCCCTCACCGCCACGGTGCCGGGCCTCATCGGCGGTGGCGCCGACCTCACCTCGAACACGGGCACCCAGCTCAAGGGCGAGGACGCCCTCTCGGCAGAGGTGCCCGGCGGCAAGCAGATCCACTTCGGCATCCGCGAGCACGCCATGGGCTCGACCATGAACGGCATGGCCGCCCACGGCGGGATCGTGCCGGTCGGCGGCACGTTCTTCGTGTTCGCCGACTACATGCGGCCCCCGGTGCGCCTCGCCGCCCTGTCGGGCCTGAAGGTCATCTACAGCTGGACCCACGACTCGGTGGGCGTCGGCGAGGACGGCCCCACCCACCAGCCGATCGAGCACCTCGCCACGCTGCGCGCCATGCCCGGCCTGCGGGTCGTGCGCCCGGCCGACGCCAACGAGGTCGCCACCGCCTGGGCCCAGGCCATCGACCACGAGGGCCCGACCGCCCTGGTGCTGAGCCGCCAGAACCTCCCGGTGCTCGAGGGCACCGCCGGCAACCCCGGCGTCCGCCGCGGCGCCTACGTCCTCGCCGAGCGCGGCGACGCCGAGGGCGCCCTCCCCGACCTCGTCCTCGTGGGCACCGGGTCCGAGGTGGCCGTGTGCCTCGACGCCGCCGACCAGCTCGCCGCCGAGGGCCTCTTCGTGCGGGTCGTGTCCATGCCCTGCTGGGAGGACTTCGACGACCAGGCCGAGGCCTACCAGGCCGAGGTCCTGCCCGCCGAGGTGCCCACGCTCGCGGTCGAGGCCGCCACCACGTTCGGCTGGGACCGCTGGTCCGACGAGGCCATCGGCATCGATCGCTTCGGGGCCTCGGCCCCCGGCGACCTCGTGCTGTCGGAGCTCGGCATCAACGCCGACCACGTGGCCGCCACCGCCCGCCGCCTCCTCGACGAGACCGCCTGACCAGGAGCCGCCATGAGCACCCTCCACGACCTGTTCGACACCGGCGGCCAGAGCCCCTGGCTCGACAACCTGCGCCGTGACTGGATCCGCGACGGGGAGCTGGCCCGATGGGTCGAGCGCGGCGTCCGCGGCATCACCTCCAACCCGTCGATCTTCCAGAAGGCGATCGCCGGCGCCGAGGTCTACGACGAGCAGTTCGGCGGCCTGATCGCCGCCGGCTCGTCGGTCGAGGACGCCTACTGGGACCTCGTCGTCGCGGACATCGAGGACGCCCTCGCCCTGCTCCGGCCCACCTTCGACGCGAGCGGCGGCGTCGACGGGTTCGTGTCGGTCGAGGTGGCCCCGGCGCTGGCCCGCGACACCGAGGGCACCATCGCGGCGGCCCGCGCCCTCACCGAGCGCATCGCCGAGCCGAACCTCTACATCAAGATCCCGGGCACCGCCGAGGGCCTGCCCGCCATCCGCCAGGCGATCAGCGAGGGCATCAGCGTCAACGTCACCCTGCTGTTCAGCGTGGAGCGCTACGACGAGGTGATCGAGGCGTACCTGAGCGGGCTCGAGGCCAACCCCGGCCCGCTCGACCAGGTGGCGAGCGTCGCCTCGTTCTTCGTGAGCCGGGTCGACGCCGCGATCGACGCGCGCCTCACCGAGATCGGCACCCCCGAGGCCCTCGCCCTGCGGGGCAAGGCCGCCGTCGCCAACGCCCAGGTCGCCTACGAGCGGTTCCTCGAGCGCTTCAGCGGTCCCCGCTGGGAGGCGCTCGCCGCCCGGGGGGCACGGGTCCAGCGCCCGCTGTGGGCGTCCACGTCGACCAAGAACCCGGACTACCCGCCGACGCTCTACGTCGACACCCTCATCGCCCCCGACACGGTGAACACCATGCCCGAGGGCACGCTCGAGGCGTTCGAGGCCGACGGCACCGTCGCCCGGACCGCGGACGCCGACCTGGCCGGCGCCCACGCCGTGCTCGACGCCCTCGCCGGCCTCGGGATCGACCTCGCCGCGGTCACCGCCCAGCTCGAGGACGAGGGCGTCGACGCCTTCGTCGGCGCCTTCGACGGCCTCATCGAGACCCTCCAGGCCAAGGCCGAGGCCCTCGGGGCATGACCATCCCGGGCGAGCTCGTCCTCGTCGACGAGGTGCCGCGCGCGTTCGCGGACCGCGTCGTCGAGGCGTTCCGCGAACGCGAGTCGAGCCCCTTCTCCATCGCCCTGTCCGGCGGGGACACGGCGCGCGCCTGCTACGAGTCCCTCGCCGAGCACGGCGGCTCGTGCATCGACTGGTGGCAGGTCGACGTCTACTGGGGCGACGAGCGCTGCGTCCCCCACGACCACGCGGACTCGAACTACCTGCTCGCCCGCGAGGCCCTGCTCGACCGGGTCGGCGCCGCCAACGCCACCCACCTGATGCGCTGCGCCGAGGGGCCCGATCCCTACCAGCTGCGCCTCGGTGACCTGGGCAAGATCGACCTCGTGCACCTCGGCATGGGAGCCGACGGCCACACCGCCTCGCTGTTCCCGGGATCGGCGGCGCTCGACGCCGATCCGGGCCGGCTCGTCACCATGAACCGCGACATCACCGACGGCCACCCCTACGAGCGGATGACGCTCACCTTCGCCGGCATCGCCCGCGCTCGGCTCGTCCTCGTCACCGTGAGCGGCGAGGAGAAGGCCGACGCCCTGGCCGCGATCGCCGCCGGCGCGGATCTGCCCGCGGCGCACATCGCCGCCGATCGAGTGGTGTGGCTGGTCGACGTCGCGGCGGCGTCGAAGCTGCCCGCCCTCAGCTGACCCGAGCGGCGTAGCCGGGGTCGTTCCAGGCCCGTTCCACCAGCAGCGACAGCGGTGCTGACTCGGCCCGGCGGGCATCCCACCAGGCCAGGTCGAGCAGCTGGGGCGATCGCGCGAGCATCCCGATGTACACCTCGACCACCTCGACGACCCCGGCCACGTCGCCCACGAACTCGCCCGACTCGCTGAACTGGACGAGGAGCGTCGCCCGGCTCATCCCGGCCCGCAGGCGGCCCACCCAGTAGGTCGTGCCGGCGCTGTCGGCGGTGCGGCCCAGCACGTTGCGGTACAGCAGGGCCACGTAGCCGGCGTCGGTGGGGGTGCCGTAGCGGCTCGCGAACTCGTGGGAGCCGAGGAAGACCTCGGCCAGCCGCACGAGCCGGTCGCCGCCGCGGCGCCGCCCCGACCAGTAGGACAGGCCACCGCGATCGGGACCGCGGCCGAGGGCGGCCAGGTACAGCCGGGCGACGGGATCGAGCACCTGGCGCCCTTCGCCGGCGAGCAGGGCGCTGTAGTAGGCCGCCGGTGACACCTTCTCGTCGTGCACGAGCGCGGTTCCGGCCGCCAGCTCGCTGCTCGTCGGGTCGCGGTACAGCAGGTCGCGGAACCCCTGGCGGACGATGGCGTCGGCGGACCCGTACGGGGCGAACCGCGACGGCGGCGTCGTGGTGGTGGTCGTCGTGGTCACCGGGTGCGCCGCGGACCACGCGGCGATCTTGGCGTACACGCCGAGGACGGTGGCGGCGTAGCTGGGATCCGAGGCCCAGATGCCGTTGCCGAACTGCTCCCAGGTCGGGGCCTTGCCCTTCGGCGAAACGAGGGTGAACCGCCCGTCCACCAGCGGGTGGTGCAGCGTGGCGACGGTGACGGTGGGGTCGCCGTAGGCGCGGAGGTGCTGGATCTGGGCGCGGACGCCGGTGCGGGCGTCGGGGAAGGCGGCCGAGCCCGAGCCGCCGTCGACCGCGCCGAGACCCGCGAAGTTGTTGTTGCCGGGTGGCATGCGGGTCGAGAAGCCCAGGTAGCCGGTCTCGACCATGGCCTGGGCGAAGGCGAGGTCGCCGGCCACGCCCTCGTCGGCGCCCTCCTCGACGTAGGCGGCGGCGAGGGCGTCGATCGACACGGTGGCCTTGGAGGTCTTGCCGGTGGACCGGTACCAGCCCGCCAGGTTCACGGCGGGTACGCGAGCGGCGGCCATGACCGGCGTGGTGGTCGCCGCCTGGGACGGTGCGGCCAGTGCGAGCGTGCCGGCGGCCAGGCCACCCAGCGTGAGCAGGGTGGCGAGGGACCGTCCCCTCCGTGGGATCTGACGCCGCGGGTGCATGGTGTCTCCATCGGCACGATGGTCGAGATCACAAGGAGTGACCAATCTGACCGCTGTGCGTGATGGGGCGAGCGGGGTCGAACGTGGCCGATAGCCTGCCGGGATGCCCGCTCCTTCCCCCTGGGACCTGCCCCTCCCCGACCTCATGGCTCGGGCCCGGGCGATCCGCGACGCCGCCCACGGCAGCCGGATCACCTACTCCCCCAAGGTGTTCATCCCGCTCACCATGCTGTGCCGGGACAAGTGCGGGTACTGCACCTTCGCCCAGCCGCCCGCCCGCCTCGACGCGCCGTACCTCACGCCCGAGCAGGTCCTGCGGATCGCCCGCCAGGGCGCGGCCGCCGGCTGCCACGAGGCCCTCTTCACGCTCGGCGAACGGCCCGAGGAGCGCTATCCGGTGGCGGCCGAGTGGCTGGCCGAGCACGGCTACGCGTCGACCATCGAGTACCTCGCGGCGATGGCCGAGCTGGTCCTCACCGAGACCGGCCTGCTCCCCCACGCCAACGCGGGCGCCCTGCACCCCGAGGAGCTGGCCCGGCTCCGGCCGGTCTCACCGTCGCAGGGGATGATGCTCGAGTCGCTCCGCGCCGACCTCGACGCGCATCGCGGCAGCCCCGACAAGGAACCGGCTCGGCGCCTGGCCACCCTCGAGGCGGCCGGCGCGGCGGCGATCCCCTTCACCACGGGGATCCTCGTCGGCTTCGGCGAGCACCGGGCCGACCGCATCGAGGCCCTGGAGGCGATCGCCGCGTCGCACGATCGCTGGGGCCACGTGCAGGAGGTGATCGTCCAGAACTTCCTGCCCAAGGACGGCACCGCCATGCACCAGGCGCCGCCCTGCCCGCCCGACACCTACCTCGAGGCCATCGCGCTGGCCCGTCTGATCCTGCCGCCCGAGATCCACCTGCAGGCGCCCCCGAACCTCTCCGACGACTTCGGCGTGCTCCTCGACGCCGGGATCGACGACTGGGGCGGCGTCTCCCCCGTCACCGCCGACCACGTGAACCCCGAGCGCCCGTGGCCCGACCGCGACCGCCTGCACACGGTCACCGAGGAGGCTGGCTTCGAGCTCGCCCCCCGGCTCACGATCTACCCGGAGTTCGCGACCGCGCCCGAGCGCTGGCTCGATCCCGCGCTGCACTTCGCCGTGCTCGACCGCTCCGACGCCGAGGGCCTCGCCCGCGACGATCCCGGCGCCGTGCACCCCCAGACCGTGGGCGAGGTCCGCAACGTGGGCGATGGCGCCGAGGTCGTGCTGGTCGGGCGTCGCTCCACTCAGTGGTACGTCGGCACCGAGACCGATCCGCCGGTCCTCATCCCCGGGCCGGCTCGCGCCGGCGGGGCCGTCCGGGCCGTCCTCGACGGCGTGGCCGCGGGCGAGGTGCCCGGCGAGGACGAGATCGTCACGCTGTTCGGGGCCCGCGGGCGGGAGGTCGCGGCGGTCGCCGAGCTCGCCGACGAGCTGCGCCGCCAGGCCGTGGGCGATGCGGTCACGTGGGTGTCGAACCGCAACATCAACTACACCAACGTGTGCACGTTCAAGTGCACGTTCTGCGGCTTCTCGAAGGGCCCGCTCTCGTTGAACCTGCGGGGCACGCCCTACCTGCTCACGCTCGACGACATCGCCCAACGGGTGCGGGAGGCGGCCGAGCTGGGGGCCACCGAGGTGTGCCTCCAGGGGGGCATCCACCCCAAGTTCGACGGCGACTACTACCTCGACGTGACCCGCGCGGTGAAGGACGCCGTGCCCGACATGCACGTCCACGGCTTCACCGCCCTCGAGGTCACCGAGGGCGCCCGCCGCCTCGGCGAGCCCCTCGCCACCTACCTCGCCCGCCTCCGCGACGCGGGCCTGGCCACCCTGCCGGGCACCGCGGCGGAGATCCTCGACGACGAGGTGCGCGCCATCCTCTGCCCGGACAAGGTCACCACCGACGAGTGGCTCTTCGCCCACCAGACCGCCCACGAGGTCGGCCTGCACTCGAACGTGACGATCATGTTCGGCTCCGTCGAGCACCCCCGGTCGTGGGCCCGGCACATCGTGCGCACGCGGGAGCTGCAGGCCCGCACCGGCGGCTTCACTGAGTTCGTGCCGCTCCCCTTCGTGCACATGGCCTCGCCGATCTACCTCCAGCACAAGGCCCGCCGCGGCCCCACCTGGCGCGAGGTCGTCCTGATGCACGCCGTCGGCCGGATCGCCTACCACGGGTTCATCCCGAACATCCAGGCCTCCTGGGTGAAGCTCGGCGTGGCCGGCGTGCGCCAGCTGCTCCAGGCCGGCGTGAACGACCTGGGCGGCACGCTCATCGACGAGAACATCTCCCGGGCCGCCGGTGCCAGCCACGGCCAGGGCATGGACGAGGCCGGCTTCGCCGAGGTCGTCGCCCCGCTCGGCCGCACGCTCGAGCAGCGCACGACGCTGTACGGCACCGCACCCCAGCCCGCGTGATCGACGATCTCCTCGCCGAGGCGGGGATCACCGAGGACACGGACCTCATCGGCGGCATCATCGCCTCGGCCCTCGATCTCGGCCGGGACCACGCCGACCGCCTGGACCTCAAGATCACGCGCTCGGCCGTGGCCGAGATGCGCGACGCGTTCCGCACGTTCGCCCCCTTCGCCGCGGTCCCGAAGGTCACGGTCTTCGGCTCGGCCCGCACCCTCCCCGACGATCCGCTGTACGCCCAGACGTCCGCACTCGCGGCCCGGTTCGCCGAGGCGGGCTGGATGGTGGTCACCGGCGCCGGTCCGGGGGTGATGCAGGCCGCGGCCGAGGGCGCCGGGCGCGACCACGCCATCGGGGTCAGCATCCGGCTGCCCTTCGAGCCCAAGGCCAACGCCCTGTTCGACGGCGACGCCAAGCACGTGTCGATGAAGTACTTCTTCACCCGCAAGCTGATGCTCGTGAAGGCCTCCAGCGGGTTCGTCTGCCTGCCCGGCGGGTTCGGCACGCTCGACGAGACCCTCGAGCTGCTCACCCTGCAGGCCACCGGCAAGTCCGTCCCCGCGCCGATCGTGCTCCTCGACGTCCCCGGTGGCACCTACTGGCGGGGGTTCGGGGAGTTCGTCGCACGCGAACTGCGGGAGCCGGGCTACATCTCCCCCGGCGACATGGACCGCGTCCTGGTGACCGACTCCCCCGAGGCCGCCATGGCCGAGATCACCGGCTTCTGGCGGAACTACCGCTCGTCCCGCTGGTACGACGACCGCCTCGTCCTCACCCTGGCCGCCCCGCCCACCCCCGACGAACGGGCGGCGCTCGCCGAGCAGTTCCGCGACGCCCTGCTCGACGGCAGGGTCGACGCCACCGACGACGGCATCGCCCTGCGGTGGAACCCGTTCGCGGTCGGCGAGCTGCACCGCCTCATCCGGGCGGTCAACGCGCTCCCGAGCGCGCCTGCCGCCTGACAGACTCGACGCCATGGCTGGTGAGTTCGAGGACATCCGCGCACGGCTCGAGGGCATCGCCGAGGAGCTCGCGGACCTGGCGATCCAGCGGCTGCGGGAGTCGATCGACGCCGGCGGCCACGAGCTGCCGGTCGACGAGAAGCGCCTCACCCGGGCGCGGCGCGCCGTCGAGAAGGCGATCCACCTGCTCGCCGAGCCCGACGACGGGCTTCAGTAGAAGTCGGTGAGCACGGGCGGCGCCGAGGCGCCCAGCCCGTCGAGCAGGGCCAGGGCACGGGGATCGCTGGTGTCGATCCCGCCGGCCTCGGCGAGCCGGCGCGCCGAGGCGTAGCCCGCCCACCACGAGGAGAGGGCGGCGATCGTGCAGCCGACGGTGCCGACGCCGCCCCGCGTGAGCCGGCCCTCGCCGTCCGCGATCTCGAGGACCCAGCGTCCGGCGTTCCAGGGCGCGTGCTCGTCCCGGATCTCGAGGTCCACGCGTCCGACTCGTCCGAGCGGCCAGCCGCGCGCGGCGACCGCCCCGGCGGCATCCACGAGGCGCAGCATCCACCGGATCTCGGTGCGGACGGCCACCGGATCGGCCGCGCCGAGCAGGAGGAAGACGGGGTCCTCGGCCGGTCCGATCAGCTCGACGTCGGGGGCCTGGGAGCCCGAGGAGCCGACGACCCGCCAGAGGCCGCGCGCCACCTCGGCGTCGTCGGCGATCACCTCGGAGACCTGCACGGCGTAGTCGTACGGGCCGCGTGCGGGCACGTGGCGGTAGGCCGCGTACCCGTCGAGCCCGTCGGCGCCGTCGACCACGTAGAGCACCACGTCGGCCAGATCGGCCGGCAGGCGCCGACGCCACCACCCCTCGTCGCGATCGAGCGGGCCGTCGTGGCGGGCGGCGTGGGCGGCGTAGCAGGCGGCCAC
>CAZUYW010000106.1:0-9249 GCA_964624775.1 uncultured Iamiaceae bacterium
CCACCACCTACGACCGGATCGTGGCCCTGGAGCGGTGGATGGGCGGCCGCACCGAGTACTCCCTCGACGCGCCGCTCCCGCCGCGCGGTGTCGATGTGGTCGACCACTTCTTGTTCACGTCCCGGCAGGGTTGGTGCCAGCAGGTGGCCTCGAGCCTGGTGGTGATGGCCCGCTCGCTCGGCATCCCCGCCCGCCTCGCAACGGGGTACGTGCCCGAGGATCGCGACGCGATCACCGGCACGTGGGTCGTGCGCGAGCGCGACGCCCACGCGTGGACCGAGGTGTGGTTCCCCGAGGTCGGGTGGGTGGCGTTCGATCCCACGGCCGACGTGCCGCTGGCGGGCACCGACGGCGGCCGGTCGACGGTGCGCGACTGGCTGCTCGACCACCTCCTCGTGATCCTCATCGGGATCGCGGCGGTGATCCTGATCGCGGGTCCGGTGGCGCGGATCGCCCGCCAGCGCGTCCGGGCCCGTCGGGCCCGACCGGCACCGTGCTGGGCCACCACCGCCGAGGCGCGCCTCGACGCGCTGGGCCGCACGGTCGAGCGGGCGCGGGGGCCCTCCGAGACGAGCGCCGCCTACGCCACGACCCTCGCCGAGCTCCTGGACGACCCCGACCTCGCCGAGGTGGGCCGGGTGGTGGACGAGGCGCGCTGGGCGCCGACCGAGCCCCCGGCGCACCGCCGGGATGCGGCGGACGCCGTGCTGGCCCGCCCTCGCTAGGGTCGGTCGCTCAGCCACCTGGGGAGGATCCCGTGACCGTCCATGTCGACATCCGCGGCGAGCGCGACGCCGTCACCGTCGTCACGCTCGATCGGCCCGAGCGCCGCAACGCGCTCGACCACGCCACGCTCGACGAGCTGACCGCCGCGCTCGAGGACGCCCAGGCCCGGCCCACCCGCGTGCTCGTGCTCACGGGTGCCCACGGCCACTTCTGCGCCGGCGCCGACCTCACGGGCGTCGAGGACGCGTCGTTCGCGGCCCTGCTGCAGGGCGTGCTCGACCGCCTGCACAACGTGCGGTTTCCGACGATCGCCGCGATCGAGGGCGCCGCGCTGGGTGCGGGCACCCAGCTCGCGGTGGCGTGCGACCTGCGGGTCACCGATCCGGGGGCCAGCTTCGGGATCCCCGCGGCGAAGCTCGGCCTGATGGTGAACCATTGGACCGTCCAGCGGGTGGCCACCCTGGCCGGTGCCGGGCCCGCCCGGGCAATGCTGCTCGCGGCCGAGGTGCTCACCGGCGCCGACGCGCTGCGCCTCGGGCTGGCCAACCGGGCGGGCTCGCTCGACGAGGCCCTCGCGTGGGCCGACCAGATCGCCACGCTCGCCCCGCTCACCATCGAGGGCCACAAGCTGATGCTGAACCGCCTGGAGCCGCACCTGGCGGGGGATGCCGAGATCGCCGCCGCCTTCGCCCGGGCGTGGGAGAGCGAGGACTTCGCGGAGGGCATCGATGCCTTCCGCAACCGGCGCACGCCGGTGTTCCGCGGTCAGTAGTTGGCCGGGAGCAGTCGGGCGAAGTTCTCGAAGAACACGTACAGCGCCACCACGAAGCACGGCAGCAGCACGACGTAGGGCAGCCATGCCACCAGGCGGCGGGTGCCGGTGGCCTCGGGGTTGCGGCGGCGCAGCAGTCGGCGAAGCGCCCACGCGACCAGCCAGATCGCCGCGCACGCCAGGCCCCACGCGATCGCCGGGGCCTTGGAGGCCTGGACCCCCGACAGGCCGCCGTCGATCATGACCGCGTCGTTGCCCTTCTCGTCCTTGTTCTTGGCCCGGGCCTTCGCCTGGGCCTCGGCCTGGCCGACGATGGGTGGACGGGGCGTGCCCTTGAGCACCGCCGCCACGATGATCCGCTGCTTGGCCGAGTACTTCGGGTGGCAGGCGGTCAGGGTCAGCCGGTTGTCGCCCTTGTCGCCGAGCACGTCGACGTCGTGGATCCCCACGATCTTGGTGTCGGCCACCTCGTACACGAACGTGCCCTGGACCGTGGTGACCTCGATGCGGTCGCCCTTGGCCAGCTTGTCGAGGTTGTGGAACGGGGCGCCGTAGGTGGTCCGGTGCCCGGCGATCGAGGCGTTGCCGCGCTGGCCTGGCAGGGGTGTCTCGGGATAGTGACCAGGGCCGCGCTTGAGCTGATCGAGGCCCACCCCCTCCACGACGGTCTTGTCGACGCCGATGGCGGGGATCTTGATGCGAGCGATGGCCTCGCCGTACGCGGGCAGGGGCAGGTCCTCGGGCGCCAGCTCCACCGGCGCGAGCGGCGTCGTGGTCGAGCCGGTCGGGGGTGCGGTGGTGGTCGTCGTGGTCGTGGTGGAGGTGGCCTTGGCCGCCTTGGCCTCGGCGAGGGTGTCGTCGAGGGCGGCGGCGAGGGTCTTCTGGGACTTGGCCTCCTGCAGCCCGGTGCCCCACAGCTGGTACACGACGAAGAGCAGGATGAGCGTGCCCGCCGTGATGAGCGTGCGCCCCAGGTAGTCCAGTCCCTTCGACAGCATCTGCGGCAGGCTAGGGGAGGCCCGGGGGCGGTCTGGGGTCAGGACCGACATGTCCGATCAGGTCGCGGCGGGTTCGTGCCGTCCGGGAACGCCCCGGTAGCGTTGCCGCTTGCCCATGGAGCCTGTCGTCGCCTTCCGCGCAGCGGTCTGCCTGCTCGGGCGCTTTCCCGCCCTGGCCGGCATCGACCTCGACGTGCGCGCCGGTGAGATCGTGCTCCTGCAGGGGCCGAACGGTGCCGGCAAGACCACCGTCCTGCGGGCCTGCGCGGGCCTGGTGCCCGTCGTGGCCGGCGAGGCCGCGGTGCTCGGCGTCGACCTGCGTGCCGACCGGCGGGCCGTGCGCCACCGCGTCGGCCTGCTCGGCCACGCGAGCGGCCTCTACGAGGACCTGACCGTCGCCGACAACGTGCGCTTCTGGGCCCGGGCGGGGCGGTCCCACGCCGCGGATGCCGACGCCGCGATGCACCGCCTCGATCTCGACGGCCGCCTCGCCAGCGTGCCCGTCGCCAGGTTGTCGGCCGGGCAGCGGCGCCGGACCTCGCTCGCCGTGCTGGTCGCCCGCCGGCCCGAGCTGTGGCTGCTCGACGAGCCCCACGCCGCCCTCGACCAGGCCGGGCGCGACCTCGTCGACGGCCTGATGGCCGACGCGGTCGCCGCCGGCGCCACGGTGCTGTTCGCCTCGCACGAGCTCGACCGGGCCGAGGCGGTCGCCCACCGCCGGGTGACCATCGCCGGCGGCACCGTGCTCGCCGACGAACGGGACGGCATCGATGGCTGAGCGCGGCCGCACCCCGGCGCTGCTGGCCGACGCCCGCCTGGTCCTGGCCAAGGACCTGCGGCTCGAGCGGCGCAGCAAGGTCATCCTCAACCAGGTCGTGCCCTTCGCGCTGCTCGTCCTGGTGCTGTTCGCCTTCGCGCTCGACCCGGACCGCCGGATCCTGCGCGACGCCACCCCGGGCCTGTTCTGGCTCGCCGTCCTGTTCTCCACGCTCATCGCCGTCTCCCGGTCCTTCACCGTCGAGGCCACCGACGGCATCGCCGACGCCCTGCGCCTCTCGGGCCTGGACCCGGCCGGGATCTTCCTCGGCAAGGCCGCGGGCATCGCGGTCAACCTCATCGCGCTCGAGATCGTCCTGGGGCTCGGGGTCACCCTCTTCTACGGCGCCACCCCCGCCGGGCCGCTCCTGCTCGTCGCCACCTGCCTGGCGGCTACCGCCGGCCTGGCCGCCATCGGTAGCCTCTACGGCGTGCTGGCCGCCGGCATGCGGGTCCGTGACTCCCTGTTGCCCCTGCTGCTCCTGCCGGTGGTCGCACCGGTGCTGATCGCTGCCACCGAGGCCTTCGCCGCCGCCTACGACCGTGCCTCCGGGGACGGCTGGCGCTGGTTCGGGCTGCTGGTGGTTTTCGCTCTGGTTTACGTGGCGATCGGGATCTTTGCCTTCGACCCCCTCCTGGAGGAATCGTGACGTCCCAACCCGCCGGCTTCTGGCGCGTGCATCCGGAAGGCACCGCGTCCCGTGGCAGCCGGATCTACGGCACCGCGCTCGTCGTCGCGCTCGCGCTGTTCCTCGTCGTGGCGCTGATCGCCTCGCCGGCCGACAGCGGGCCCGACGCGTCGGAGAACGCCATGGGCGAGCTGGTGCGGATCATGTACGTCCACGTGCCGGTCGCCATCGCCTGCTACCTGGCGTTCTTCGTCACCGCCCTGGCCAGCGCCATGTACCTCTGGAAGCGCACCGAGGGGTGGGACGCCCTCGCGGTGGCGTCCGCCGAGGTCGGCGTGGTGTTCACCGCCCTCACGCTCGTGACCGGGTCCATCTGGGGGAAGATCGCGTGGGGCACCTGGTGGGAGTGGGACGCCCGTCTGACCTCCACCCTGCTGCTCCTGCTCGTGTACATCGGGTACCTCGCGCTGCGCTCCGCGGTGCTGGACCCCCAGGTCCGCGCCAAGCGGGCGGCGATCGTCGGCCTCCTCGCGTTCGTGAACGTGCCGATCGTCCACTACTCGGTCGACTGGTGGCGCAGCCTGCACCAGAAGGCCACGATCAGCCGGTTCGATCCCACGATCGACGGGCTCAAGCTCTTCGCCCTCATGTACGGGATGGTCGTGGTGACCGCCCTGTACGGCTGGCTCATGATGCACCGCTTCCGCCTCGCCTACGCCGAGGGCCGGCTCGAGGCCTCCGGCCTCGACCTCGCCCTCACCGAGCGGCGGGCCGAGGCCGCCGCGGCCACCGACCTCCTCACCCCGAAGGGATCGCCGTCGTGACCGCCGTCCTCGCCGCCCTCACCGTCCTCGCCCTCGACGAGAACTCCTGGGGCTACGTCACCGCCACCTACGTGATCGCGATCGTCACCCTGGTCGCCTACGCCATCTCGGTGATCGTGCGCGGCCGCCGGGTCGGTCGCCAGCTCCCGCCCGACGAGCGGAGGTGGTCGTGACCACCCCCGCCGGCGGACCGGGCATCGACGAGCCCGACGATCGCGACCTCGACGAGGGCGGGCTCGACCTCACGCCCCGCACCGATCGCCCGGCCCGGGCCGGCGGCCCGCGGCGGCGGTGGGGCGCGCTCGCCGTGCTCGCCATCTTGGGGGTGGCCCTGGTCGTGGTGGTCGTCCAGGCTCGCGGCGCCACCGTGTACTTCAAGAACGCCGACGAAGCGGTCCACGAGAAGGACCAGCTCGGCACCCGCCGCTTCCGCCTGCAGGGCACCGTGGTGGGCAAGGCCGTCCGGGGGGACGAGGCCATGGTCTTCACCGTCGCCTACGGCGGCGAGTCGGTGAAGGTCCGCCACACCGGCGCCGAACCGGCGCTGTTCAAGCCGGGGCTGCCCGTGGTGGCCGAGGGTCACTGGAACGAGGCGGGCACGGTCTTCGAGAGCGATCGCCTGCTCGTGAAGCACACCGAGAACTACACGAAGGCCAACCCGGACCGCCTCGACGGCGACGAGAGCAACGACAAGAAGGCCAAGTGAACGCGGCGCTCGGCACGGCCGGGGTCGTCCTCGGCTTCGTCGGCTCGCTCGGCGCGATCATCACGCTCGCGGCCGGCCTCCGGGGGCGGCGGCCCGAGCTGTTGCGGATGTCCCGCACCTACGCCTGGCTCGTCCTCGGCGGCGGCGCCCTCGCCTTCCTGGCCATGGAGCGCGCCCTCATCACCCGGGACTTCTCCCTCGAGTACGTGGCCGAGCACGGGGCGCGGGCCACGCCGGCCCTCTACAACGTCGCCACCCTGTGGGCCGCCCTCGAGGGCTCGATCCTGCTGTGGACCCTCGTCCTCGGGATCTACCTGGTCGCGGTGGTCGTGAAGTTCCGGGCCCGCCTCGCCGACCAGCTGCTCGCGTGGGCGATGCTGACGATGTTCGTGGTGAGCCTGTTCTTCTTCGGGCTGCTGCTCGGCCCGGCCAACCCGTTCCGCACCCTGGCCAACCCGCCCCTCGACGGCCCGGGCCCGAACCCGCTGCTGCAGAACCACCCGCTGATGGCGTTCCACCCGCCGATGCTGTACCTGGGCTACGTCGGCTTCACGGTGCCGTTCGCGTTCGCCATCGCCGCGCTCGTCACCGGGCGACTCGGCGAGGGGTGGCTGATCGAGACCCGCCGGTGGACGCTGTTCGCCTGGGCGTTCCTCACCGTCGGCATCGTGCTCGGCGCCTGGTGGTCCCACGAGGTGCTCGGCTGGGGTGGCTACTGGGGCTGGGACCCGGTGGAGAACGCCTCCTTCCTGCCGTGGCTCACCGGCACCGCGTACCTGCACTCGGTGATGGTCCAGGAGCGGCGCGGGATGCTGCGCGTCTGGAACCTCTCGCTCCTCTGCGCCACCTTCGCGCTCACGATCCTGGGCACGTTCCTCACCCGCTCCGGGGTGCTCGACTCGGTGCACGCCTTCTCGGACTCGACGGTCGGGCCGCTGCTGCTCGGCTTCTTCGCCCTCATCGTGTTCGTCACCGTCGGGCTCGTCGGGTGGCGCGGCGATCGCCTGCGCTCGCCCGCCCGCATCGACTCGCCCGTGTCCCGCGAGGGTGCCTTCCTGCTGAACAACATCGTCTTCGCCGCGTTCGCGTTCGTCGTGCTCCTCGGCACGGTGTTCCCGCTGCTCTCGGAGGCGCTCAGCTCCGAGCGGGTCACCGTCGGCCCGCCCTACTTCTCCCGCATGGGGGCGCCGATCGGGCTCGTGCTGCTGTTCCTCATGGCGGTCGCCCCGGTGCTGCCGTGGCGCAAGGCGTCGGCCGAGACGCTGCGCACGCGCCTCATCTGGCCGGGCTGGGCCGGCGCGGGCGCGCTCGTCCTCGCCGTCGCCCTCGGTGCCACGGGCCTCACCCCGCTCCTCGCCTTCTTCCTCGCCGGCTTCGCCGCCGGCTCCGCGGTGCGCCAGCTCGCCCTCGCCGGTCGCCGGCTGGGCTGGCGGGGCTTCGTCGGGCGGGCCAATGGCGGCATGATCGTGCACCTCGGCGTGCTGCTGATCGCCGTGGCCTTCGCGGCCTCGAACAGCTACCAGGTCGAGCGCGACGTGCGCCTGTGCCTCGACCCGGTCGAGGCCTGCCCCCGCACCGTCACCGTCGACGGCCACCGGATCACCTTCGTGCGCACCACCTCCGACATCAGCAAGGCCCGGACCCAGGTCGGGGCGGTGTTCCTGATCGACGGCAAGCCCTTCGAGCCCGCGCTCCAGAAGTTCCCCAACGGCAACCAGGAGATCGGCAAGCCGACGGTGCGCAACTCCTTCACCGACAGCGTGCTCCTCTCGCTCACCGAGGCCCCGACTCGCACCGGCTCGGTCCAGGTGAAGGTGATCGTCCAGCCCCTCATCGTGTGGCTGTGGACGGGCGGTGCCGTCATGGCGCTCGGCTCGCTGCTCGCCGCCTTCCCCGGCACCCGCCGGCGCGGCACCGATCCCACCTCCCTCGCCACCCACACCGAGGCGCTCGGCGAGGGGCCGCCGCCTGACGCCGACCCGGACGCCCAGCTGGTGGGAGCCGGCACATGACCGACGCCACCGACACCGACGCCGCAGAGGCCCCGCACCGCACCCTGCGGCAGCGGCCCGCGCTCCTCGCCGCCCTCGTCGCCGGGGTGATCCTCGCCCTGCTCGTCGCGCTCCTCGTCACCCGGGACCCGGTGGGGGAGAAGGAGCGGGCCTCGAAGCTGATCGGCAAGCCGGCCCCAGCCCTCGGCGGCAAGGTCATCCTTGGCGAGCCCTTCGACCTCGGGGCCTCTGATCGCTGGACCGTCGTCAACTTCTTCGCCTCGTGGTGCGTGCCCTGCGCCAATGAGCACCCCGAGCTGAAGGCCTTCGCCGAGGAGCACGCCGACGACGGCCTCGCCCAGGTGGTGAGCGTCGTCTACGGCGACAGCGCGGGCGACGTGCGCCGGTTCTTCGAGAAGAAGGGCGGTGACTGGACCGTCCTCGACTCCGACGAGGGTCGCACCGCGCTCGACTGGGGCGTGGCCAAGGTGCCCGAGTCCTTCATCGTGTCCCCGAACGGGATCGTCGTCGAGCGCTTCGCCACCGGCAACGGCGTCACCAAGGCCCAGCTCGACGCCGTCATCGCGGCGTTCGACGAGGGGGGATCGTGAGCGCCGGGGGCGGCACGGGCCGCAAGCGGTCGGTCGGCTGGCTGCCGTGGATCGCGCTCGCCGTGGTGGTGGTCGTCGCCCTCGCCGTCGGCACGCTCGGCCAGGATCCGCCGTCGGACCTCGAGCGGGCGCAGCACCTCGAGACCACGATCCGCTGCCCCAGCTGCTCGAGCCAGTCGGTCCGCAACAGCGAGACCCCTGCGGCCAAGGGCGTGAAGGTGCTCATCCGCCAGCGCATCGCCGCTGGTGACTCCGACGAGGAGATCCGCGACTACGTGGCCTCGAAGTACGACCGCGACATCCTACTCGACCCCTCCTCGAAGGGGTTCGGGGCCATCGTGTGGGCCCTGCCGGTGGCCGTCGCCGTGCTCGCCGTGGCCGCGCTGATCTTCCGCTTCCGCGACTGGCGCCCCGGGGCCCTGGCCGTGAGCGACGACGATCGCCGGCTGGTGGAGGAGGCGCTCGCCGCGGCCCGTGCCCACGACGAGGTCGACGCGCCGTGACGGCGCCGAGCAGCCGCCCGCGGAGCCGCCCGGGTCGGCTCGACCCCGACGAGCTCGCCGCCCTCGAGGAGCAGCGCGACTTCCTCCTGCGGTCCCTCGCCGACCTCGACCGCGAGCACGCGGCCGGTGACCTCGCCGACGACGACTACACCACCCTGCGCGACGACTACACGGCGCGGGCCGCCGAGGTGCTGCGCGCGATCGAACGCCGCGAGCAGGCCTTCGCCGACGCCAGGCGACCCCGCAGCGCGGGTCGCACGGCCGTCACGGTCGGCATCGTCGTCGTGATCGCGCTGGTGGCGGGCCTCTCGGTGGCCAAGTTCGCCGGGCCGCGCCAGGCCGGGGACACCGCCACCGGCGGCATCACCGCCAAGCAGACGCCGAGCCAGCTCGCCCAGACCTGCATCCGCACCGTCAACACCGATCCGCAGGCCACGGTCACCTGCTACCGCAAGGTCCTGGAGAAGGATCCCCGCAACTACGTCGCCCTCACCTGGCTGGGCTGGAGCCTCGAGATCATCGCCCGCGACCTGCCGGCGGGCGGCACCACCGACGAGCTGCGGGCGGCCGCGCGCAGCTCGGTCGAGAAGGCGATCGAGATCAACCCCGACTACAGCTACGCCCGGGCGTTCCGGGCCGTCCTGGCCTACCGGGCCGGGGAGTTCGCCAAGGC
>CAZUYW010000107.1:0-9200 GCA_964624775.1 uncultured Iamiaceae bacterium
GCGTGGCGGCGGGCGTCCGCGGGCCCGGCTACGGCACGGTGCCCCACGCGGCGCCCGGCGCGGACGGCGCCCAGGTGCCGCCTGGGTAGCCGGATGCGGCCAGACGGGCCTTCTTGGAGCTGGACCGGCGGACGGCGCCGACGATCAGCAGGATCAGGCCCAGCAGGAACAGGGCGGCGCCGAGCACCGCGCCGATGGCGACCGTGCGGGCGCCGGAGAAGTCGCTCTTCCCGACGGCGAGCCGAGCGTCGGCGCCCGAGGTGGACACGCCGTCGCTGCGGATGAGGCGGAAGCCGTAGCGACCGGGTCGCCCGGCGCGGAACGTGGCGATGCGCACGCCCCGGCGGCCGTTGTTGTTGTAGGTGAGCGACGAGGGAGCCGTGCTCGTGGGGACCGGCACGCCTTCGGGGTCGGTGACGCGGACGAACCCGGGGACCGGCTCGTAGTAGGTGGACGAGGAGCTGGGGTCGTAGGTCTCGTAGAAGACGTTGTACCGGCCCTCCTCGTCCAGCGCGATCGTGCCGCCCGACGCGGGCACGCGCTGGTACCCCTCGGCGACGTGGGCGAGGTCGACGGCCCCGCTCACCACCATCACGATGCCGCCCACGACGCCGGCGATCATCGCCAGCACGCCGATCCAGATGAGCGCCGTTCCCTTGAGCTTGCCCGCCGGGGCGATCGGTTGGGTCATGTCGCCCAGTCTCGCCCATCTGGAGGGCGAGCGACCGACAATTCAGGCCAGGTGGGCCACGGCCTCGGCCAGGCGCTCGATCGGCTGGACGACGGCGATGCGCAGGTGGCCGGCCGCGGCATCGCCGTAGAACTCCCCGGGGCTGGTGAGGATGCCCGCGGTGCGGGCGAGGCGGTCGGCGAGCGCCCACGGGTCGTCGTCGGGCGCGGGCACCCACAGGTAGAAGCCGCCGCCGGGCCGCGGGACGGGCAGGCCGATGTGCTCGAGGGCGCCGGCGACGAGGTCGAGGCGCTCCTGGTACCGGGTGCGCTGGTCGACGACGTGGGCGTCGTCGGCCCAGGCGGCGGCGCCGGCGAGCTGGAGGGCGCCGGCGGGCATGAGGCCGGCGTGCTTGCGGACCTCGGCGAGGTAGGTGACGACGTCGAGGTCACCGGCGTAGAAGCCGATGCGCCCGCCCGCGAAGTTGGACCGCTTGGAGAGCGAGTGGACGGCGATGACGCCGTCGTGGCCGTGCTCGAGGATCGAGCGGGGCGGGCCGTCCCAGGTGAACTCGGCGTAGCACTCGTCGCTGAGCACGAGCACACCGTGCTCGCGCCCCCAGGCCGCGGCGGCGCCGAGGTCGTCGAGCCCGCCGGCGGGGTTGCCGGGCGTGTTGACCCACAGGCACAGGGCGCGGGCCGCATCGGCGGGGTCGATGGCGTCGAGGCGCAGCCGCCACTGCTCGTCGACCGGCACGGCGACGGCACGGGCCCCGGCGAGCTGGGCGCCCATGGCGTAGCTGGGGTAGCTGATCGCCGGGTAGAGGACGGTGTCGCGCTCGGGGGTGCGGAGGCGCAGCCAGTGCGGGACGCCGGCCACGAACTCCTTGGTCCCGATGCACGCGGCGAGGGCGTCGGTGGGCAGGGTGACGCCGAACCGTCGGGCCAGCCAGTCGTGGGCGGCGGCCCGGTACGCGGGGACGCCGATCGACGGCGGGTACCGGCGGGTGGCCATGCTGTCGTCGAGCGCGGCCATGGCGACGGCGGGCGGCGGGTCGCAGGGAGTGCCGATCGAGCAGTCGACGAGGCCGACGGGCCCGGCCTCGGCGAGGGCCTGCAGGGGCGCGAGCCGGTCGTAGGGGTACGGCGGCGGGACGAAGCCGGTCACGTCAGTCGTTGGCGTGGAGGTCGGTGTTGAGCGAGCCCCAGTCGACGGTCTGGGACAGGACCTCGACCACGCCGGTGGTGGAGTTCTGCCGGAAGAGGAGGTCGTCGCGGCCCGACAGCTCGAGCGCCTTCACGACGGTGCCGTCGGGCGTGGTGACCCGCGTACCGGACACGACGTAGAGGCCGGCCTGGACGGTGCAGCGGTCGCCGAGGGAGATGCCGATGCCGGCGTTGGCGCCGAGCAGGCAGCCCTCGCCCACCGAGATGACCTCCTTGCCGCCGCCGGACAGCGTGCCCTGGATGGAGGCGCCGCCGCCGATGTCGGACCCGGCGCCGACGACGACGCCGGCGCTGATGCGGCCCTCGACCATGGAGGCGCCGAGGGTGCCGGCGTTGAAGTTGCAGAAGCCCTCGTGCATGACCGTGGTGCCCTCGGCGAGGTGGGCGCCGAGGCGGACGCGGTCGGCGTCGGCGATGCGCACGCCGCTCGGGATCACGTAGTCGACCATGCGGGGGAACTTGTCGATCCCGTAGACGGTGACCTGGTGGCCCGCGGCCCGGAGGCGCAGGCGGGTCTGCTCGAAGCCCTCGACGGCGCAGGGGCCGACGTTGGTCCAGACCACGTTGGTGAGCAGGCCGAACACGCCCTCCATTGAGGCGCCGTGGGGGCGGATCAGGCGGTGCGAGAGCAGGTGGAGGCGCAGGTAGGCGTCGTGGGCGTCGACCGGCGGGGCCGACAGGTCGGGGATGAAGGTGGCGACCACGGCCCGGCGGACCTGGCGGGCCTCGTCGGGGGCGGTGAGGCCGCTGATGTCGGCCCGGAGGGCGTCGATGGCCTCGCGGCGGTCGAGCACGATCGTGCCGGCGGCGCCGTCGTGGCGGTGGGCCTCGGCGAGGCGCAGCGCCCCCTCGGTGAGGCCGAGGATCGGCTCGGGGTACCACGTGTCGAGGACGCGGTCGTCGACCGTGCTGATCGAGGCGATGCCGACGCCCCAGGCGCCGGTGGTTGCGGGTTGGTTGCTCACGGCCGACAACCTACCGGCCGGGGGTGACAGCCTCGCCCGGCTTCAGGCCGGGGGCGAGGCGGCGACGGCCCAGGCGCCGAGCTTGGCGACGCCCGCCTCGTCGAGGCGGGCGCGCACGGCCATGCCGCCCTCCCCCACCTCCTCGGCGAGCACCTCGCCCTCCCGGTGGACCTCGGCGAGGATGTCGCCCCGCTCGAACGGGATGAGCAGGTCGAGGACCCGGGTGGTGAGGCGGAGGCGGTCGCCGATGGCGAGCAGCAACCCCTCGACGCCCTCGCCGGTCTTGGCCGAGATGGCGACCGAGCCGGTGTGGCGGGCGAGGAGGCGGTCCAGGTCGACGGCGATATCGGCCTTGTTGACGCAGATGAGCTCGGGCACGTCGCCGGCGCCGATCTCCTCGAGCACCTCTCGCACAGCGTCGATCTGGGCCTCGGGGTCCGGCGAGGAGCCGTCGACCACGTGCACGAGCAGATCGGCGTCGACCGCGCCCCGCAGGGTGGAGCGGAACGCCTCGACGAGGTCGTGCGGGAGCTTGCGGATAAAGCCGACGGTGTCGGTGCAGAGCACGGCCTCGCCGCCGGGGAGCTGGAGGCGGCGGGTGGTGGCGTCGAGCGTGGCGAACAGGCGGTCCTCGGCGAGGACGCCGGCACCGCTGAGGCGGTTGAGCAGCGTGGACTTGCCCGCGTTGGTGTACCCGACGATCGCCACCTGGGCAGCCCGGCTGCGGGACCGGCGCTTCACCTGCGTGTCGCGGTGGGCGGCGAAGACCCGCAGGTCGGCCTCGAGCTTGTGGATGCGGCGGGTGATGCGTCGGCGGTCGGTCTCGAGCTGGGTCTCGCCGGGGCCGCGGCTGCCGACCCGGGCGCCGCCGCCGGCGGACATGCCGCCCGCCTGCTGGGACAGGCCGCCGCCCTTCCCGCGCAGGCGGGGCTTCAGGTAGTGGAGCTGGGCCAGCTCGACCTGGGCCTTGCCCTCCACGCTCGACGCGTTCTGGGCGAAGATGTCGAGGATCACGGCGGTGCGGTCGATGGCGGTCCGCCCGAGGAGCTTCTCGAGGTTGCGCTGCTGGGCGGGGCTGAGCTCGTCGTCGAACACGACGGTGTCGCAGTCGGTGGCCCGGGCGAGGAGCTTGAGCTCGTCGACCTTGCCCTTCCCGAGGTAGGTGGCGGGGTCGGGGGTCGAGCGCCGTTGCACGACGCGCCCCACGACGTCGGCGCCGGCGGTGTCGACCAGGAGGGCGAGCTCGTCGAGGTCGGCAGCGGTGCGCTCCGCGTCCTGGCCGGCGAGGGTGACGCCGACGATGACGATGCGCTCCCGGAAGGTGCGCTCGATGAGGCCGCCGGTGGCCCCGCCGTAGTCGCCGAACGCGCCGCGGTGGTCCTCGACGAGCGCGGCGTCGTCGACCACGTCGACCCCCACCAAGCCGTCGAGGTCGTCGAAGTCGTCGTCGAGGTCGTCGTCGAACGCGTCGGCGAAGCCCCCGCCGGCGAAGCTGGGGGCGACCGTGGGGTCCGAGCCGTCGAGCGGATCGGAGGGCGTCATGCGGGCACCACGATGTCGGCGATGTGGGCGGTGGGGCCGTGCAGGGTCATGGTGGGGCCGACGTCGACGGTGACGTCGCCCCCGGGCATGTGCACCGTGACGTGCGGGCCGGTGAGGCCCCAGTCGTGGACGGCCCGGGCCACCGCGGTGGCGCCGGTGCCGCAGGCCTCGGTGATCCCGGCGCCGCGCTCCCACACGAGCATGGTGATGGCGTCGGCCTCGCCGGGCGTGGGGGCCACGACGTGGACGTTGATGCCCCCGGACCAGCCGGCCTCGTGGTGGGGCCCGGCCTGGGCGATGTCGACCTTCGCCGGATCGTCCACGAGCAGCACCAGGTGCGGGTTGCCGAGGTCGTAGAGGCCGCGGCGGGTCGCGTCGAGCGCGAGCGTTGCGCCGTCGGCGTCGCCCGCATCGAGCGCGGGACGGTCGGCCTCGGGACCAGGGCCCGCCGGACCCATGTCGACGCTGGCCACCAGCACCGCCGGATCACCCGCCGGATCGGGCCCGAAGCTGACGGTGCGGGGCCCGCCGTCGGTGGCGATGTGCAGCGTGCCCGACGTGACGCCGCGCCGCATGGCCTCGGCCTGAGCCAGGCACCGGATCCCGTTGCCGCTCATCTCGGCCACCGAGCCGTCGGCGTTGAGCAGCGTCATGATCAGGTCGGCCTCCCCCCCGTGCACCCCCAGCAGCAGGCCATCGGCCCCGATCCCCCGGTGCCGGTGGCACCACCGCCGAGCCCGCTCGGCCCACACGGCGCGATCGGCCACCTCGGCGCCATCAGGCGTGAGGTACACGAGGAAGTCGTTCCCCAGGCCGTGGTGCTTGGTGAGGTGGGCAGGCATCCCCACCAGTCTCGCAGGCCGCCACCCGGACCACGACCTCTGATTCGAGTTCGATGCGGCCCACTTCGACCGCGACCGTCGTCGCGGCGTGGCACGATGCCCGGACCCAGCGGACCGCCACCGCACCAGCCGAGGAGCACCATGGACTTCGACCCGATCGCCAGCCCCACCACCACCGTCGCCGACAACCGGGAGCCGGCCTTCGTCCACGAGGCGGACCGGGCCGTGGCCGCCGAGCGGCTGGCCGCCTACCGGGAGCGTCGGGGCGGCAAGGGCCCGAACGTGTTGATGATCCTCATGGACGACGTCGGCTGGGGTGACTTCGGGTGCTACGGCGGCGGCGTTGCGGTGGGGGCGCCCACACCCAACATCGATGCGCTCGCCCGTCGGGGCATGCTGCTCACCTCCGCCTATTCGGAGCCGTCGTGCACGCCGTCGCGCGCCACGCTCATGACGGGCCGCCTGCCGATGCGCCACGGCCTCCAGCGGCCCCCGATGTACGGCGAGCCGGGCGGCCTCGAGGGCGAGATCACCATCGCCGAGCTGCTGTCGGCCCAGGGCTATGTCACCCAGTGCGTCGGCAAGTGGCACCTCGGCGAGAACGTCGACTCCCAGCCCCAGCACGTCGGCTTCGACGACTTCTACGGCTTCTTGTCGGTGTCGGACATGTACACCGAATGGCGGGACCCGCACTTCTTCCCCGAGATCGTCTACAACCGGGCCCGCACCGACTGGGTCGAGAACCAGCCGTTCAACAAGTGCTTCGTGCACGCCACGCGCGGCGGCGAGGCCACCAACGTCGAAGAGGTGACGATCCCGGTCCTCACCGAGCTCGACCAGAAGTGGTGCGCCTACTCGGAGGACTTCCTGCGCCGCATGGGCGACGGCGACGCCCCCTGGTTCCTGTACCACAACACCCGCGGCGCCCACTTCGACAACTACCCGCACGAGGACTTCCTCGGCGTCTCCCCCGCCAAGCACCCCTACAAGGACACGATCATCGAGCTCGACGACATCGTCGGCCGCCTGGTCCGGGTGCTCGAGGAGACCGGCCAGCTCGAGGACACGATCATCATGGTCAGCTCCGACAACGGCCCCGAGATGGAGACCTGGCCCGACGCCGCCTACACGCCGTTCCGCTGTGCCAAGGGGTCGACGTGGGAGGGGGGCGTGCGCGTCCCGTTCGTGGTGGCGTGGCCCGGGATGATCGACGCCGGCCGGTCGAGCGACGGCATCTTCGACTTCAACGACTTCCTCCCCACCGTCATGGAGCTGGCCGGCGCCACCGACGCCCTGCCCGATGATCGCTACATCGACGGCATCGACCAGTCGTCGTTCCTGCTCGCCCCCGATGGCCGCTCGAACCGCAAGTACCACTACTACTGGCTCGGCCAGTCGTTCTCGGGGCTGCGCTGCGGCGAGTACAAGTTCATGCTCAACGCGGTCGGCGACGACCCGATCTCCCAGGGCGACGTCCACGGCACCGGCGGCTTCAGCGGGGTGCTCCAGAAGTTCCCCTATGGCCGGCTCTACAACCTGTACCTGGATCCCAAGGAGACGCACTCCTACATGATCCGCAAGCTCGCCTACCAGGAGGCGCTCGTCGGCCAGGTCGGCCGCCACGTGCGCAGCTTCGCCAAGTACCCGCCCAAGCTCGTGGTGGGCATCAACGTCTGACGTCACCCGCCCGGCCGACCGTCGGCCTGGTGGGGCGGGTTAGGTCGGCGGGCCCCAGCGTCGCTCGACCTCGGCCAGCAGCGCGCCCTCGACCTCGGTCGGGTCCGCGGCAGCCTCGAACCAGGTGATGCGCGGGTCCTTGGCGAACCACACCCGCTGACGGCGGGCGAACTGACGCGTCCGGTTGATCGCCTCCTCGAGGCACGGGCCGAGCTCGGCGCCGTCGACCACGTGGGCCCACAGCTCCCGGTACCCGAGCGCCTGGGCGGCGGTGTGGCTGAGCGGCGGGCCGGCGGCGAGGCGGGCGATCTCGTCGCAGAACCCAGCGTCGAGCTGGGCCGCGTAGCGCTCCGCGATCCGGGCCCGCACCACCTCGCGGGGCAGGTCGACGCCGAGCAGGCCGATCGCGCTCGGCGGATACGCCTCGAGGCCCGGCCCGTAGGACGAGAACGCCCGGCCGCTGCCGAGCGTGACCTCCAGGGCCCGCAGCACCCGTCGCCGGTTCGACGGTTCCATGCGGCCCGCCGCGGTCGGGTCCAGCTCGGCGAGGCGGGCGTGCAGGGCCTCGGTGTCGGGCTCGGCGTCGAGCTCGGCCGCCACCTCGGGGTACTGGCCCGGGATGTCGAGGTCGTCCACCACGGCCCGCAGGTACAGGCCGGTCCCGCCCACGAGCAGCGCCCGCCGGCCCCGGGCGGCGATGTCGGCCAGGGCGTCGCGCACCGCCGCCTGGAAGCGGGCGACGTCGAAGGACTCCCACGGGTCCACCAGGTCGAGCACGTGGTGGGGCACCTCGGCCCGCTCGGCCGCCGTGGGCTTGGCGGTCCCGATGTCCATGCCCCGGTACACCTGCATGGAGTCGACCGACACCAGCTCGACGTCGCCCCGCGCGCGGGCCACGGCCAGGGCCAGCGCGGACTTGCCCGACGCCGTGGTGCCGAGCAGCGCCAGCGGGTCGAGGCCGGGCGGCACGAGCGGCGCCCGCTCCCCTGCCCGCTCAGGCACGACCGCTCACGCCTGCCACACCCGGTACGCGGGCGGGAACACGCCCCGCGCCGCATAGGTGGCGACCATCGCCGAGGCGATGTCGAGCCGGAACAGGGTCTCGCCCGCCACGCCGACCTGGGCCTCGGTGGCGTTGCAGATGCGGGCCCACCGCTCGTCGTCGGGCGCGATGTCATGGGCCTCGTGGGCCGTGCCCTGGACGAGGAACTCGTCGTCCACCTCCTCGGGCGGGAACGAATGCAGGGCGAATCGGCCGTCGCGGCGCAGGTCGGCGCACTTGGGCGACGCCGCGATGATGAACGCCCACAGCTCGCCGTCGGCCACCACCGGGCAGATCGGGTGGAGCCGGGGCGCACCGTCAGCCCGCACCGTGGCGAGGAAGCCCAGGCCGGGGCCGAACTGGGTGAGCAGGGCGAGCCCGTCGGCGGCCACGTCGGGCGCTGCGGCCTCGAAGGCCGCCCACGTGGCCATCGTCAGCCCGCGGTGACGGGGATGCGGGTGCGGTGCCGGGCCGCGGCGGTGACCTCGACCAGCTCGCCCCGCAGGAAGTGCGGCGCCGCGCTGGTGATGCGCACCTTGGCGTAGCTGCCGGCCCGGATCGGGCTCGCAGAGGGCACGTGGACGAGCTTGTTCTGCCGGGTGCGGCCGGTGAGCAGCGTGGGGTCCTTGCGCGACGGCCCTTCGATCACGACCTCCTCGACCAGCCCCACCCGCGCCTCGTGCTTGGCCAGCGCCGACCGCTCCAGCACGACCTTCAGCCGATCGAAGCGATCGGCGATCACTGCCGGGTCGACGTACTGGTCGACCAGCTCGGCCGCCTCGGTGCCCGGCCGTGGCGAGTAGATGAACGTGTAGGCGCTGTCGTACTCGGCGGCCGCCGCCACCTCGAGGGTGCGCTCGAAGTCGGCCTCGGACTCGCCCGGGAAGCCGACGATCAGGTCGGTGGTGACCGCCAGGTCCGGGATCGCCGCCCGCGCCTCGGCCACCCGCGCGAGGTAGCGCTCGGCCGTGTAGCCGCGGTGCATGGCGGCCAGGACCCGGTCGCTGCCCGACTGCAGGGGCAGGTGCAGGTGCTCGCACATCGCCGCCGTCTCGGCCATGGCCTCGATCGTCTCGGGGCGCAGGTCCTTGGGGTGCGGGCTGGTGAAGCGGATGCGCTCGATGCCCTCCACCTCGCCCACCGCCCGGATCAGGTCGGCGAACAGGGGCCGCACCCGCACGTCCTCGCCCGCCTGCCGAGCCGCCAGCGTGAGGTCCCGGCCGTAGGAGTTCACGT
>CAZUYW010000108.1:0-9154 GCA_964624775.1 uncultured Iamiaceae bacterium
CACGGCCATGCACACCACACCGCACGCACCGTCGACCCGTCGGCGCCGCCTCGCCGCCGGTGCGGCGGCCGCCGCGCTCGCCGGTGCGCTCGCCCTGCCGGCCGCACCTCAGGCGGGAGCGGCACCCGCCCTGCCCGCGACGAAGGCGGGAGCGCCTGCCTCGGGACCGCTCGCCCTGCCCGGCCTGCCGCGGGACAGCACCTACGCCCGCGACATCCTCCTCGCCATGTCCGCCGACCGGCACGAGCCGGCCCGCGCCGACGTCGTGCGGGTCGGCAGCGCCCTGCGCACCAAGGCCGCCGCCGACGTCGTCACCGCCGAGCTGCGCCGCGATCCCTTCGCCGGCGAGGCCATCGACGCCGCCTTCGACGATCTCCTCGACCGTGCGCCCGACAGCGCCGGCGACGCGTACTGGCACAGCGTCCTCGGCAGCCGCTGGGACCTCGAGACCCTGCGCGCCACGCTCGCCGCCTCGGCCGAGTCCTACCGCAAGGCCGGCGGTACCGACGCAGGGTGGGTGGACGCCCTCTACCCGCAGGTCCTGGGACGACCGGCGGATCCGAGCGGCCGGGCCCACTGGCTCGCGGTCCTGGCCGACGGCGGGAGCCGCGGCACCGTGGCCCGCGGCCTGCTGCGCGCGCAGGAGCGAGCCCGCACCGTCGTCGCCGCCGCGTACCACCGCTACCTGCGGCGGGCGGTCGACGCCGGCGCCCGCACCGCGCTCGTGGCGGACTACCGCGCCGGCCGCATCGGTGAGCTCAGCCTGGCCTCGCGCCTCCTCGGCAGTGCCGAGGCCCGGCGCGGCGGCTGCGACCCGATCGACCCGCGCCACTGCCTGACGCCGTTCCCGAACGACCTGTTCACCGTCCCCGACGTCGCCTCGGCCACCGGGAAGCGCATCGGGTTCAAGCGCGAGTGGATGCCGACCAACGACCAGGGCGTGCAGGTCGATCCCACCGAGCTCAACCGCAACGACGGCTTCAGCGTCGGCCAGGCCGGCCTGGTGCGGGTGCCGGGCATCGACCTCGCCGAGACCGGCGCCGCCACCCTCGACCACATCGGGACCAGCCTCGACGCCGATGCCCCCATCCTCGCCATCGACGCCGCCACCGGCGAACGGCACCCCGTGTTCGCCGAGCTCGATGCGAACATCCCGGCCGCCGACCAGGCGAAGGATCAGCTCCTGTACGTGCGCCCCGCCGTGAACTGGGAGGCCGGCCACCGCTACGTGATCGCCCTCCGGAACCTGAAGGGCAGCGCGGGCCAGGCCCTCACCTCGCCCATCGCGTTCCGCACCTACCGTGACGACCTCCCGACCACGAACGACCGCGTCGAGGAGCGCCGGGATCACTACGAGGACGTCTTCGCCGAGCTGGCCGACGCCGGCGTCGATCGGTCGAGCCTGTACCTCGCCTGGGACTTCACGGTGGCCACCACCGAGAACACGACCGGCCGCCTCCTGCACAGCCGGGACGAGGCGCTCGCGTCGCTCGGCGGCACCGCGCCGGCGTTCACCGTCGACACCGTGACGGCCAACCCCGCGACCGGGATCGCCCGGCGGGTCGAGGGCACCTTCGACGTGCCGCTGTACCTGACCGGCGACGGATCCCCCGGCCACGCGTACAACACCGGGCCCGACGGGCTCCCGAAGCGCAACGGCACCTACCACGCCAGCTTCGACTGCGAGATCCCGGCCACCGCGTCGACCACGCCCGGCCGCCCGGTGATCTACGGCCACGGCCTCTTCGGCGACCGCGGCGAGGTGCGCTCCGGTCCGCAGCGCACGATGGCCGCCGACCACGACATGGTGTACTGCGCCACCGACTGGATCGGCATGAGCGAGACCGACATCGGGAACGCGGCCACGATCCTGAAGGACGCCTCGAGCTTCAACACGCTCGCCGACCGCTCCCAGCAGGGCATCCTCAACACGATCTTCCTCGGCCGCCTCCTGGTGACCGAGGACGGGTTCGTGTCGGACCCCGCGTTCCAGAACGCGGGCGGCGACCCCCTCGTGGACACCTCGCACCTCTTCTACGACGGCAACAGCCAGGGCGGCGTCATCGGCGGCGCCTTCGTGGCCACCTCGCCCGACGTGGAGGCTGGCGTGCTCGGCGTCGCCGGGATGAACTACTCGACCCTGCTCGAGCGCAGCGTCGACTTCGACCCGTTCAACGACCTGTTCACGGTCACCTACCCGGATCCGGTCGACCGCGTGGTGGGCCTCGGCCTCCTGCAGATGCTGTGGGACCGTGGGGAGACCAACGGCTACGCCGCCCACCTCACCGACGACCCGCTGCCGAACACCGGACCGCACCGCGTGCTGATCCACGTGGCGCTCGGCGACCACCAGGTCGCGCCGTTCACCGCCGAGATCGAGGCTCGCACCGCCGGCATGGCGATCCACCGCCCGTCCTACGGGCCGGGCCGCACGTTCGACGTCGAGCCCAACTGGGGCCTCGATGCGATCAGCTACCCCTCGTCGGGCTCGGGCCTCGTCATCTGGGACTCGGGGAGTCCCGTGCCGCCGCTCGCCAACGTGCCGCCTCGTGCCGGCGCCGATCCCCACGAGGATCCCCGTCGGTCGCCGCTCGCCCAGCAGCAGAAGCACCTGTACCCCCCCCACGACGGCACTATAATCGCCGTGTGCCGCGCCGCCGCCTCCCCCGCGCCCGCCACCTGGCGGACGCGGGCCACGGCCGGCTCAGCTGGCCAGGTTCTGGGCGACGAAGTCCCAGTTGACCAGGTTGGCCAGGAAGTTCGAGATGTAGTCGGGACGGGCGTTGCGGAAGTCGATGTAGTACGCGTGCTCCCACACGTCGATCGTGAGGAGCGCCTTCACGCCGTGCTTCAGCGGCAGGTCGGCGTTGGCGGTCTTCTGGATCTTCAGGCCGCCGTCGTCGACCAGCCAGGCCCAGCCCGAGCCGAACTGCGTCTTGGCCGCCTCGGCGAACTCCGTGGCGAAGGCGTCGTAGGAGCCGAACGCCGAGTTGATGGCGTCGCCGAGCTCGCCGGTGGGGGCGCCGCCGCCGGTGGGCGAGAGGCAGTTCCAGTAGAAGGTGTGGTTCCACACCTGGGCCGAGTTGTTGAACAGCGGGCCGGCGTCGGCGGCGAGGATGATCTCCTCGAGCGACTTGTCGGCGTGCTCGGTGCCCTCGATCAGGCCGTTCAGCACGTTCACGTAGGTGGCGTGGTGCTTGCCGTAGTGGTACTCGATCGTCTCCTTGGAGAGGCCCTTGCTCTCGAGGGCATCAGGGGCGAACGGGAGCTCGGGAAGCTCGATGGCCATGGTGGTTCCTTTCGGCGGTGTCGTCTGACGGCGAATCGGCGTTGACCCTACCGCCGGGTCCGCCCGTTCAGGACCCTGCCCTCACGCCTCGGTGCGAACCAGGGTGCGGTACAGGTCGGCGTAGAGCCCGTCGGCGTCGAGGAGCTCCTGGTGCTTGCCCTGCTCGACGAGCCGGCCGTGGTCGAGCACGAGGATGCGGTCCGCGTCGGTGATCGTGGAGAGCCGGTGGGCGATCACGAGGGAGGTGCGCCCGGCGAGGGCCTGGGACAGGGCGTCCTGCACCGCCGCCTCGTTCTCGGAGTCGAGGTTGGACGTCGCCTCGTCGAGGATCACCACCGCCGGGTCCTTCAGGAGCATGCGGGCGATGGCGAGGCGCTGCTGCTCGCCGCCCGACAGCCGGTGGCCCCGCTCGCCGACGACGGTGCGGTAGCCGTCGGGCATGGCGGCGATCACGTCGTGGATGCGGGCGGCGCGGGCGGCGGCCTCGAGCTCGGCATCGGTGGCACCGGGCTTCGCGTAGCGCAGGTTGTCGGCGACCGACTCGTGGAACAGGTGCGGGTCCTGGCTCACCACGCCGATCGCAGCCCGCAGCGACGCCTGCGTGAGGTCGCGCACGTCGTGGCCGTCGACGCGCACGGCCCCGTCGGTCACGTCGTGGAGCCGGGGCACGAGGGAGCTGAGCGTGGTCTTGCCCGCCCCTGAGGGCCCGACGATGGCCACGAACTCGCCCGGCTCGATGGTGATGGTGAGATCGGTGAGGACCGGCCCGGCGCCGAGGTCGGGTGCGGCGAGCTGCGCCGCGCTCTCCAGCGACGCCACTGAGGACTCGGCGCCGCTCGGGTAGGCGAAGGTGACGTGGTCGAACTCGATGCGCCCCAGCGGGTCGGTGAGCTCGACCGCATCGGGCTTGTCGGTGATCGGGTTCGGGGCGTCGAGCACCTCGAACACGCGGTCGAAGGACACGAACGCGGTCATGAGGTCGACGCGGGCGTTCGTGAGCGAGGTGAGGGGCGAGTAGATCTGGGTGACGAACACGCCGAGCGCCACGAGCGTGCCCGTGGTGATGGAGCCGTTGATGACCTCACGGCCGCCCACCAGGTAGACGGCCGCGGTGCCGACGGCCCCCACGAGGGTGAGGGCGACCATGAACGTGCGCGAGTACATGGCGCTGCGGATGCCGATGTCGCGCACGCGGGCGGCCCGCTCCGAGAAGTGGTCCCGCTCGTCGTCGTGGCGGCCGAACAGCTTGACCAGCAGGGCGCCCGACACGCCGAAGCGCTCGGTCATGGTGCCGTTCATCGAGGCGTTGAGGTCGAAGCCCTCGCGGGTGATGCCGGCGAGCTGCCCGCCCACCTTCTTGGCCGGCAGCAGGAAGACGGGGAGCAGCACGAGCGACAGGACCGTGAGCCGCCAGTCGAGCACGGCCATGGCCGCGAGCGTCACGACCAGGGTCACGATGTTCGACACGACCGTGCCGAGCGTGCCGGTGACCGCCCGCTGGGCGCCGATGACGTCGTTGTTCAGCCGCGACACCAGCGCGCCCGTCTGCGTGCGGGCGAAGAAGTTGATGGGCTGGCGCTGCACGTGATCGAACAGCGCGGCCCGCAGGTCGTAGATGAGGCCCTCGCCGATGGTGGCCGACAGCCAGCGCTCGACCATCGAGAGCGCAGCGGTGGCGAACGCGATCGCCACCATGGCCCCGGCGAGCACGGTGACCATGCCCTTGTCCTGCTGGGGGACCGCGTGGTCGATGATCCGCTTGATCAGCAGCGGCGGACCGAGGCCGATGACGGACTCGACGATCACGATGACGAGGAAGCCGGCGACCCGAGCCCGGTAGGCGTGGGCGAACTCCCACACGCGCCGGACCAGCCCGGGCGTGAGGTGCACGCCCTTCGTGGCCGACTTGTCGGTCATCATCATCCGGTGCATGACGGCGGGATCCATGGCGCTCGCAGGCTAGGGGTGCGAGCCCCCTGATCCGCAGCCCGGGATCTCGGAGATGTCCGGTTCGGGCCGTTGTGGGGCGGGGGATGACGAGATAACATCGAACACATGTTCGATCACCGAGAACCCTCGGCAGCGTGGCCTGCTCCGGGCGACCTGCCTCCGGCGGAGCGGATGGCGGCGCTCGATGCGGTGCAGGCGCGCATCGCCGAGGTGTGCGGGGTGCTCAACGCGGCGCACGGCGAGCTCGTCGCCCTCGTCGGGCGGGGCCTGGCGCTGGGCGCGGCCTCCGGGGCCGGGATCATGTCGCCGGCGCACTGGGTGCGCTGGCAGTGCGGCGTGGGGGAGGGCACGGCGCGCACGCTCGTCGCCCTCGCCGAGCGGTCCGAGGAGCTGCCCACCGCGGTGACCGCGCTCGCCGAGGGCGCCCTCTCGCTCGATCAGGCCGGCGCCATCGCCGAGCTCGCGCCCACCTCGCACGAGGCGTCCATCACCGAGCTGGCCCAGCTCACCACGGTCCGCCAGCTGCGCAAGACCCTGCGGGACTACGGCTACGGGTCAGACGTGGCCGGCGATCCTCGCCCGACTCGGCGCACGCCGTCGCGCGGCGTCTCCATGGGGCGCGACGGCGAGCACTGGCGCCTGCGTGCCGTGCTCGACGCGGATGAGGGCGCGGTCGTGCAGGCCGCGCTGCGGGCGGTGCAGGACCGTCTCGAGCAGGACGCGGTCGCCGGGGAGCAGCCGGATCAGGCCGATGCCCTCGTGGCGATGGCCGACGGCGCGCTCGCCGCTCGTGCGGCCGCCCAGCCCGGCACCGATCGCTTCCTCATCCACCTCCACCTGCGTGCCGGCGTCGATGGCGAGCCGCTGCTGCACCCCACGCTCGACGACGCGTGGCCCACCTGGCTGCGCAACCTCCACTCGTGCGACGCGCACGTCCGCACGCTGCTCGAGGCCGATGGGCAACCCATCGCCGTCGGGCGCCGCACGCCGGTCATCTCCGGGCGGCTGCGGCGGGCGATCCACGCCCGGGACCGCGGGTGCCGCTTCCCCGGCTGCGGGGCCACGAACCGGCTCCACGTCCACCACATCGTCCACTGGGAGCACGGCGGGCGCACGGACCCGATCAACCTGATCTCCCTGTGCCGGTTCCACCACCGCGCGCACCACAAGGGCGCGATCACCATCACCGGCACCGCGGCGTCGATCACCGTGGTGGATGCCCGGGGTCGGCCGATCGCCGGCGGTGCGCGGCCCCAGCCACCGCCCGAACCGCCGCCGCCTCCCGCGCGCCGCTACCGGCACCCCTTGGGGGAGCGGCTCGATCCCTCCGCCGTGTGGTTCGCGCCGAACGCGCCGCCTCAGTCCTGAGCGTTCGGGCAGCCGAGGGCCTCGTCGATGCGGGTGAACACCCCGGCCACCGTCTCGAGCTCATCCGGCGTGAGCTGATCGATGAACCAGCGGCGCACCCCGGCCACGTGGGTGGGGGCGACGCGCTCGATCAGCGCGCGTCCCTCTGGGGTGAGCACCGCAAAGGAGCCGCGACGATCCTCGGGGCAGGACTGGCGGGCCACCAGGCCCCGGGCCTCGAGGCGACCGATGTGGTGCGACAGGCGGCTGCGGGACTCGACCGACAGGTCGGCGAGATCGGCCATGCGCAGGCGATCGTCGTCGGCCTCGCTCAGGTGCACCAGCACGCCGTAGTCGTCGTGGTTGAGGCCGAGGGCCTTCAGGTCCTGGTCCAGGCGCTCGAACAGGCGGTGGGCGCCGGAGATGAACCGGCGCCACGCCTGTTGCTCGGTGTCGGACAGCCACGTTGCCATGGGAGAAATCCTAGCCGAAGTGGTTGACGTTTGAACGATCCCCGGTATGGTTGGTTGCACCTTCAACCATCAAACCTTCAGCCAGTGCTGGAGGACAGGAGCAGCAGCACCATGAGCACGAGCACCGCCCCCACCTCCGTCCAGATCCCTGCCGGCACCTGGACCATCGACCCCTCCCACTCCGAGGTGGGCTTCAGCGTCCGCCACCTGATGGTGTCCAAGGTGAAGGGCAACTTCGAGACCTTCTCGGGCACCATCGTCATCGGCGAGGACCCGCTCGCCTCCTCGGTCACCGCCGAGGTCGACCTCAACTCGATCAACACCCGCGACGCCCAGCGTGACGGCCACCTCCGCTCGGCCGACTTCTTCGAGGTCGAGACCCACCCGACCCTCACCTTCGCCTCCACCTCGGTGCGGCCCTCGGGCAGCGACTTCGTGGTCACCGGCGACCTCACCATCAAGGGCACCACCAAGTCGGTCGAGCTCGCCCTCGAGTTCAACGGCGTCCACCCCGACCCCTGGGGCGGCACCCGCGCCGGGTTCTCCGCCGAGACCGAGATCTCCCGCAAGGAGTTCGGCGTCGACTTCGAGATCCCGATGGACGGCGGCGGCGTCGTCGTGGGCGACAAGATCAAGGTGAGCCTCGAGGTCGAGGCCGTCCTGCAGGCCGACGCCTGATCACCTGACCCACCGACCCCGGACCCGAGGACGATCGCCATGGCCATCCGTCGCATGAACCACGCGGTGCTCTACGTGCGCGATGCCGTGCGCAGTGCGGACTTCTACCGTGACGTCCTCGGGTTCCGGACTGTCGCCTCCTTCCCCGGGGGCGAGTTCCTCCAGGCACCCGACTCCACCAACGATCACGACATCGCCTTCTTCACGATCGGCGCGGGCGCCGGCCCGAGCGCGGCGGGCCGCAGCACCGTCGGGCTGTACCACCTGGCCTGGGAGGTGGGCACGCTCACCGACCTCCAGGAGCTGTCGGTGAAGCTGCGCGACGCCGGGTCGCTCGTCGGGGCGTCGGACCACGGCACCACCAAGGCGCTCTACGCCCAGGACCCCGACGGCCTCGAGTTCGAGGTCTGCTGGGTCGTGCCCGCCGACCTCCTCGGCGACACCGCCCCCTCGCCCCGACCGCTCCCGCTCGACATCCCGGCCGAGCTGGCCCGCTACGGCCCCGACACCGTGGGCGGCCGCTAGGGCAGCGCTCCGGACGCGGAGCGGGCTCCGGTCCTGGTCCCGTGCGGGGCCGGGACCGGAGCCCGCTCTCGTGGCGGAGGGTGTGGGATTTGAACCCACGGTGAGCTTGCACCCACAACGGTTTTCGAGACCGTCCCATTCGTCCGCTCTGGCAACCCTCCGGCCGCGACGATAGTCCGCGGCGCGCGCCGGACCGAAGGCCGATCGGCGGGACGGGCTACCGGCGGGCGGCGAAGAACGTGGTGAGGAGGTCCGCGCAGGCCTCGGCCTGGATGCCGGTCACCACCTCGGCGGTGTGGTTGAGGCGCTGGTCGACGGCGATGTTGTAGAGCGAGCCGACCGCACCGGCGCGGAGATCGGCGGCGCCGTAGGCGACGCGCCCCACCTGGGCGGCCCAGATCGCACCGGCGCACATCGGGCACGGCTCGAGGGTGACGACGAGCGTGGCGGCACGGAGCCGGCGGTCGCCGATGGCCGCGGCAGCGTCGCGCAGGGCGAGGATCTCGGCGTGGGCGGTGGGATCGCCGGTCTGCTCGCGCTCGTTGTGGCGGCGGGCGACGATGGCGCCGTCGTGCACCACGACCGCCCCGACCGGCACGTCGCCGGCGGCCTCGGCGGCACGCGCCTCGGCGAGGGCGACGGCCATGGCGGCGTCGAGGTCGACGGGGGGCACGGGCACGGCGGGCACTCCGGCAGCGTAGGGGCGGGGGTCATAGCCTCCGCGCCGATGAGCGCAGGTGCGGACCTCTTCGGTGGCGCGGCGATCGCGGCGGGCTACGCCGCGGACCGGCCGCCCGTGCACGGCCAGGTGTTGGCCCTCGCCGCCGAGCGCGGGTGGCTCGGCGGGGCAGCCAGGAGGGCCCTCGACCTGGGGTGCGGCGCGGGCGCGGCG
>CAZUYW010000109.1:0-9145 GCA_964624775.1 uncultured Iamiaceae bacterium
GCGACGTCGCGGGCGAGGCCCACGATCGACATGGCGTCGGGGCGGTTCGGGTTGACCTCGAGCTCCCACAGCACGTCGGGCTCGATGCCGAGGGCGTCGACGAGCGGGGTGCCGACGACGAGCGAGGGGTCGAGGATGGCGATGCCGGCGTGATCGTCGCCGCGGCCCAGCTCCCGCCACGAGCACAGCATGCCGTTGGACCACTCGCCGCGGAGCTTGCGGCGGGCGATCTCGAGGCCGCCCGGCATCACCGTGCCGAGGGTGGCGAGCGGAACGAGGTCGCCGACGGCCATGTTGAACGCGCCGCAGCAGATCTGGAGCGGCTCACCCGCGGGCGAGCCGCCGGCGCCGCCGGTGTCGACCTCGACGAGCTGGATCTTGTCCGCGTTGGGGTGCGGCGAGAGCGTGAGGACGCGGGCGACGACGATGCCGTCGAGCCCCTCCCCGATCCGCGTCTCCTCCTCCACCGGGGTGCCGAGGTCGTCGAAGGCGGCGGCGATGGCCTCCGGCGCGACCGGGGCGTCGAGGAACTCGTGCAGCCACGAGGCGAGGACCTTCATCAGAACTGCTCCAGGAAGCGGACGTCGGTGCCGGCCAGCTCGCGCAGGTCGGTGACGCCGTGGCGGGTGGCGGCCAGGCGGTCGAGGCCGAAGCCGAACGCGAACCCGGAGAACTCCTCGGGGTCGATGCCGCAGTTGGCGAGGACGTTGGGGTGCACCATGCCGCAGCCGCCCAGCTCCAGCCAGGTGCCGTCCGGGCGCTGGATGTCGAACTCGGCGGAGGGCTCGGTGAACGGGAAGTACGACGGGCGCAGGCGGGAGGTCCAGCCCGGGCCGAAGTAGGCCTTGGTGAACATGTCGATCGTGCCGGCGAGGTGGCCGAACGTGATCCCGCGGTCCACGACGAGGCACTCGAGCTGGTGGAACACCGCGAGGTGCGTGGCGTCGGTGGCCTCGTTGCGGTACACGCGGCCAGGCATCACCGAGTAGATCGGCGGGGCCTGGGACTCCATCACGCGGATCTGCACCGGCGAGGTGTGGGTGCGCATCACCACCTCCTTGGGGCCGCCGAGGCCCACGAAGAAGGTGTCCTGCATGTCGCGCGCCGGGTGGAACTGGCCGAAGTTCAAGGCGGTGAAGTTGTGCCAGTCGTCTTCGACCTCGGGCCCCTCGGCGACCTGGAAGCCGAGGCCGACGAACACGTCCTCGAGCTCCTCGATGGTCTGGGTGACCAGGTGCAGGTGGCCGGCGTCCCGGTCGGCGCGGACCTCGGTGAGGTCGATGCGCTCGGCCTCGGCCCGGACGGCCCGGGCGCCCGCTTCGAGCTCGGCCCGGCGCTCGGCGGCGACGGCGCGCAGCGCCTCCTGGGCGGCGTTCAGGGCGGCACCGGCCTCACGGCGCCCGTCGGCGTCGAGCGCGCCCAGCCCCCGCTTGAGTCCGGCGAGGTCGGCGCCCTTGCCCAGGACCTCGCGCTCGGCCGCGGCGAGGTCGTCGAGGGAGGCGGCCGCGCTGAGCCGGTCCCGACCGGCGGCCTCGATGCGTCGGATGTCGTCGATCATGGTGGCGGAACCTTGCCGTGCGGGGACGCCTCGCGTCCACTCGGAAACCCCGTGGTGAGCAGGGTCATCGCGTGCTCCGGCGCCGCAGCACCTCGAAGCACACGACGGTGCCCGCCATGGCCACGTTGAGCGACTCGGTGGGGCCGGCCATGGGCACGTGGAGCGCCGCGGCGCAGGCCGCCACGGTGGCCGCGTCGAGGCCGTGGGCCTCGTTGCCGAGGACCACCGCGACCGGGCCGTCGAGGTCGGCGTCGAACAGCGACGGCGCTGCGGGATCCACGACGGTGGCGATGGTGCGGTAGCCGTCGTCGGCGAGGCGGGCGACGGCCTGACGGGCGAGCTCGCCGTCGCGTCCGGGTGCCCCCACCTCCACGACCGGCACGGAGAACACCGCACCGGCCGAGGCGCGCACGACCTTGGGGCTGCTCGGGTCGACCCCGCCGGCGACGACCACCGCCCCGGCACCGGCCGCCGCGGCGCTGCGGATGAGGGTGCCGGCGTTGCCGGGGTCGGCGACGTCGGCGAGGACGAGCACGAACGGCGCTCGGGCGGGCTCGGGCCAGGGGTGGTCGGGGCGGCCGACGACCGCGATGAGCCCCTGGGAGGTGGCGGTGTCGCCGACGCGGGTGAGCACCCCGGCGGGCACCTCCCACACGTCGGTGGCGGGGCCGAGCCGACCGAGGACCTCGGCGGTGGCGGGACGGGGCGGGGCGCCGGCGGCCACGAACACCTCGCGGACCTCGGCGCCGGCGTCGAGCGCGGTCCCGAGCAGGACCGGCCCCTCGACGAGGAACGCCCGCTCCCCGGCCCGGTCCTCGCGCCGCCGGGCCAGGCGGGCCAGGCGTTGGACGCGGGGATTGCGGGCAGAGAGCGGGCGAACCGTCATCAGATGGGGTGCCGGCGGGGCCGGGACGGACTCAGGCGGAGACGCGAGCGTCTGACGCCACCTTCACCAGGGCCGCGAAGGCGCCCGGGTCGGTGACGGCGAGATCGGCGAGGACCTTGCGGTCCACCTCGACCTCGGCCGCCTTCAGGCCGGCGATGAACTGGCTGTAGCTGATCCCGTTGATGCGGCACGCCGCGTTGATGCGGGAGATCCACAGCTTGCGGAACTCGCCCTTGCGCGCCCGGCGATCCCGGTACGCGTACTGCAGCGAGTGCATGACCTGCTCGTTGGCGGCGCGGTACGAACGGCTCTTGTTGCCGTAGTAGCCCTTGGCCCGCTCGAGCGTGGCGCGGCGGTGCTTCTTGGAATGGACGGCACGCTTGACCCTTGCCATCGGGGACTCCTTTCGAGAGGGACGGGGATTACTGGCCGAGCAGCCGCTTGATGCGGCTCTCGTCGCCGGGAGCCAGGACGACCTCGTCCTTCAGGCGCCGGGTGCGGGTGGACGGCTTCTTCTCCAGGATGTGGTTCCGGTAGGCCCGGCGCCGGCGGATCTTGCCGGACCCCGTGGTCTTGAAGCGCTTGGCCGCGCCGCGGTGGGTCTTCATCTTGGGCATCGTGGGCTTCCTCCTGACGCCACCGGTGCGGTGGCGTCGTGATCAGTCGGCGGTGTCGGTCTCGGGCTCGGGGGCGAGCTCGGGGGCCGAGTCGGCCGGGGTGTCGGCGTCGGGGCTGGGAGCAACCGGGGTGTCGGCGTCGGGGGTGGGCTCGGCGCCGGCCAGGGCTGCCGCCTGCTCCTCCTCGGCCTTCTTGAGCTCGGCCGCATGGGCGGCCTGGGCCTTCTTGTCCGGGGCCAGGACCATGATCATGTTCCGGGGCCCGTCGAGCTTGGGGTACACCTCGACCCGGGCGGTGTGGACGACCTCGTCGGCCACCCGGTCCAAGATGCGCTTCCCGAGCTCGGGATGGGCGACCTCTCGGCCACGGAACATGATCGTCACCTTGACCTTGTGACCCTCGGCGAGGAACTTCTCCACCTTGCGGGTCTTGGTCTCGAAGTCGCCGCCACCGATCTTGGGTCGGTACTTCATCTCCTTGATGACGACGTTCGTGCTCTTGCGCCGAGATTCCTTGGCCTTCTGGGCCGCCTCGTACTTGTACTTGCCGTAGTCCATGACCCGGCAGACGGGCGGGTTGGCCTTGTCGGCGACCTCGACCAGATCGAGGTCGAGGTTGCGAGCGAAGGTGAGCGCCTCGGGCAACGGCTTGATGCCGACCTGTTCCCCGTCAGGGCCGACGAGTCGGACCTCACGGGCGCGGATCCGATCGTTGATCCGGGGCTCGTTGTTGTTCGGTGGCGCAGCTATGGCCGGTTGCTCTTCATGTGGTGCGTAGGTCCTCCCTGACGCGGCGTCGGATGGGTGGGTGGCCGCCGCGGCCGTGCGAAAACGACGAACGCGGATGCCGGAAGTCGACATCCGCGAGCACCAGGTGCCTGTGGCATCGACCCGGACGCACGCACCGTGGTGGTGGCCGGGTGGGGGCGAACCCCACTTCCTCGGTTGTTGCGTCGCATAGGGTACCAGCGGATCGGCGCCGGATCGCAACTCTGCGGGCGCCCGCGACCTTGGAAGGCCTCCGATGAGCTTGTGGACCCCCGACGGCGAACGCCCCGTGACCCCGGGTGGTGAGCAGCAGCGCCTCACCCCCGAGCAGGAGGTGGAGGCCCAGCAGATCGCCGCGGAGATGGCCCAGGTGCGCGAGCAGCTGAGCCAGGTGCCGGCCGCGGTCGTCATCGCCAACCACGCCATGGGGTGCTACGAGCTGGCGGCGATCCACCTGTCCGCCCAGCCGCCGAAGTTCGCCGAGGCCCAGCTCGCCATCGACGGGTTCGGGGCGCTGCTCGGCGTGCTCGAGGGCAAGCTCGGGCCCGACGAGGCCACCCTCGCCGACGCCCTCGCCCAGATCCGCCTCGCGTTCGTGCAGGTCAAGGCGTCGTGGGAGGCTGCCGGCCCGGCCTCCGCCGAGGGCGCCACCGACGCGGCACCCGAGCCCGAGGCCACTACCGAGGGCTGAGGTCGACCGCCTCGAGCCCGGTCGGGCCCGGGGCGATCCGGTACGCGACGGCCGTCCCGACCGCGATGGTGCGGATCCCGCCGAGGATGCGGGTGCAGTGGAACGGCCACACCTGGCCGTCGTCGCCGTCGCGCACGGTGCCGGCTCCCACGTGATCGTCGAAGCCCTCGACCGTGCCGGTGCGGTGGGTGTAGGCCACGGAGCGATCGGGCGCGGTCACGGCGGGCCCGTGGCTCAGTGGACGATCTTGGCGAGCGGGAGCTCGATGATGTCGGAGGCGCCGGCGTCCTTCAGGGCGGGGATCAAGATGTTGATCTCGCGCTTGGGCACCACGGTCTCGACCGCGTAGCCGCCGTCGCCGTGCAGCTTGGAGACGGTGGGCGCCTTCATCGACGGCAGGAGTTCGATCACGGCGTCGAGGTCGCCGTCGCCCACGTTCAGCTTCACCAGGACCTTGCCCCGCGCCTCGAGCACGCCCTCGAGGAGGGTGCGGATCTGGTGCATGGCGTGCTGCTTGTCCGGGTCCTCGTAGGCGGCCGGGTTGGCCACCAGCTCGGTGTAGCTGAGCATGATCTGGTCGATCACCCGCAGGCCCGCGGCGCGCAGGGCCCGGCCGGTCTCGGTGATCTCGACGATGCAGTCGACGATGTCAGGGATCTTGGCCTCGGTGGCGCCGTAGCTGAGCCGGATGTCGGCGTCGATGCCCTTGGCCTCGAAGAAGCGGCGGGTGACCTCGGGGTACTCGGTGGAGACCCGGACCCCGTTCGGGAGGTCCTCCACCCGCTGGACCGGCGAATCGCCGGCGACCGCCACCACGACCTTGATGGGCTGCGAGGTGGCCTTGGAGTACTGGAGCTCGCCGAGCGACACGACGTCGCTCGAGGTCTCCTCGATCCAGTCGCGCCCGGTGATGCCCAGGTCGAACATGCCCTCGGCCACGTACCGGCCGATCTCCTGGGGCCGCAGGATGCGGACCGAGGCGATCCGGGGATCGTCGATCGTGGCCTTGTAGTCGACGGTGGACGAGCGGTTCACCGTGAGATCAGCCGCCGCGAAGAGCTCCAGCGTGGCCTTCTCGAGCGATCCCTTGGGCAGGACGAGGTTCAGCACGCTGCGACGGTACCGGGCTGGTGCCCGGCCGGGCCAAAGGGAAGCCGGATCAGCCCACGCCGAGCAGGTCGACGACGAAGACGAGAGTCTCGTTGGGGCCGATGACCCCGCCGGCACCGTGGGCGCCGTAGCCGAGGTGGGGCGGGATGGTGATCTGGCGGCGGCCGCCGAGCTTCATGCCGGCGACGCCCTGGTCCCACCCGGCGATGACCTGGCCGGCGCCCAACCGGAACCCGAACGTGTCGTTGCGGTCCCACGAGGCGTCGAACTGGGCCTTGGTGGACCAGGCGACCCCGACGTAGTGCACCTCGACGGGCTGGCCCGCCACGGCCTCGGGACCGTCGCCCACGACGAGGTCCTCGAGGACCAGCTCGGCGGGAGGGGCGGTGTCGGGGATGGTGATCTCGGGCTTGGTCATCCGGGCACCCTACCGGCCGACGACCACCGTCTCGCCGTGCTCGGGCAGGTGGGGGTCCCAGCCGAGCTCGTCGTGGAGGCGGACGCGCAGGGCGTCGGCGGCGGCGGGCTCGCCGTGGACGATGTGGGCCTGGCGGGGCGGGGTGGCGACCGTGCCGAGCCAGGCGGTGAGCTCGGCCGCGTCGGCGTGGGCCGACAGGGAGTCGATCACGGCCACCTCGGCCCGCACCGGCACCTGCTCGCCGAAGATCTTGAGCTGATCGGCCCCGGCGAGCAGGGCCTGGCCCCGGGTGCCGGCGGCCTGGAACCCGGTGACGACGATGGTGTTGCGGTGCCCCGGGGCGAGCCGCTGGAGGTGGTGCAGCACCCGTCCCCCGCTCATCATCCCGCTGGCGCTGATCACGATCATCGGCCCGTCGAGCGGGGTCAGGGCCTTGGACTCCTCGACGCTGCGCACGAGGGTGACGCCCCGGCCCATGGCCGCGCACTGCGCCTCGGTGAGGCGGTGCTCCTCGGCGTGGGCCCAGAACAGCTCGGTGGCGTCGATCGCCATCGGGCTGTTCACGTACACGGGCACCTCGGGGATGCGGCCCTGGTCGCGCAGCTCGGCGAGGAGGTGGAGCAGCACCTGGGTGCGGCCGACCGCGAACGATGGCAGCAGGACGGTGCCGCCCCGGGCCAGGGTGCGGTCGACGATCTCAGCCAGGCGGTCCGCCGGATCCTCGTCGGGGTGACGGCGGTTGCCGTAGGTGGACTCGGTGACCAGGTGGTCGGCGGCGGGCGGCGCCTCGGGCGGCCGCAGGATCGGATCGTGCGGGCGGCCCACGTCGCCGGTGAACGCGATCGACCGGCGGCCGTCGTCGAGGCGGACGCAGGCCGCGCCGAGGATGTGGCCGGCACGGGAGAAGGCGGCCCGGATGCCCGTGGCCGGCTCGAAGTCGGTGTGGAACGGCCGGGTGCGCAGGAGCTCGATCGCCGCCTGCGCGTCCTCGGTCCGGTAGAGCGGCAGCGCCGGCTCGTGCTTGGAGGACCGGTGGCGGTTGGCGTGCTCGGCCTCCTCCTCCTGGAGGTGGGCGGCGTCGAGCAGCAGGATCTTCACCAGGTCCGCGGTGGGCGGGGTGGCGTAGATGGGGCCCGAGAAGCCGTCGCGGACCAGGGCGGGCAGGTAGCCGCTGTGGTCGACGTGGGCGTGGGTCAGCACCACCGCGTCGATCGAGCCCGGCTCCACCGGGAAGGGCGCCCAGTTCCGGGCCCGCAGGCGCTTGAGCCCCTGGAACATCCCGCAATCGACGAGGACCCGCGCCCCGCCCGCCTCGACGAGGAAGCGGGATCCGGTGACCGTGTCGGTGGCCCCCCAGAAGGTGACCTGCACCGGTTGCCTCAGCCCTCGCGGATCGAGCGGAGCAGCGTGGCCATCTCGACGACGACCTTGGCGCCGTCCTCGCCCACGTTGTGGCCGCCGGGACCCTCGGAGCGGGCCAGGGCCTGATCGAGGTTCTCGACGGTGAGCGCGCCGAACGCGATCGGCACGCCGGTCTCGAGCTGGGCCTGCTGGATGCCGCCCGCGCACTCCCCCGCCACGGCCTCGTAGTGGGTGGTCTCGCCCCGGATCACGCAGCCGAGGCACACGACGCCGTCGACCCGGCCCGACGCGGCCCACGCCTTGGCGGCGAGGGGCAGCTCGAAGGCGCCGGGCACGTAGTCGAGGCTGATGTCCTCGGGGCGCACCCCGGCGTCGGCGAGGCCTCGCCGCGTGCCCTCGAGGAGGCGCACGCCGATGGCGGAGTTCCAGCGGGCGCACAAGATCGCGATGCGCAGGCCGGCGCCGTCGAGCACCGGCTCGGGCACGTCGGGCGACTGGTGGTCGCCGGCCATCAGTCGTCGTCCTCGGCGGCGGCGACGTCGTCGGCCGAGTCGGGCGACACGGCGCCGGCGGGATCGACCGGGAGGTCGTCGAGCCCCTCGAGCAGGTGGCCCATCTTCTCGGCCTTGGTCTTCAGGTACCGGATGTTCTCGGGGTTCGGCGCGGTGATCGACGGCACGCGGTCGGTGATGTCGAGGCCGAAGCCGTCGAGGCCGCCGTACTTGGCCGGGTTGTTGGTGATGATCCGCATCGAGGTGACGCCGAGGTCCACGAGGATCTGGGCGCCGATGCCGTACTCGCGCGAGTCGACCGGGAGGCCCAGGGCCAGGTTGGCGTCGACGGTGTCGTGGCCCTCGTCCTGGAGCTCGTAGGCGCGGATCTTGTGGCCGATGCCGATGCCCCGGCCTTCGTGGCCCCGCAGGTACACGACCACGCCGGTGCCCTCGTCGGCGATCATCTTCATGGCCGCGTCGAGCTGGACGCCGCAGTCGCAGCGCATCGAGCCGAACACGTCGCCGGTGAGGCACTCGCTGTGCACGCGGACGAGCACCTCGTCGGACCCGCGGATGTCGCCGCGGACCATGGCGAGGTGCTGCTCGCCGTCGAGCACCGACTCGTACACGAACGCCGTGAAGTCGCCCCAGCCGGTGGGGATCCGGGCCTCGGCGACCTGGCGGACGAGCACCTCGGTGCGGCGCCGGTATCGGATCAGGTCGGCGATCGAGATCATGTAGAGGTCGTGCTCGCGGGCGAACTTCCGCAGCTCGGGCTGGCGGGCCATGCCCATCTTGTCGCCGGCGACGATCTCGCAGAGGATGCCGGCCGGGTACAGGCCGGCCATGCGGGCGAGGTCGACGGTGGCCTCGGTGTGGCCGGCCCGCTTGAGCACGCCGCCCTCGCGGGCCTCGAGCGGGAGGATGTGGCCGGGCCGGGCGAGGTCGCCGGGCCGCGTGGTCGGGTCGACGAGCGCCTGCACGGTGGCGGCGCGGTCGTAGGACGAGATGCCCGTGCTCGTGCCGTGGCGGTAGTCGATGCTCACGAGGAAGGCGGTCCGCATGCTCTCGGTGTTCTGCTCGACCATCGGGCGCAGGTCGAGCTCCGCGGCCCGCTCGCTGGTGATCGGGGCGCAGATGAAGCCCGAGGTGTGGTGGAGGAAGAAGGCGATCTTCTCGGGGGTGACGTGCTCGGCCGCCATGATGAGGTCGCCCTCGTTCTCGCGGTCCTCGTCGTCGAC
>CAZUYW010000110.1:0-5055 GCA_964624775.1 uncultured Iamiaceae bacterium
TAGAGGTACAGGAGGCGGGTGCGCCGCACCTTGGCGGCCACGGCCTCGACGAGCGGCACGATGGCCCGCTCCCCCACCCCCTGGTCCCGGCCGTAGGCGGCGAGGTCCTGGGCGACGAGCACGATCTCCTGGGCGCCGAGCTGGTCGACCTCGTCCAGGATCGCCTCGATCGGCCGGGAGCGCTGCGGGCCGCGGAAGCTGGGGATGGCGCAGAACCCGCAGGCGCGATCGCACCCCTCGGCCACCTTGACGTAGGCCCACGGGCGGGTGGAGCGGGGCCGGGGCAGGTTCAACAGGTCGAACGCCGGGGCCTCGGCCGCCGGTCGGCGACCGATCGTGACGGGCACGGCGGCCGCGGCCTCGTCGGCGCCGTGGTGGTGGTCGTGGAGCTCGACGCCGAACCCGGCGACGAGGTCGACCTCGGGCAGCTCGGCCGCCAGCTCGGCGCCGTAGCGCTCGGCGAGGCAGCCCGTGACCACGAGGCGGGCGCCGTCGGCCTTCTGGTCGGCGAGCCCGAGGATCGTGTCGATCGACTCCTGGCGGGCCTCGCCGATGAAGGCGCACGTGTTGACCACCAGCAGGTCGGCGTCCTCGGGCGCGTCGGTGGGCGCGTAGCCGTCGCCGGCCAGCCGACCGACGAGCTTCTCCGAGTCGACCTCGTTCTTCGGGCACCCGAGGGTGACCAGGTGGTAGCGGGCCATGGCGGGCCAACGCTACCGGGCCGGTCCCGGCGACTCCGATCCCGGCTCGGATAGGTTGCGGGCGCCATGGAACTCCGGGTGGACCCGCTCACGGGTGTCGAGGTGCAGATCACCGGCTCGCGCCAGAAGCGGCCGAACCGCCCGGTGTCGGGCTGCCCCTTCTGCGTCGGCGGCGTCGAGTCCCCCGAGCCCTACGAGGTCAAGGCGTTCACCAACCGGTGGCCCTCCTACCCCGATGACCGCTGCGAGGTCGTGCTCTACTCGCCCGACCACGAGGCGTCGCTGTCCACCCTGCCGGCCGCGCACGTGCGCCAGGTGGTCGACCTGTGGGCCGAGCGCACCGCGGCGCTCGGCGGCCGCCCCGACCTCGCCTACGTGCTCGTGTTCGAGAACAACGGGGCCGACGTCGGCGCCACCATCCCCCACCCGCACGGCCAGATCTACTCGTACCCGACGGTGCCGGCGCTCCCGGCCACCGAGCTGCGCCGCCTCGCCATGGGCCACCACCTGCTGGAGGACCGGCCCGAGCTGGTGGTCGTGGAGCGCGACGGCTGGCGGGCGTGGGTGCCGAGCGCGCCGATCTACCCCTACGGCATGCGCGTCGCGCCGCTCGAGCAGCGCCCCGACCTGCCGTCGCTCACCTCCGCGGAGCGCGACGCGTTCGGGTCGGTGCTGGCCGAGGCGCTCGGCAGGCTGGAGGCCGTGTTCGACCCGCCGATGCCGTACATGTTCTGGATCCACCAGCGGCCCTTCGACGGCGCGGCCTGGCACCAGGCCTGGCTGCACGTCGAGGTCGCCGGCCCGCACCGCTCCCCCGGCGTGATGCGCTACGTGGCCGGCGCCGAGCTGGGCAGCGGCGCCTACCTCAACCCGGTCCCACCCGAGCTCGCCGCCGAGCACCTGCGGGCCGCCACGCCGAGGACCCGTCCATGAGCACCGTCGACGACACCGCGGCCGCGCCGGTGGTGACCGCCGTCGGCCCCGGTCGGGTCAACCTGATCGGCGACCACACCGACACCACGGGCGGCCTCGTGCTGCCCATGGCGATCGACCTCGCCACCACCATCACCGGCACCCGCGGGGGCGACCGCGTGATCCTGGTCTCCCACGAAGAGCCCGCCCCCGCCGTCGTGCCGCTCGACGTCGAGGACCCCGCCGCGGTCACCCCCGGCTGGGCGCGCTACGTGGCCGGCGTGGTCGCCGAGCTGCGGCCCGAGGTCGGGTTCAACGGCACGGTCACCACGACGCTGCCGGTGGGCGCCGGCCTCTCGTCGAGCGCGGCGCTCGAGGTGGCGGTGGCCCTGGCGCTGGGCTTCGAGGGCCCGGCGCTCGACCTCGCCCACCTCACCCAGCGCGCCGAGCAGGTGGCCTCGGGGGTGCCCTGCGGGATCATGGACCAGCTCTCGTCCGCGGCGGGCGTGGCCGGCAGCGCCCTGCTGATCGACTGCCACGAGCTCACCGTCGACCCGATCCCCCTCCCCGACGGCGTCGAGGTGCGGGTGATCCACTCCGGCCAGGCCCGCCAACTCGCCGGGTCCGAGTACGCCGAGCGCCGCGCCGCCCTCGAGGCGGCCGAGGCGATCGTGGGTCCGCTGCGCCTCATCGACCAGACGAGCGTGCTCAAGGAGATCGGCGACAAGGTCCTGCGCCGCCGGGCCAAGCACGTCGTCACCGAGAACGAACGGGTGCGCACCTTCGCCGCCGCGCTGCGCGCCGGGGACCTCGAGGCCGCCGGCGAGGCCATGGTCGCCAGCCACGCGTCGCTGCGCGACCGCTTCGAGGTCTCCACCCCGGTGCTCGACGAGCTCGTCGACCGCCTCAACGCCACCGACGGCGTCCACGGCGCCCGCCTCACCGGCGCGGGCTTCGGCGGGTGCGCGGTGGCGCTCACCGAGCCAGGTGCACTCGACGAAGGCTGGGCGGTGCGCCCCGCAGCCGGCGCCCACCTCGCCTGACGCGAGCGGCGGGCGGCTCGGCCCGCCTCACATGCGGTCGAGGAGCTCCTGCTTCTTGGCCTGGAACTCGGCGTCGCTGATCACGCCCTTCTGGTGGAGGGCGGAGAGCTGCTCGATCTGCTCGGGGATGGTGGGCGGCGCCGGTGCGACGGGAGCGGGTCCGCGCACGCGGTCGAACTTGCGGTTCTCGTTCGCCTCCATCTGCACGTAGATCTCCTTCTGCACGGCAGAGGGCTTGCGGATGTTGGTGAACGACTCGCTGCCCTTCTCCGACGCCGACTCGATCGTGAGATCGCCGGCACCGACGATGCGCTCGAAGATGCCCTGGCGGAAGAAGACCGTGTTGATGCGCTCGAGCGGGATCTCGACGCCGGACTTGGCGATCACGCCGCGCCGGGTGACGATCCGATCGGTGGTGAGGGCGAACAGCGTGTTCAGCCACTGGAGGTAGCTCCAGCCGGTCCACACGAGGGTGCCGAGCACGGCGATGGCGACGAGCACGTTGACCGCGGCGTTGAGCGTGCCGCCGATCCACAGCGCCAGGGCCGAGCCCAGCACGAGGGCCGCGATGAACGCCACCGACGGGGCGAAGATGAAGAGCCAGTGGGGACGGAGATCGAGGATGAGCTCCTCGCCGTCGTTGAGCAGATCACGGGGAAAGGCCACGTGCGGACTCTACGGCAGCCCCGGGCCGGGCGCGCGGGATCGGTCCCGGCCCTAACCTCGCCGGGTGGACCCGGAGCAGCTCCTCGACGGCCTCGACGCGCACCAGCGCGCCGCCGTCACCAGCCCGGCCCACCCGCTCGCCATCCTCGCCGGCGCCGGCTCGGGCAAGACCCGGGTGCTCACCCGCCGGATCGCGCACCGCTGCCTCACCGGCGACGCCGACCCCCGCCACGTGCTCGCGGTCACCTTCACCCGCAAGGCCGCCGGCGAGCTCGACGCCCGCCTCCGCGCCTTCGGCCTGCGCGACCTGCCCGCGGCGGGCACCTTCCACGGCCTCGCCTACGCCCAGCTGCGCACGGCGTGGGCGGCCGACGGCACCGCGGCGCCCACCCTCCTCGACCGCAAGGGCCGCATCCTCGGGCGGATCCTCGGCAACACCCGCCGGGTCACGCCCGCGGACCTCGCCGCCGAGATCGAGTGGGCGCGTGCTCGCATGGTGCCGCCGGGGCGCTACGCGGACGCCGTGCAGCGCGCCGGCCGAGCGACGGCCGTCGACCCCGAGCGCATCGCCCACTGGTACCAGCGCTACGAGGACGACAAGCGGAGCCGCGGCGTCGTCGACTTCGATGACCTGCTCGAGCGCTGCGCCGAGCGGATCGAGCGCGACCCCACCATCGCCGCCGCCCAGCACTGGCGCTTCCGCCACCTGTTCGTCGACGAGTACCAGGACGTCAACCCGCTCCAGGAGCGCCTCCTGCGGGCCTGGCTGGGCGACCGGACCGACCTGTGCGTGGTCGGCGACCCCAACCAGGCGATCTACGGCTGGAACGGCGCCGACGCCCGGTTCCTCACCCGCTTCGCCGAGCACCACCCGGGCGCCGAGGTGATCGAGCTGCGCGACTCGTACCGCTCGACGCCCCAGATCCTCGCGGTCGCCGCCGCGGTCCTCGCCCGAGGCCGGCGGGGCACCCCGCTGCGGGCGCACCGCCAGGACGGGCCGGTGCCCGTCGTCGTCGGGTTCCGGTCCGACGCCGACGAGGCCAACGGGGTCGCCCGCGCCGTGCGCGACAACCACCGGCCCGGGCGCCCGTGGTCCGCCCAGGCCGTGCTGATCCGCACCAACGCCCAGGCCGCGGTGTTCGAGCTCGCGTTCCGCAGGGCCGGCATCCCCTACCGCGTCCGCGGGGCCAGCCGCCTGCTCGACGATCCCCACGTGCGCGACCTGCTCACCACGCTCGGCCGCCTCGACGAGCCGCTCACCACCACGATCGCCGACCTCCAGGCGAGCATCGGCCGCCAGCGGGCCGCGCTCGCCGACGATCCGGACGACCCGAGCGCGCGGCCCGCCGCCGACACGATCGAGACCGACGCCAGTCGCCGCCTCGTGGCCTACGAGCAGGTGACGCGGCTCGCCGAGGAGCTGCTCACCCTGGACCCGACCGCCCGGGCCGAGGGGCTCGGCGGCTGGCTGCGCACCGTCCTGCTCGACGATCGCCCCGACGGCGCCGACGCGGTGACGATCGCCTCGTTCCACAGCGCCAAGGGCCTCGAGTGGCCCGTCGTGCACCTCGCCGGCTGCGAGGCCGGCTACCTGCCGATCTCCCACGCCCGCACCGACGCGGCCCGCGCCGAGGAGGAGCGCCTGTTCTACGTGGCCGTCACCCGGGCGACCGACGTCCTGCGGTGCTCGTGGGCCCAGCAGCGCACCTTCGGCACCGACCCCGTGGAGCGGG
>CAZUYW010000110.1:5155-9030 GCA_964624775.1 uncultured Iamiaceae bacterium
GGGCTGGCCGGCGTCGGCCCGTTCCTCGTCGAACGCCACGGCACTAGGTTGCTCGCCATCGTCGCCGATCCCGCAGGTGCCGCCTCCGGGGGAGCCGTGGCCTCGGCGACGCCCTGATCGGCCCGGCCCCGGAGGACCATGCGCTTCGAGCTCGCCCAGCAGTACGCCTCGCCCGCCGACGCGGTGGCCGAGGCCTACGCGGACCCCGACCTCTACCCCACCCTCGTCGGGCTGCCGAAGCTCGGCGGCATCGAGGTCCTCGACGTGGATCGCCGCGAGCGCGACGCCCGCCTGCGCATCCGCTTCCGCTTCACCGGCGACCTGCCCGCCGCCGTCACCGCGGTGATCGACCCGGCCCGGCTCACGTGGATCCAGGAGACCACCCACGACCTCGCGTCGGGCGACGCCACGTTCCGCCTCCTGCCCGACCACTACCCCGATCGGCTCCGTGCCGGCGGCCGCTTCACGGTGACGAGCGCGGGCGACGGTGCCCGCCGGGTGATCGCCGGCGAGCTCAAGGTCCAGGCCCTGCTCGTGGCGGGGCGGGTGGAGGCGGCGATCGTGTCGGGCCTCGACGAGTACCTGCAGGCCGAGGCGCCCGCCGTCGACCGCTGGCTCGCCGGTCCCGCCTAGCGCACCTCGTCCTGGCGGGCCTCGCGCTGGCCGAGCAGGTCGAGGAACAGGCCGGGCTGCATCGAGATGAAGATGCCCTCGGCCCGCGCCGTGAGCGTGTCGCCCGCGTAGAGCTCCCCCTCGGTGAAGATCTTGCGGCGCTCGACGCCGACGAGGCGGCCCTCGAGGCGCAGGTCGGTGAACAGCGGGGTGGGTGCCTCGTAGCGGATCTTGAGCGTGCCGGTCATGCCGGGCGCGCCCGACAGCGACTGGGTGGCGCCGAGCAGCTCGTCGAACGTGGCGGCCACGTACCCGCCGTGGACGCAGCCGGGCGGGCCCTCGTAGGCCCGGCCGAAGCGCACGGTGGCGTGCACCACGCCGTCCTCCTCCCGGATGGACAGCGGCGGCGCGAGCGGGTTGGCGATGCCGAGCATGGGGCTGTGGTCGTAGAGCGGGTCGGTGTGGCCGCCGGCGTTGGCCATCTCGCTGAACCCGTACAGGGTCGCCTGGCGATAGCCCTCGAAGCGTGCCGCGGCCGCCGCGACCTCTGCGGTGGCGGCGAGGATCACCTCGTCCTCGGCGTCGGTGGCGACCAGCCGGTCGATGAGCAGGCGCGTGGCGTCGGCGAGGGCGCGGCAGGCCTCCCGTCGGGGCGACAGGTCGCCGGTGGCCGACGCGGCGCGCAGGCGTGCGACGAACCGCTCGAGGCGTTCGGGATCGGCCTCGTCGGGGCGGCCCGGCAGGGCGTCCAGGTCTATGGGCTCGTCGGTCATGGGTCCTCCGGGCGGCCGGTCAGTCGACCAGGTCGATGATCACGGGCGCGTGGTCCGAGGGCTGCTGGCCCTTCCGGGCGTTGCGGTCGATGGTGGCGAAGGCCACGCGGTCCGCCACCGAGCGCGTGCCGAGCACGAGGTCGATGCGCATGCCGTGGTGCTTGTGGAAGTTGCCGGCCCGGTAGTCCCACCAGCTGTAGAGGCCGGGCTCGGGGTGGCGCAGGCGGAACGTGTCGACGAGCCCCCACGCCTCGATGCGGGCGAGCGCCTCGCGCTCGGGCGCGCTGGTGTGGGTGGCGGCCACGAACTGGGCGGGGTCCCACACGTCCTCGTCGGTGGGGGCGATGTTGAAGTCGCCGGCGACCACGACCGCGGCCCCGGGATCCTCGTGGGCGTCGAGGCGGGCGCGGAGCTTGTCGAGCCAGGCGAGCTTGTAGCGGTAGTGGTCGTGGTCGAGGGCCCGCCCGTTGGGCACGTAGGCGGAGGCGATCCGCACGCCCCCGCACGTGGCCCACAGCAGGCGCGCCTCGGGGTCATCGTCGCCCTCGCCGAAGCCGGCGACGACGTCGGCGATCCCGACGCGGCTCACGATGGCCACCCCGTTCCATCGGCCCTCGCCGTGGTGCACGGCCTCGTAGCCGAGGGCCTCGAACGCGAGCGCCGGGAACGCACCGTCGGCCAGCTTGGTCTCCTGGAGGCAGACGACGTCGGGCGCGACATCGGCGAGCCACTCCTCGACGCGTGGCAGGCGGGCCTTCAGCGAGTTGACGTTCCAGGTGGCGATCCGCACCCACGGCAACCTAGCGGCCACCGCACCGGCCACCGACGCCGTCGCCGCAGGCTCCCGGCCGTGGAGGCCACCTAGTCGTCGGCTGGCAAACCTCCCAGCGGCTTCACTGTTCAAGCCGGGGCGCGCACCGTGCCCTCAGATCTGTGCTGTCCCGAGTAGGGCCCCTCGGCGGCCCGCCCCGTCTGCACCACCATGAGCTGGGCGATGCCAGTCCCTGCCCGTAGCTTTAAGGGGACCTTGCCAAGGTTTGCGATCTCGAGGGTGATCCGCTTGGGATTGGGAGCCTTCGCTCCGTCGGGCGTCGCCGGAGGGTCCATTCCCCAGCCTGGCGCGACGTGTGGGGCTGTGCAGTGAACGATGAGGCCGTGGCGCGCTCGACCGCTCTTGCCTTCGATCAGTCCACACAGGTCATCAGCGAGGCTGACACCCTCTGCGGTCTCGCCTAGCACGAAATCACCAGGGTCAAGCACGATCTCGTCGGCATCGATCTGTCGGAGGTAGTCGTACGCACGGGCCGTGCCAACATCGACGGTGATTTCGATACCAGGCCCGCTGGGAACCTCTGGCAGCCAGAATGCTCGATGGAGGGTCAGGTCAATCGACGCTGTCTGGATCGCAGAGGCCTCAAGCGGCTCGACTGCGATGCGTCCACGCTCGATAGCGTCGCGAAGTTCGCCGTCGGAGAGCATCTGTCATCCGAGGCTGGCGGTGGGTACGTCGATCCTTGGGCCAAAGCTCAAGGGCTCCCCTGAAACCTCGACCGTGGATCGGCCGTTGTGTCGGTAGAGCAGCGTGACCTTGACCTCGCCCTCGACCACTTCTGCGGTAGTCGGCGGTTCGGGTCGCACCAGGGAGCGAGCGACGAAGAAGGACGGCGGCTCAGCGGTAAAGGCCCCTGGGATCGACACGAAGGCCTCATCGGCCTTCATGCTCGCGGAGAGATGGCATGACAGCCACGCCGCCTCAAAGAGAACCTCGCCGTCCGCTGCCATGGTCGCCTCCTAGCCTGATGGACGCTCGCCTCTCAGGTGAAGATTGAAGTTACACCAATGTAACGAGGGGTCAACCCCTCGAGCGGGCACCGCACCGGGCACCGACGCCGTCGCCGTAGGCTCCCGGCCGTGGAGGCGACCTGCTGGAGCGACTACCTGTGCCCGTGGTGCTACGTCGGTCAGGCTCGTGACGATCTGCTCGGCGAGCTGGGCGTGACCGTCGTGCACCGACCCTACGAGCTCCACCCCGAGATCGGGCCCGAGGGACGCCGCATCCGCCCTGACGGGCGCCTGGCGCCCACGCTCGACCGGATCGAGGTCGCCTGCGCGGAGGCGGGCCTGCCGTTCCGACGCCCCACCCGCATGCCGAACACGCGGCGCGCGCTGGCGACGGCCGAGTGGGTGCGCACCCACGAGCCCGACGCGTTCGCCGCCGTGCACCGCGCCTTCTTCGCGGCGCAGTTCGCCGACGGCCTGCCGCTCGACGACCCGGACGTGCTCGACGAACTGGTGGCCGACGCGGGGGCGTCAGCCCCGTCGGTGCGCGCCGCGGTGGACGACGGGCGCGCGGACGGGCTGGTGGCCGCGTCGATGGACCAGGCGCGCGCCCTCGGCATCGCGTCGACCCCGACGTGGGTGCTCGACGGCGGCTTCGTGCTCCCCGGCGCGCTGGACGCCGACACGATGCGCCGCTGGGTCAGCCGGGCG
>CAZUYW010000111.1:0-4499 GCA_964624775.1 uncultured Iamiaceae bacterium
ATGCACGCATCGATCAACGTCGATGAGACTACCGCCTCAGGAGGCCACCGTGTCCCGCATCCAGCTCGCCCTCAACGTCACCGATGTCGACGCCGCCGTCGACTTCTACTCGAAGCTCTTCGCCACGCCCGTCGCCAAGCGCAAGCCCGGCTACGCGAACTTCGAGATCGCCGAGCCGCCGCTCAAGCTCGTGCTGTTCGAGTCCGCCGAGGGCGGCACCCTGAACCACCTCGGCGTGGAGACCACCGACGCCGCCGAGGTCGTGGCCGCCGAGGCCCGCCTCAGCGACACCGGCCTCACCACCACCGGGGTCGACGACACCATCTGCTGCTACGCCACCAAGACCGAGACCTGGGTCACCGATCCCGACGGCGCCCGGTGGGAGTGGTACGTGAAGACGGGCGATTCCGAGCTGATCTCGGGCGACGCGGCCACCGGCGCCGACGGCGAGACGGTGTGCTGCGCGCCGACCGACGCCGTGCCCGAGCCCGTCGCGCTCGGGCGCGTCGGGACCGGCTCCAACGCCGGCTGCTGCTGATCGGTCGGGCCGGCGGCCCTGCTCAGGCGGGCAACAGCTCGTCGAGCAGGGCCAGCACCCGCTGCTCGATCTCGTCGCGGATCGGCCGCACCGCCTCGACGCCCTGGCCCGCCGGGTCATCGAGCTTCCAGTCCTCGTAGCGGGTGCCCGGGAAGAACGGGCAGGTGTCCCCGCAGCCCATCGTGATGACCACGTCGGAGGCCCGCACGGCCGCCTCCTCGAGGCGCTTGGGCGTGGCGCCCAGCGCGCCGAGGTCGATCCCGCGCTCGGCCATGGCCGTGACCACCGAGGGGTTCACCTGCTCGGCCGGCGCCGTGCCCGCCGAGCGCACCACCACCCGGTCACCGCCGTGGTGGGCGAGGAAGGCCGCCGCCATCTGGGAGCGGCCGGCGTTGTGCACGCACACGAACAGCACCTCGGGGCGAGCGTCAGACATCGGGGGCCTCCTCGGCGGCGGGGGTGGGGGAGGGGTGGAACAGGCGCACCAGCCCCAGCGCGATCCCCACGCCCAGGAGCTGCATCACGACGAACATCGGCACCGACGACGGGGCGATCCCCGCGAAGGAGTCCGACAGGGTCCGGGCGAGGGTGACGGCGGGGTTGGCGAAGCTCGTCGATGACGTGAACCAGTAGGCCCCGCCGATCCAGATGCCGACGGCGAAGGGCACGACCGCGGTGCGGCCGGTGCGCACGCAGCTCTGGATCAACAGCAGCAGCGTGACCGTGGCGACCACCTCGGACAGCCACAGCGCGCCCGACGAGCGGACATGGTGGGAGACCGTGACCGCGGGCAGGGCGAACATCAGGTTCGCCAGCACCGTCCCCGCGGCGCCGCCGGCGACCTGGCCGGCCATGTACAGGCCCGCGTCGCGGGTGGGGATCGAGCCGAGCAGGCGGTCGAGCAGGGTGACGGCCGGGTTGAAGTGGGCGCCCGAGATCTCCCCGAACATGAGGATCAGGCCGATCAGCGCGGCCGCCGTGGCCGCGGCGTTCTCCAGCAGCTGGAGGCCGACATCGCCGGTGGAGAGGCGGCTCGCCATGATCCCGGAGCCGACGACGGCCATCACCAGCAGGGCGGTGCCCAGGGCCTCCGCGGCGACGCGGCGGACGAGATCGAGCCGCAGGCCGCCGGTGCCGGTCTCGGGCGCCTCGGCGAGGGTGGTCGGGTCGACGGGGAGGTGCTCGGTCACGCGGCCCATCCTGCGGCGGTGGCCAGTGCCTCGATGCGCGCCCGCAGCTCGGCGACCGTGGCGTCGAACGCGGCGCGCCGGCCGTCGGCCACCGGGTCGGGCACGGACCAGTGCAGGTGCTCGACGGCGGGGTCGAGCTCCTCGTGGGCCCGGTCGCACACGGTGACCACCAGGTCGGCGCCCGCCAGTGCCGCCGGGTCGAGCGCGGTCGGGACGGCGCCGTCGAGGTCGATCCCGGCGCGGTGGCCGGCGGCGACGGCGAGCGGATGGACCCGCTCGGCGGGATGGGTGCCGCCGGAGGAGGCGGGGGTGGCGATCGCGGTGCGCCAGAGTGCGGCGGCGAGCTGCGAGCGGGCCGAGTTGGCGGTGCACACGAACAGCGTCGGGCCCATCGCAGGGGGAACGCCCTCGGTGTCCGGGCCGCTCAGCTCGGCCAGGGCGCGGGTGCGGAGGTGCACGTAGCGCCGGCGGCCGTCGCCGCTCGACCGGAACCGCTCGATGAGCCCCACCCGTTCGAGCACGTCGAGGTGGTGGGCGAGCAGGTTCGACGGCATCTCGAGTGCCGCGGCGAGCTCGACCGGGGCGCGGTCCGAGCACCGCAGCTGGTCGACGATCGCCAGGCGGCCGGGATCGCCGAGCGCGGCGTGGCGGGCGGCGCGGCGGTCGGCGTCCTCGGTCACGCCCGGCAGCGTACTTGCTCAACAAGTGTTGAGCGAACTGTGCGGTCGGAGGCGGGACGGGCGGGTTCGTCCTAGCCTCGGCGCCCGACGGGAAGGGGCCTTCCATGGGCGCAGCACGACGCGGGGTCGAGGTGTGCATCGCCGCAGCGGTGGTCATCGTGGGCGCGTTGGTGCCCTCGGCAGGTCCCGCCGGCGCCGCGATCTCACCGCCGGTGGGCCGCGCCAGCGTCGGCACGGGCACGTCCAAGACCGGCATGGCGATCGACTCGCTGTCGTTCATCGACGGCAGCGGCCGCTACCTCGCGTTCACGTCGGATCAGGCGCTCGTCGCCGGGGACACCAACGGTACGAAGGACGCGTTCCTCCGGGATCGGCTCACCGACACCACCGAGCGGGTCAGCCTCACCTCCGGCGAGGCCCAGGCGACCGGCGGCGTCTCCAAGGTCTGCGGCATGAGCGACGACGCCCGCTACGTCGGCTTCGCATCGGCCGCCACCAACCTGGCCGGCGCGACGCCGCAGATCTTCCTGCGCGACCGCAAGAACGGCACCACCGAGAAGATCAGCGTGAACACGGCCGAGGTCGCGGGCAACGGGGTCGGATCCACCCTCACGAGCCGGTGCGCCGTGAGCGACAACGGCCGCTACGTCGCCTTCACGAGCGCGTCGACGAACCTCGTGGCCATCGACACCAACGGTGCGTTCGACGTGTTCGTCCGGGACCGGACCGCGGGCACGACCGAGCGCATCTCGGAGTCCAGCACCGAGGTGCAGGCCAACGGCACGTCCAACGAGCCCTCGATCAGCGCCGACGGCAGCCTGGTGTCGTTCACCTCCTCGGCGTCGAACCTCGCGGCGGGCGACAGCGACACCAAGGGCGACATCTACCTCCGGAACCGCACCCTCGGCACCACCGAGCTGGTGAGCGTCAGCTCCACCGAGGTGGTCGCCAACGGCTCGGGGTCGGGGGCCTCGTCGATCTCGGCCGACGGGACGAAGGTCGCGTTCGCGTCGAACGGGTCCAACCTCGTCGCCGGCGATTCGAACGGTGCCGGGGATGTGTTCGTGCGCGACCGCACGCTCGGCACCACGGTCCGGGCCAGCGTGACCGGGTCCGAGGCCCAGATCACCGGGACCTCGCTCGCGCCCTCGATCACCGACGACGGCACCAAGGTCGCCTTCGAGACGTCGGGCGCGGCCGCTCCGGGGGACCCGTCGTCGTTCTACGACATCTACGTGCGCGACCTCGCGGGCGGGACCACCACCCTCATCAGCGGCTCGGTGATCGGCGCCGTGCCCGACGCGTCCGCGTACGACCCCGCCATCGCCGACGATGGCAAGACCGTCGCGTTCGAGTCGACCGCCACGAACCTGGTCCGCAACGACACCAACGCGAGCCCGGACCTGTTCTTCCGGTCGCTCGTGCTCGACGTGTACCCGTTCCCGTCGGTCGACGCGCTCGTCGCCCAGCAGTTCGCGGACTTCGCGGGACGGGCGCCGACCGCCGCGGAGGCGACCGAGTGGCGGGCCCGGGTGGTGAACGGGGAGTACTCGACGGACCACGTGATCAACGCCCTCGCCCACAGCGCCACGTGGTCGACGAACCGGTCGCCGGTCATCCGCCTGTACTGGGCGTTCTTCCTGCGCAAGCCCGACGCGGGCGGCCTCACCTACTGGTCGACCAAGCTGGCGGGCGGCACCTCGCTCGACCAGGTCGCCGCCAGCTATGCGGCATCCAGCGAGTTCCAGAACACCTACGGGGCGCTCTCGAACTCGGCGTTCGTGACGCTCGTGTACGAGAACGTGCTCGAGCGGTCGCCGGACGCGGCGGGCCTGGCGTACTGGACCGGTCAGCTGAACGCCGGATCCCGCACCCGCGGCCAGGTGATGGCGGGGTTCTCGGAGTCGAGCGAGGGCGTGCGCTTCCTGCGCCCCCAGGTCGACATCATCCTGATCTACCTCGGGATGCTGCGGACCATGCCCCTCGACACCACGTTCGACTCGTGGCGGGCGAGCTTCGCCGCCGGCGTGGCACCAGAGCAGTTCGTGCAGGCGCTGCGGAAGGGCGCGGCGTACGGCGCTCGGGTCTGAG
>CAZUYW010000111.1:4599-7727 GCA_964624775.1 uncultured Iamiaceae bacterium
CCGGTGGCGCCCGCCGCGGCCGACACCACCACGGTCTCGCCGGCCTTGGCCTTCCCGATGTCGACGAGGCCGACGTAGGCCGAGATCCCGTTCTGGCCGAGCGCGCCCAGCACGTCGATCGGCTCGACACCGACGGGGACCTTGGTGGTGAAGACGTCGTCGCGCACGATCGCGTACTGCTGCCAGCCGGGCAACGTGGTCACCAGGTCGCCGACTGCGTAGGCGTCGCAGTTCGTGGCCACGACCTCGCCGGCGCCGGCACAGCGCACCACCTCACCGATGGCGACCGGCGGGAAGTAGCTCCGAGCCTCGGAGATCCAGGTGCGCAGGGTCGGGTCGATGGACAGGTGGCTGACCCGGATCAGGGCCTCGCCCTCGGCGAGCTCGGGCAGGTCCACCTCGTCCGACGCGAAGCAGTCCTCGGTCGGCAGGCCCTCCGGTCGGCGGGCCAGGGTGATGCGGCGGTTCCCGGGCATCGCTGCCTCAGACCCGGCGCAGCCCGGGGGTGCCGGCGTCGACCACCACGGTGGCGGCCACGCCGGCCTTGCCGTCGGGGGTCTTGATGGTGTCCATGACGACGAAGTCGGTGGTCCACCGCTCGGGCGTGACGGTGCAGCGCACGTAGCCGTTGTCGGCAGCGTTCACGTAGGCCACCCCGATCGCCTTGGGATCGACGGCCTTGGCCAGCGCCGCGAACCCGGCCGACGAGATGCCGGGGCCGATCAGCTCGTGGGCCACGATCGGGCCGGTGAGGCCGGCGTCGGGGCTGCGGATGTCGGCTGCCGCGCCGGCATGGATGTCGCCGGTGAGGATCATCACGTTGTCGATGTCGTGCTCGTCGATGTGGCGCAGGATCCGGGCTCGCTCGGCGGGGTAGCCGTCCCACTGGTCGACGTTGAGCACGATGTCGCCGAGCACGAGCGCCTTCATCACGGTCTGCTGGGCGAGCACCGGCCACGTGGCCTTGGTGGCGTCGAGCCCGCCGAGCAGCCACGCTTCCTGCTCGGTGCCGAGCATCGTGTGGTCTGGGTCGTCGATCTCGGTGCACTCCTTGCGGTTCGTGCCGACCTGATCGCCGCACACCTGGTCCGAGCGGTACTGGCGGCCGTCGAGCACGAAGAACTCGGCGAGGCGGCCCCAGGAGACGGTGCGGTACAGCGTGATGGCACCGTCCTGCTTCGGCGGGTCGAGCCGGAGGGGCTGGTGCTCCCAGTAGCTCTGGTACGCGGCCCGCCGGCGGGCGTCGAAGGTGGGCGCGTCATCCTCCTTGGCGGGCACGTCGGCGGCGTAGTTGTTCTGGACCTCGTGGTCATCCCACGTGACGACCCAGGGCGCGGCGGCGTGGGCGGCCTGGATCAGCTCGTCGCGCTTGTAGGCGGCGTAGAGGACCCGGTAGTCGGCGAGGTCCTCGGGCTCGTGGTCGAGCGGGGTGGCGAACGGGCCGTCGGTCACCGGGTACTCGTAGATGTAGTCACCGAGGAAGAAGACGAGGTCGGGCTCGTCGGCGACCATCTGGGTGTAGGCGGTCCAGTAGCCCTGCCCGCGCAGCTGGCACGAGGCGAAGGCCAGCTTCAGCTGATCGACCTTCGCGCCCGGCTCCGGGGTCGTGCGGGTGCGGCCGACGGGGCTGGTGAGGTCGCCGAGTCGGAACCGGTAGAAGTACCAGGTGTCCGGATCGAGGCCGGTGGGCTCGGCGTGGATCGAGTGGGCGAACTCGGGGCTCGCCTCCTCGATGCCCGATGCCACCAGCTTGGTGAAGGCCTCGTCCTCGGCCACCTCCCACAGGACCTGGATGGTGCGGTCCTCCATGCCGCCGGCACCGTCGAGCGCGACGGGGTCCGGGGCGAGTCGGGTCCACAGCACCACCGAGTCGGGCAGCGGGTCACCGGAGGCGACCCCCAGCGTGAAGGGGTCCTTGGTGATCCCCTGGGCGTCGGGCACCGTGGCGGTGGTGGTCGGCGGGCGGGACGTGGTCGTCGAGCCGGCGCCCGCCTTGCGAGTGGTGCTCGCCGCGGTGCCGTCGCCGTCGCTCGAGCACGCCGCCAAGATCGCGGCCCCCGCTCCGGCGGCGGCGAGGCCGAGGAAGCGGCGGCGGTGCATGGTCACGCGCGCGAGCAGGTCGCGCCGAAGATCGTCTGGTCCCTCCACGGCGCCGACCCTATCGGTCGGAGCCGGCGAGGGGGCTCAGATCCCGAGGGCCAGGCCGGTCTCGCGCTCGGACACCAGCCAGAGGTCGGCGATGGCTCGATCGAGCCCGACGCGCCGCAGGATCGGGCGCCGGACCGGGGGGCCGTTGTTGACGAACCTGGGCGCGAAGAACTCCCCGCCCTCGGCCGTGGGATCGGTGGCGGCGCGGATCTGGGGCATGGCGCCGGCGGCGGGGGACATCCCGGTGGACTGGGTGAGGCGGTGGAAGAACGGGCCGAGCCAGCCGCCGCCGCCCTCGTCGACCGTGTGAGCCTGCAGGTTCGTGTTCGACAGGCCGGGGTGGGCGAGCAGGCTCGTGGCGGTCGTGCGGGCGGCGTCGAAGCGGCGCTGGAGGCCGATCGCGAAGTGGTAGTTCGCCAGCTTCGACTGCCCGTAGGCGAGCCAGGGGCGGTAGCGCCCGTGCAGGTGGGGGTTGGCGGGGTCGACGCGGCGGCCGATGTGGTGCGCGGTGCTGGTGACGCTGACGATGCGGGCGGCGTCGGCGTCGAGCAGGTTGGGCATCAGCTGGGCGGTGAGGGCCCAGTGCCCGAGGTGGTTCACCCCGAGCTGCATCTCGAAGCCCTCCGCGGTGGTCCGCTCGGGCATCGCCATGAGCCCGGCGTTGTTCACGAGGATGTCGATCTTGGGGTGGGCGGTGGCGATGGTGGCGGCAGCATCGGCGACCGAGGCCAGGGAGGCGAGGTCGAGCGGCACGAGCTCGAGGGACGCCTCGGGGTGGCCCACCGTGATGTCGTCCCGGGCGGCTCGGGCCTTGGCCTGGTCGCGGGCGGCCATGACCACGTGGGCCCCGGCGCCGGCGAGTGCTCGCGCGGTCTCGAGCCCCAGGCCTCCGTTCGCGCCGGTGACGACCGCGATGCGGCCGGTGAGATCCGGTATGTCGGCGGTCGTGTACGGCACGGCAACCCCTCTCCCAGAGGTGT
>CAZUYW010000111.1:7827-9006 GCA_964624775.1 uncultured Iamiaceae bacterium
CGGGCGACGTCGACCGCGCCGAGCGAGGTGAGGTGCGGGGTGGTCCACTGCACGTCGAGCAGGGTGGCGCCGCCGGCGCGCAGCACGTCGACGAGGTGCACCAGGGCCACCTTCGACGCGTCGGTGCGCCGATGGAACATCGACTCCCCGGCGAACAGGCCACCGATCGCCACGCCGTACAGCCCGCCGGCGAGCTCGCCGTCGGGCGTCCACGCCTCGACGCTGTGCGCCCACCCGAGCACGAACAGGCGCCGGTATGCGGCGCTGATCGCGCCGTCGATCCAGCCATGGGGGCGCGTCGGGTCCGCGCAGGCGTCGATGACGCGGTCGAAGGCCGTGTCGATCCGCACCTCGTACCGGGCGCACGAGCGGCGCAACGACCGGCTCACCTGCAGGCCGTCGAGCGGCAGCACCCCGCGCGGGTCGGGCGACCACCACGCCACGGCGCGCGGCCGACGCAGGGGCATCGGGAACAGGCCGCGGCGGTAGGCGGCGAGCAGGGTGCCTGGCTCGAGGTCGGCGCCGATCCCGACGATCCCCGACTCGTCCGCCGTCGAGGGATGCGGCAGCTCCCACCGCGAGGGCGGCGGTTCCATCGGTGGCTGCCGCTGGCGGGGTGGCGCGTCCATGGGCGCGCCAGTCTCGCACCCGCGAGGGCGCGAGACGGCTGCGTGCGGACGGGTCGGGCGACCCGGGGGACTACTTGGTGTAGTCGTAGAAGCCGATCTTGGACTTCCGGCCGAGGTGACCGGCCGAGACCATGCGACGCAGGGCGGGCACGGCCGCGTAGTTCGGGTCCTTGAACTCGGCGTAGAGCGCATCGAGGATCGCGAGCGAGGTGTCGAGGCCCACGAGGTCGAGCAGGGCGAGGGGGCCCATCGGGAAGTTGCAGCCGCCCTTCATGGCGGTGTCGATGTCGTCCCGGGAGGCGGTGCCGTTCTCGAGCATCCGCACCGCGTTGTTCAGGTACGGGAAGAGGAGGGCGTTCACGATGAAGCCGGCCCGGTCCTTCACCTCGACCGGGTCCTTGCCGCAGGTGCTGGCGAAGGCGGTGACCGCAGCGATGGTCTCGTCTGAGGCGGTGAGCGGGCGCACGATCTCGACGAGCGACATCATCGGGGCCGGGTTGAAGAAGTGGACGCCGCAGACCTTGTCGGGGCGGTCGGTGACCATCGCCAT
>CAZUYW010000112.1:0-6678 GCA_964624775.1 uncultured Iamiaceae bacterium
CGGTGGCCGACTGCGCGGCGGGGGCCACCATGCTCGACCCGCGCCTCACCGACGGGCCGGTCGTGGCCGCCGCCTCGGTCGGGCGGCTCCGGCTCCCCGGCACCGATCCCACCATCGACGCCGCGATCGACTCGGCGCTGATCGAGGCGGGCCTGGCGGTGGTCGAGGTCGAGCTGCCGGGCTGGCCCGCGGCGATGGCGGCGGCACTGACCGTGCTCTTCGGCGAGGCGCTGCTCTGCAACGACGACGTCTGGCCCGCTCGCCGCGACCGGCTGGGTGCGGACCTGGTCGAGCGCTTCTCCTTCGCGGAGGCGATCGGCCCGGCCGAGCTCGGCGAGGCCCGAGCCCGACGGGAGCCGTGGCGCGCCGAGCTGGCGGCCTGCTTCGGCGAGGTCGGGGTGCTCGCCCTGCCCGCCCTCGTGGCCTATCCCGCCCGGATCGGTGCCCACGGTGTCGCGCCGAACCCCGCCGCCGGCCCCGTCAACCTGGCCGGCCACCCGGCGATCGCCCTGCCGGTGCCCTCTGGCGGCCTGCTGCCGGCGAGCCTCCAGCTGGTCGCGCCCGACCACCACGAGCCCCGCCTGCTCGCCACCGCCGCCGCGGTCGAGGCTGCCGTCGCCTGAGGTGCGGTCGGCCTAGAGGCCGGTGCCGTGGGGGAGCAGGTCCGGGAAGACGGGGTCGCGGCCCTCGCTCTTGGCCACGAAGGTCTCGAGCATGTCGGCCGGCTGGAACATGCCCGACTGCCAGGCCGCGATCTGCTTGAGGCTGTCGCCCACGGGGTGGTCCCGGGTGTAGAGCACCATCTCCTTGGTGCCCCAGATGGCGAGCGGGCTCTTCGACGCGATCTCGGCGGCGACGGCGAGCGCTCCCTCGACCAGCTCGTCGTGGGTGGCGAACACGTCGTTCACCAGGCCGACCTCGCGGGCGCGGTCGGCGGGCATCCGGTGGCCGCGGTAGGCGAGCTCGCGGGCGATGCCGTCGGGGATGATCTTCGGGAGGCGCTGGAGGGTGCCGACATCGGCGGTCATGCCGATGTTGATCTCCTGCACGCAGAAGAAGGCATCTGCGCTGGCGTAGCGGAGGTCGCATGCCGACACCATGTCGACCGCGCCGCCGATGCACCCGCCCTGGATGGCGGCGATCACGGGGAACCGGGCCTGCTCGAGGGCGCTGAAGGAGTCCTGGAGGTGCAGGACCGACTCGCGCAGGCGGGCGCGCACGCGGCCGATCTCCTGTTCGCCGGACCCCATCGCGTCGCTGCCGCCGGTGAACACCGCGAGGTCCATGCCGGCGCAGAAGTGCTTGCCGGTGCTGGAGATCACGAGGGCGCGGGTGGAGCCGTCGTCGAGGGCGCGCACGGCCTCGGGCAGCTCGGACCAGAACGCCTTGATCATCGAGTTGTAGGCGTCGGGCCGGTTGAGGCGCAGGTGGGCGACGCCACCGGACGTCTCGATGTCGAAGCAGGTCGCGGACATGGGTTCCCCTGGGTTGCTGGCGAGGACGCCATGTTGGCAGCCGCGGGCCGGTGATGGCGCACCGAGCGGCAGGGCGTGGCACACTGAAACGAGAACGTGTTCTCGTTTTCGCAGGGGACACCGGGGACCGCGACAGGGGATGGGATGCAGGAGCTGGGCAGCGGCAAGGACACCGAGCGGCCGGTGCGCCTGGGTGGCGCGCTCGTCACCCTCGTGGAGCCGCACCGCGGGCACGAGGTCGCCTACAACCGCTGGTACGAGCGGGACCACTTCTACGCGGGCTGCATGATCGGCGCCTGGAACATCAGCGGCGCCCGCTTCGTGGCCACCAAGGACCTCAAGGCGCTGCGCTACCCGGCGAACTCACCGGTGGCCCCGGACCCGAGCGCCGGATCGTTCCTCGCTCTGTACTGGGTGCTCGCCGGCAAGTTCGGGCAGTGGATGCAGTGGGGCAGCGAGCAGGTGAAGTGGCTTCACGAGCACGACCGCATGTTCGAGGAGCGCGATCACGTGCACACCCTCATGTACAAGTTCCGCACCGAGTTCGAGGAGCCCGACGGCGTGCCCGTCGAGCTCGCCCTCGACCACCGCTCGCCCTACTGCGTGGTGGTCATCGGCGAGCCGGGCGACGGCGTGTCGCTCGACGACGTGGACGCCTGGTTCCGCAGCCGCCCCCTCCCGGGCGTGGTGGGCGCCGAGCTCACCGCCATCCCGCTGCCCGGCGACGCCGCCAAGGGCGTGCGGGCCGACTCTGCCGAGAACCGCTTCTGCCAGCTGTGGTTCGTCGACGACGACCTCCCCGCCGTCTGGGGGCAGCGCTTCGCGCCGCTCGGCGAGGACTTCCGCGCGGCCGGGCTCGGCGAGCTCGTCTTCGTGGCCCCGTTCCGGGCGACCGTGCCCGGCACCGACACCTACACCGACCAGCTCTGGTGACCGCCAGCAGCGCCTGCCCCATCCACCCATCCAGTTTCTGACGGTCCGTCAGATTGGAGGTAACCTGATGTCCATGTCGGACTTCCCGAAGATCATCTCGGTCGATGACCACGTCATCGAGCACGCCAACGTGTGGCAGGACCGCCTGCCCGCCAAGTACAAGGACATCGGTCCGCGCGTCATCCAGGAGCGCGGCACCATGGAGTTCGTCGGCGGCGTGTTCAGCTACGAGCCCGATGAGGACGGCGATCTCGCCGACTGGTGGCTCTACGAGGACAAGCGCGTGCCCCAGACCCGCCTCTCGGCCGCGGCCGGCTTCGACCGCGACGAGGTGAAGGTCGTCGGCATCACCTACGAGGAGATGCGCAAGGGCTGCTGGGATCCCAAGGCCCGCATCGAGGACATGGACGCCAACTGGACCGAGGCCCAGATGTGCTTCCCGTCCTTCCCCCGCTTCTGCGGCCAGACCTTCATGGAGGCCCAGGACAAGGAGCTCTCCGACCTGTGCGTGAAGGCGTACAACGACTGGATGGTGGAGGAGTGGTGCGGCGATTCCAACGGTCGCCTCATCCCGCTGACGATCATCCAGCTGTGGGACGCCGAGCTGGCGGCCAAGGAGATCTACCGCAACGCCGAGCGCGGCGTGCGGGCGGTGTGCTTCTCGGAGATCCCGCCCTACCTGAACCTGCCGTCGATCCACACGCCGTACTGGGGCCCCTTCTTCCGGGCCTGCGCGGAGACCGGCACGGTCATCAACATGCACATCGGCTCGTCGTCGAAGATGCCGTCGACCTCCGCCGACGCCCCCGCGGCGGTGGGCTCCACGCTCACCTTCGGCAACGCCATGAGCTCGATGACCGACTGGCTCTTCTCGGGCTGGCTCGCCGAGCTCCCCGACCTCAAGATCGCCTACAGCGAGGGCCAGATCGGGTGGATCCCCTACATCCTCGAGCGCGCCGACAAGGTGTGGGAGGAGAACCGGGGATGGGGCGGCGTCGCCGACATCGTCAAGGAGCCGCCGAGCACCTACTACTTCCGGCAGATCTACGGCTGCTTCTTCGACGACATGTACGGCCTCGACAACATCGAGAAGTGCGGCATCGACAACGTCTGCTTCGAGACGGACTACCCGCACTCGGACTCGACGTGGCCCCGCAGCCGCGAGGTCGCCGAGAAGATGATGTCGGGCCTGCCCGACGACGTGGTCCGCAAGCTCGTGCGCGGCAACGCCATCGAGATGCTGGGCCTCGACTTCGAGCCGTAGGCCCGTCGTCGATGGTCGGGCCGAAACTGAAACCGGTTACAGTTTCGGCCCGATGACGAACACGGACTACCGCCTCCTCATCGGGGGCGACAAGGTCGAGGCCGCCGACGGCTACGACGTGATCAACCCGGCCACCGAAGCGCTCGTGGGCGTCGCCCCGAACGCCTCGGTCGACCAGGCCGCCGCCGCGTGCGACGCCGCCCGGGCCGCGGCCGACAGCTGGGCCCGCACCCCGATGGAGGAGCGTTGCGCGCTCCTCGCCAAGGTCGCGGACGTGATCGATGCCCACCGGGACGAGCTCGTGCCCCTGGTGCAGGCCGAGACCGGCGCCACCATGCGCGTGGCCAAGACCATGCAGGTGCCCCAGGCCGCCGCCCGGTTCCGCCGGTACGCGCAGGTCGAGTCCAACCTCGTCGCCCTGCCGCCCGCGGTCATGCCGTCCACCGCGCTCGCCCCCGGCGGGATCATCGGCGGCGTCGAGCACCGCGCCCCGATCGGCGTCGTCGCCTGCCTCGCCGCCTACAACTTCCCCGTCACCAACATGGCCGGGAAGATGGCGCCCGCCCTCGCCATGGGCAACACGCTCGTCGTGAAGCCGCCGGTGCAGGATCCGCTCGGCGTGATCCGCATGGCCGAGCTGTTCGAGGAGGCCGGGTTCCCGGCCGGCGTGGTCAACGTGGTGTCGGCCAACACCGTCGAGGCCGCCGAGGCGATCACGACCCACCCCGAGGTCGACATGATCTCCTTCACCGGCTCCACCGGTGTGGGCTGTCGCATCGCCGAGGTCGGCGGCAAGCAGATGAAGCGGCTCCTGCTCGAGCTCGGCGGCAAGGGCGCGGCGATCGTGTTCGACGACGCCAACCTCAAGGACGTCATCTCGAACGTGTCCAGCACCTGGACGTTCCACTCCGGGCAGATCTGCACCTCGCCGACCCGCCTGGTCGTGCAGCGCGGCGTGTACGACGAGGTCGTCGGCAAGCTGGCCGGGATGGCCGGCCACCTCAAGGTCGGCGACCCGCTCGAGCGCGACACCGTGCTCGGCCCGGTCATCACCGGCACGCACCGCGAGCGCGTCGAGGGGATCATCGCCTCAGCCACCGCGGAGGGCGCCACCCTCGCCGCCGGCGGCGAGCGACCCGACCTCGAGACCGGCTTCTACGTGGCCCCCACCCTCGTGGTCGACGCCACCAACGACATGACCGTCGCCCGCGAGGAGATCTTCGGCCCGGTCATCACGGTGATCCCCTTCGACGACGAGGACGAGGCGATCGCCATCTCCAACGACACCCCCTACGGCCTCTACGACTACGTCTTCTCCGGCGACACCGGCCGGGCCATGGCGGTCGCCAAGCTCCTGAAGGCGGGCAACGTCGGGATCAACACGCTGCAGCGCAACCACGAGGCGGCGTTCGGCGGGTTCAAGTACAGCGGCGTCGGGCGCGACGGCGGCTCCTGGGGCCTCCACGCCTACTCCGAGATGCAGTCGATCGTCTGGAAGGGTTGATCACATGAAGGCCATCGTCTGGACCGGCGAGCTCGAGGTGCGCGACGACGTCGAGGTGCGCGACCTGCGTCCCAACGAGGTGCGGGTGCGCATCCACGCCACCGGCCTGTGCCACAGCGACGTCAGCGTCGTGAACGGCACCATCCCGTTCCCGACCCCGGTGGTCATGGGCCACGAGGGCGCCGGCGTCGTCGAGGCGGTCGGCGCGGCGGTGAAGAAGGTGAAGGAGGGCGACCACGTCGTGCTCACCACCCTCGGCAACTGCGGCCAGTGCGACGCCTGCGACCGCGGCCAGCCCACCCACTGCCGTGACACCGCCGGCCGGCTGCACGCCCCGTTCACCGTCGGCGGCGAGCGGGCCTTCCAGTTCGCCAACGCCGGCGTCTTCTCCGAGGTCACCGTCGTCAACGAGACCCAGGCCGTTGTCATCGACCCCGAGGTGCCCCTCGCGTCGGCCTCGCTCATCGGCTGCGCCGTGCTCACCGGCACCGGCGCTGTGCTCAACCGGGCCAAGCCGCGCCACGGCCAGTCCGCCGTCGTCATCGGCATCGGCGGCATCGGGCTCAACGTGCTCCAGGGCCTGGCCCTGTCGAACTGCGGCCCGATCATCGCGGTCGACGCCAACCCCACCAAGGAGGCGGCGGCCCGCCAGTTCGGCGCCACCCACTTCATCGCGGCCGGCCCCGATGTCGACACCATCGCGGCCGTGAAGGAGATCTGCCCGAACGGCGTCGACTTCGCGTTCGAGTGCGTCGGTCACCCCGCGCTCATCCGCCAGAGCATCGACCTGCTCGACTGGGGCGGCTCGTGCGTGCTGCTCGGCGTGCCCAAGTTCGGCACCGAGGCCAGCTTCGTGGTCAACACGCTCTACAACGACAAGTCGATCCTCGGCTGCCGCTACGGCTCGGCCCGCCCGCACCACGACATCCCGCTGTTCATCGACCTCTACAAGGCCGGGAAGCTCAAGCTGGACGAGCTGGTCTCGGCCACCTACCAGCCCGAGCAGGTGCAGGAGGCGCTCGACGCCATGCACGGCGGCGGCCTGAACCGCGCCGTCCTCGGCTGGGTCTAGCTCGTCGGGCCGCCCGCGCGGCGGTGCGCCGCCGCCTCGAGGCGGGTGGCCCACACCACCCCGGCGATCATCGCCCCGAACCCGAGGCCGCCCCAGAACGCGGTGAACAGGCCGAGGCCGATGGCGGCGGCGACGCCCTGGCCGGCGAGCAGGATGCCTCCGCCGACCGCGAGGAACGATGCGATCGCACCGATCGTGACGCCGATCGTGAGCGCGCGCCCGAACCCGGGCGACTCCTTCCAGACGGCGATGGGGTCGGTCTGGTCGGCAGGTTCGTCGGTCATGGTGCCTCGTGCTGCTCGGAGGGGGAGGGGGTGGGGCGCGTGCCGATCACGGCCAGCTCGGGGTGTCGCCCGGGTGCGGTCCAGGTGAACCCGAAGACGTGCTTGGCCAGGCCCGCCATCAACGTGGCCGCGTGCTGCTCGGCCCG
>CAZUYW010000112.1:6778-8973 GCA_964624775.1 uncultured Iamiaceae bacterium
GCGCCCACCGCGTCGAGGCTGGTGAAGAGGCGCTCGACGCGGGCGTCGTCGTCGTGGAGCCCGGTCATGAACTCCATGCCCAGGAACAGCGACGAGATGGCGAAGGCGATGTCGGCCGTCGGCACCGCCTGGGCGAGCGGGGTGCCGGCGATGACGCGGTCGAGCGCCTGCTCCACCAGGTCGATCCACGGGTCCATGCCAGCGAGCACGCTCTCGCGCAGCTCGTCGGAGGACAGCGAGCCGGCGAGGAGCTGGGTGAGCACGGTGGTGCTGCCCCGCTTGGTCTCCTCGTCGTGGATCTCGCGGCCGACGGCGATGAGGCGGGCGAGGGAGTCGACGTCGGCCAGGCGGTCGGCGTAGAGCGCGGCTCGCCGGGTGGAGTCCTCGCGGGCGGTGGCCTGGAGCAGGCCCTCCACCGAACCGAAGTGGTAGAAGATCAGCGCCTGGTTGAGGTCGCCGTGGCGGGCGATGGCCCGGGCGCTCACTCCGGCGATGCCCTCCGTGCGCAGGCAGGTGCGACACGCCTCGACCAGGCGATCACGGGTGTCGGCGGCGGCCGCGGTGTCCTTCGAGCCTCGCTTGGTGGTGGCCACGACCACCTCCTTGGCTGGGGCGGGACGGCGGGGCCGACGGCCATCATCGCAGACCGGGCACGGGATCAGGCGCGTGCTCACCACGGCAGGTCGCACCCCGACGGGGGCAGGCCGAGCGTCGGGTCGGTGCGGTGGCGGCAGGTGCCGTCGTCGCACTCGCCGCGGGCGACGAACGCGCCGATCGTGCCCCGGTTGGACGACACCGCCTCGAAGAACCGCTCGGCCATCGGCGCGAACGCCGGGCCCGAGAGGCGGCGCGACCAGCCTCGGTAGCGGCGGGTTGCCCAGAGGCAGGTGAGGAACGCGGCCGGGCCGATCCAGGTGGCGCCGTCATCGGCGATCACGACGAGCTCGGTGCCGAGCCACGGGACGTCGGGGAGGAGCCGGCGGGCGTCGGTGGCGTCGGCGGGTCGGAACCGCAGCGGCACCCAGGTGGGCTGCACCTCGAGCCAGGCCCGGCACCGCCGGCAGAGCGCGCAGCCCGGGTCGTAGAAGACGGTGAGACCCGACGGGACGGCGGCCCCCCGGAGGGGACCGCCGTCGTGCCGGGCCGCCGCCTGGTCCACGGCCATCAGAAGGCCGCCGGCGTCGTCCCGACCGCGTCGGCCTCGAAGTCGGGCACGAAGCGCTGCGGGGCGACCGGCGGCACGAGCTCGCGCTGGCGGCGGCCCGCACCGACCTGGTGGATGACGGCCATGTTGATGAAGTGGAAGATCGCCAGGCTCACCAGGAGGATGCCGAGCTTGGTCGCGAGGACCTCGAAGGCCTCGGTGGCCCCGTCGGCGTCGTCGGTCCGCATGATGAAGAACCCGTAGCCGACGTTGAACATGGCGAAGCCGGTGACGAGGAGCCGGTTCACGGCCTCGGCCATGGCGGGCCGATCCTCGAACACGTCCTCGAGGAACACGGCGCCGTTGCGGTACAGGGTGCGGGCCAGGCCGACGCACAGGGCGACGGTGACCACGAGGTAGGTGGCGTACACGGGGACGAGATAGCTGGTCATGACGGCCTCCTCGGCGTCGGGAGCCGGTCGGCGATCGACCGGCACATCGCCCGAGCGAATGCTTTGAGCAATCGGTTTGAGCAACTGCACTGAGCGTATGCTCAAAACCGTGGGGCCGTCAACCCCTTCGTGCCGAACCATCGAAGCCCCGCCGTCTCAGTCGGCGAGCGTGGGGGAGCTCTCGCCGGTCTGGACCCGCCAGAGCGCGGCGTACAGGCCGCCCAGCTCGACCAGGTCCTCGTGGGTGCCCGACTCGACCACCCGGCCCGCCTCCATCACGTGGATGCGGTGGGCGTGGCGCACGGTGGACAGCCGGTGGGCGATGACGAGCATGGTGCGCCCCGAGGCGACCTTGTCGAGCGAGCGCTGGATCGCGGCCTCGGTCTCGTTGTCGACCGCGGACGTCGCCTCGTCCAGGATCAGGATCGCGGGGTCCCGCAGGATGGCCCGGGCGAGGGTGAGGCGCTGGCGCTGACCGCCCGAGAGCTTCTGGCCCCGCTCGCCCACGAGCGTGTCGAAGCCGTCCGGCAGGGCGTCGATGAACGTCGCGGCCTCGGCCAGCTCCGCCGCCCGGCGCAGCTCGGCCTCGGTGGCGTCGG
>CAZUYW010000113.1:0-8957 GCA_964624775.1 uncultured Iamiaceae bacterium
TGCAGCGGTCGCAGAGGATGCAGCGCTCGCGGTCGAGGTAGACGTTGTCGCTGATGGCGATCGGCTTCTCGTAGTGGCGCTTCTCCTCGACGAAGCGGCTCTCCCCCGGCCCGAAGCTGATCGTGTGGTCCTGGAGCGGGCACTCGCCGCCCTTGTCGCACACCGGGCAGTCGAGCGGGTGGTTGATGAGCAGGAACTCGAGGATGCCGTCCTGGGCCTTCTTGGCCACCTCGGACTCGGTCTCCACGACCATGTCGGGGGCGACGGTGAGCATGCACGACGGGGTGAGCATCGGGCCGCGGCCCATGTCGACCTCGACGAGGCACATGCGGCACATGCCGACCGGCTGGAGGCGGTTGTGGTAGCAGAACCGCGGGATGTAGACGCCGTGGCGCTCGGCGGCATCGATGACGAGCTCGCCCTGGTGGGCCTGCACGACCGTCCCGTTGACGGTGATGGCGACCGAGGTCTCGGCGGGTGCGTCAGACATCGGCGGCCTCCTTGGTGACGGGGCCGACGAAGGCGGGGCCCTTGACCTCGACGGTGAGCTCGGCGGGGCCACCGAGGTAGGCCTCGAACTCGTCGCGGAAGCGCATGACCGCGGAGGCGATCGGCGAGGTGGCGGACTGGCCGAGCGGGCAGATCGTGGTCTGCTTGGGGGGCCAGTTCATGCCGACGGAGATGTTGTCGCACACGTCGAGCAGGAGGTTGAGGTCCTCGGGGCGGCCGTGGCCGTCGAGGATGCGCTCGAGGATCTTCTCGAGCCAGCTCGTGCCCTCACGGCACGGCGTGCACTTGCCGCAGGACTCTCGGGCGAAGAAGCGCACGAGGCGGAGGCAGGCCTTGACCATGTCGGTGGTCTCGTCGAACACGACGATGGCGCCCGAGCCGAGCATGGTGCCGAGCTTGCCGACGGTGCCCGCCTCGAGGGGCACGTCGAGGTGCTCGGGGTAGAGCCACGGGGCCGACGCACCGCCGGGGATGAACGCCTTGAGGGCGTTGTCGTTGCGGATGCCGCCGCCGTAGACCGGCGCGTAGAGCAGGTCGCGGAAGGTGGTGACGCCGAACTCGACCTCGTACACGCCGGGCCGCTTCACGTGGCCCGACACCGCGAAGATGCGGGTGCCCTTGGAGGTCTCGGCCCCGAGGGAGGCGAACGCCTCGGCCCCGTTGGTGAGGATCCACGGGAGGTTCGAGAGGGTCTCGACGTTGTTGACGATGGTGGGCTTCAGGTAGAGGCCCTGGGCCGCGGGGAAGTACGGCGGCTTGAGGCGGGGCATGCCCCGGTTGCCCTCGAGGCTCTCGATGAGGGCGGTCTCCTCGCCGACGATGTAGGCGCCCGCGCCCCAGTGCAGCACGACGTCGACCGAGAAGTCGGTGCCGCAGATGTTCTTGCCGACGTAGCCGGCGGCGTAGGCGTCGTTGAGGGCCTGGGCGATCCGCTCCTGGGCGAGGGCCATCTCGCCGCGGACGTACAGGAAGGCCTGCGAGCAGCCGACGGCGTAGCACGCGATGAGCACGCCCTCGATGAGCTGGTGCGGGTCCTTCTCCATGAGGAGCCGGTCCTTGTAGGTGCCGGGCTCGGACTCGTCGCCGTTGACCACGAGGTAGCGCGGGAACACGCCGGGCGGGCAGAAGCCCCACTTCACCCCGGCGGGGAAGCCGGCGCCGCCGCGGCCGAGCAGCGACGCGGCCTTGACCTCGTCGACGACGTCGGCGGGCGCCTTGGCGAGGGCGGCCTTCAGGCCCTGGTAGCCGCCGGTGGCCTCGTAGCGCTCGAGGGTGTGGCCGTCGGCGAGGTCCCAGCGCGAGGTGATGATCTTGGGTGCGTTGGTGACCGCCATCAGCCCTCCTCCCCCTCGGTGCGGGCGGCGAGCCAGACCGGCTCGGGCACCCCGGCGGGATCGGCGGGCCCGGCGGCGCGGTCGGCGGGGATGTGCTGGCGGACGCGGGCGAGGGTGCCGTGGGGCGGGATCTCCTCGCCGAGGTTGCCGGCCCGCAGGTCCGCGATGAGCTCGTCGAACTCCTCGTTGGAGATCTTGTGCCGGTAGCGGTAGTTGACCTGGAGGCACGGGGCCTCGGTGCAGGCCGCGATGCACTCGACGTCCTCGAGGGTGAACATGCCGTCGGCGGTGGTGCCGCCGGCCTTGACCCCGAGGGTGGCCTCGGCGTGGTGCAGCAGCTCCTCGCCGCCCATGATCTGGCAGGCGATGTTGGTGCACACGTTCACGAGGTAGGTCCCGACGGGCTGCCGCTTGAACATCTCGTAGAAGGAGCACGTGCCGAGGACCTGGGCCGGGGTGATCCCGACCAGCTCGGCGATGTGCTCCATGGCGTCGTCGGCGACGTAGCCGTCCTGCTCCTGGGCCAGGTGCAGCAGCGGGATCGTGGCCGACTTGGGCCGCGGGTACCGCCCGATGATCTCGAGCGCGGTGGCGAGGTTGTCGTCGGAGAACCGGCTCACCGGTCCACCTCCCCCATGATCGGGTCGACCGAGGAGATCACGGCGACGGCGTCGGCGATGAGGCCGCCCCGCATGAGGTGCGGGAGGACCTGGAGGTTCACGAAGCTCGGGCCGCGCACGTGCATGCGGTACGGCTTCGAGGAGCCGTCGCTCACGAGGTACACGCCCAGCTCGCCGCGCGGCGACTCGACCGCCGCGTAGGCCTCGCCCTCGGGCACCTTGAAGCCCTCGGTGAAGAGCTTGAAGTGGTGGATCAGCGCCTCCATGGACTCGTCGATGCGCGCCCGCGGCGGCGGGGTCACCTTCTTGTCCTGGATGCGGTAGTCGCCCTCGGGCATGCGCTCGATGCACTGCCAGAGGATCTTCATCGACTCGCGCACCTCGTTGAGGCGGATCGCGTAGCGGTCGAAGCTGTCGCCGTAGGTGCCGACGACGACGTCGAAGTCGACCTCGTCGTAGGCGAGGTAGGGCATGTCGCGCCGGAGGTCCCAGGCGTAGCCGGTGGAGCGCAGGATCGGGCCGGTGGCGCCGAGGGCGATCGCCTCCTCGGCGGTGATGGTGCCGACGCCCTGGAGCCGTTCCCGCCAGATCGGCTGGTTCGTCATCAGCACCTCGTACTCCTCGAGGCGCTCGGGGATCGAGGTGAGGTAGGCGGCGAGGCGCTCCTGCCAGCCGTCGGGCAGATCGGCGGCGGTGCCGCCGACGCGGATGAAGTTGTGGTTCATCCGCAGGCCCGTGATCATCTCGAGGATCCGCAGCCCCTCCTCGCGCTCGCGCCAGCCGTAGATCATCATCGACGTGGACCCGAGGTCCATGCCGTTGGTGGCGAGGAACAAGAAGTGCGAGGTGAGCCGGTTGAGCTCGCTCATGAGCATCCGGATCCACACGGCCCGCGGCGGGAGCTCGAGGCCGAGGAGCTGCTCGGCGGCGAGGCAGAACGCGAGCTCGTTGAAGATCGGGGACGCGTAGTCCATGCGGGTGACGTTGGTGCCGCCCTGGAGGTAGGTGAGGCTCTCGCCCGTCTTCTCCATGCCGGTGTGCAGGTAGCCGATCACCGGCTTGGTGCGCAGCACCGTCTCGCCGTCGAGCTCGAGCATGAGCCGCAGCACGCCGTGGGTGCTGGGGTGCTGGGGGCCCATGTTGATGATCGTGGTCTCGCCGTCGTCGACGGTCTCCTCGGCGGCCTCGGCCTCCGAGAGGCGCAGCACCGAGCCGACCTCGCGCAGCACCTCGACGCCGCCGGCGACGGGGCGCGGCGCCATCTCCTGGCCGCCCTCGGCGGTCAGTGCGGGATCCTCGTGGCCCGAGGCGGGGGTGGGGTGATCGGCGACGGTCATGGCAGGCGGGTCATCGGGGTGCGGGGGCGTCCTTGAACTGCACGGGGATGCGCCCGATGGCGTAGTCCTTGCGGAGGGGGTGGCCCTCCCAGTCCTCGGGCAGCAGGATGCGGGTGAGATCGGGGTGGCCGTCGAACGCGATGCCGAACAGGTCGAACACCTCGCGCTCCATGGCCTCGGTGCCGGGGTGCACCTCGAAGAGGGTCGGCACGACGGGGTCGGCCTCGGGCACCTGCACCCGCAGGCGGATGCGCTCGCGTTCGCGGTGCGAGATCAGGGTGACGACGACCTCGAACCGCTCGGGCTCCACGCCGGCCGGGAGGTCGGTGCGCCGGTGGGCGAGGTAGTCGACGGCGGTGACGTCGAGGCACATGAGCCAGCCCTCGTCGCGCAGGATGCGCACGAGCGCGACGTAGGCGTCGCGGGTGGGGTGCAGGGCGCGCTGGCCGCGGTGCTCGGTGACCGGCACGCCGTGCCAGGTCGCGGGTTCGGGCGCCGCGTCGGGCGCCACCGACTCCTCGGTGGCGGGTACGTCGTCGGTCATGTCAGGACCGCCCGGAACCGAGGATGACGGGCTGGGGGGCGCGCTGGCCGTCGAGCTGGGTGACGGTGAGGTTCGCCCCACCCCCCTGCTCCTCGCGCCGACGGAAGATCTCGCCGGAGCGGATCGTGTCGTGGAGCGTGCCGATGGCGTGGATGAGCGTCTCGGGGCCCGGCGGGCAGCCCGGCGCGTAGACGTCGACCGGGACGACCTGGTCGACGCCCTGCACGATCGCGTAGTTGTTGAACATGCCGCCCCTGCTCGCGCACACGCCCATCGAGATGACCCACTTGGGCTCCATCATCTGGTCGTAGATCTGGCGCAGCACCGGGGCCATCTTCTGGGACACGCGTCCGGCGACGATCATGAGATCGGCCTGGCGGGGCGAGGCCCGGAAGACCTCCATGCCGAAGCGGGCGAGGTCGTAGTGGGCGCCGCCGGTACCCATCATCTCGATGGCGCAGCAGGCGAGGCCGAAGGTGGCAGGCCACATCGAGCGGGTCCGCGCCCACTTCACGACGTCCTCGACCCGTGCGGTGATGACGTTGTGGTCGAGGCTCTCGAGGCCGTTGGAGAAGTCGAGGCCCATCAGGCGGCTTCCCCGGTCCCGGCGATGCCGCGCCCCTCGGTGCCGACCTTGCGGATGGTCGATGCCGCGGTCCGCGTGGGGCTGACGGCGGCGCTCGTGCGCCGAGCCCGCTGGAGCGGCCCCCAGTCGAGGGCACCGTTGGCGATGAGGAACAAGAAGCTGGCGAACACCGCGATCGCGAACACGATCATCTCGACCAGCCCGAACACGCCCAGCTCCTTGTGGATCACCGCGTAGGGGTACAAGAAGATGATCTCGATGTCGACGACCACGAAGATCATGGCGACGAGGTAGAAGCGGACCGGGAACCGCTCGGGCGGCTCCTGGCGGGGCACGATGCCGCACTCGTAGGGCGCGGCCTTGGCGGCCGAGGGCCGCTTGGGGCTGACCAACCCCGACATCACCAGGCTCACCCCGGCGAAGAGCACGCCGAGGACGAGCATGACGAGGAGGGGGAGGTACTGCGCCATGTCAGGCGGTGGCCACCGCGGCCCGGTTCTCCGCAGCCAGCTTGTCGCGACGGTGGAGCATGTTGGCCAGGATGGCGAACACGACGCCGCAGAAGATGGCGAAGACCGTCGAGGGCAGGCGCAGGGCGCCGCGATCGCGCTCGAGCACCACCGTGTACACCGGTGCGTTCGGATCGGCGACCGGCGTCGGCGGGGCCTGGCCCACCTTGGTCTCCTGGGGGATCACGGGCTGGATCTGCACCGCGGCCAGGAACGGCTTGTTGTCGAACTCGAGCGCCGAGGTGATCTTGTAGGCGACGCGCCCCCACGGCGTGTTGCTGGTCCGCCCCTTCTTGCCGCCGGTCACGAAGGTCTCGATGACCACGTAGTCCGACGAGCTCGGGAAGAGCTTCTGGCCGTTCGGGCCCACGGCCTCGGCCACGACCGACTGGGTCTCACCGGTGTACTTGTTGGAGACCGGCAGGATCTTCCAGGGGGCGATCTGCTCGTTGATCTTGTCGTAGAGCTTGGGGTCGACGGTGACGAGGTCGCCGAGGGTCGGGTCCTTCTGCTCCTTCGGGAAGGCCGCGGTGAGCACCTTGGAGTTGTTGCGCAGCTCCACCGGATCGGGCAGGTCCTCGGGCAGGGGCAGGGAGTCGACCGCTTCGACCTCTGATTGGCTCGGCGAGCCGCTCACGACGTCGACCGCCTTCCAGGTGGGGGCGGGGCCCTTGTAGCCGATGCCGTAGATGGCCCACACCGTGGCCAGCACGAACAGCCAGCCGAACAGGCCGGTGAGGGCGAGCAGGAACCCGAGGCGGGTGCCGCTGTTGGTGGCGAGGATCAAGAAGATCGAGCCGCAGAGCACGATCACGGCCACGGCGACCGTGAGGAGGCCCTTGAAGCCGGGGTCCCAGGAGAGACCGGCGAGCACGTGCATCATCATCGTCCGAGGCTCCGTTCGTAGTCGACGATGGCGCGGACCTGGTCCTGGGTCAGCATCCCGCCGTCCTTGGGATCGCCGGCCTCCTTGGCCGTGATGCCCACCTCACCGTTGTCACGGTTGAGCTTGACCTCGGGGGTGATGCAGAACCCGGGCATGCGTCCGCTGCCCTGTCCGTTCTTGCCGTACCTGGCGCCGTCGGCGCTGCCGGTGCAGACGAAGTCGACCTGCTGCTGCACGCCGAGCGCGGTGCCCGGGAACTGCGCGGTCACGTTGGTGAGCGGCGGGCCGAAGGCGCCGCCGCCGTCGGCCTGCTTCGACTTGTAGGACCAGCCGAGCGTGTGGCAGCGGCCGCAGCTGTAGGCGCCGCCGGCGAAGTTGTCGTCGTAGCCCATGTTGAACACGGCCTCGCCCTCGCTCTTGTACTTGGGCGGGCAGGACTCGGTGTCGACCGTGGTCGGGTCGAAGTCGGCGAGCTGCTCCTCGGTGAGGCCGTCCTTGGCCTTCTGGGTGAGCCCGGCGACGCACGCCGCGTCCTTCTCCTTCATCATCTTGGCCAGCTGCTCGGTGGCCTGCTTCTGGGACTCGGCCGGGGTGAGCTGGATCGAGTCGATGTAGTCGATGAGGTTCTGGAGCTTCTGCTCGGTCAGGGGACCGCCGCCCTTGGCGCCCCAGGCCGGCATCGGCGAGAACGGACGGCCGTAGGTGAGGATGTAGCGGACCTCGTCGCGGGTGTAGCGCAGCAGGACGGTGTTGAGCGCCGGCCCCTGCCAGTCGACCTGGCGGAGGAAGCGGCCCTCGGAGTCGGTCACCGTGTAGGGGGCGATGCCGCCCACGCCCTTCTCACCGTGGCAGAAGGCGCAGTTGAAGCCGCCCTTCTCGGTGGTGGCGAACATCTCCTCGCCGCGGTCGCGGAACTTGCGCTGGATGTCGCGCACCGCGTTGTCCTGGCGGGACGGCTCCTGGAGCCAGTACAGCGGCAGACCCACGCCGACGATCACCAGGCCGAGCAGGCCGAGCGACAGGGTGCGGTCGAGCTTCTTGGTCTCGAGCTCCTCGTCGGTGAGGTAGGGCTTGCGGTTCGGCGCCAGCTCGATCTCCGAGCCGACCTCGGCGCGCCCGGCGCGCAGGTTGGTGAAGGCGAACACGATGCCGATGATCAGGGCGATCAGGACCAGCACGATCCCGATCGAGGTCTGGGTGGAAGCTGCGAGCAACATCAGTGGTGCGCTCCTCCGGAGATGCAGTGCGGACCCTCGGCCTCCTGGCCGGTGGTGTTGGTCCCGATCGGGGGGCCCTGGATGATCGAGCCGGTGTCGACCGTGAGCGAGTCGTTGGTGACCGACATGGCGAAGCGGTCGAGGCCGCGGGGCGCCGGGCCGGCCTTCTTCTCACCGGCGGCGTTGTACTGCGAGCCGTGGCACGGGCACTCGAACCACTTGGACGTGGCGCACGAGGGCACGCGGCAGCCGAGGTGGACGCACTTCTGGTACAGGGCGATGACGCCCGCCTCCATGCCGTTGAGCTCGGCCTCGCTGTAGACCTGGCGGGCCTTCTCGAGCGCCGTCGAGGGGTAGGCCGTGATCCACATGCGGCCCTCGGGGTAGTAGGCGAACCCGCCGCCGGCCTTGATGGCGTTCTCGATGTCGGGGATCTTGCCGACGTTGATCTTGGACCCGAACCCGCCCGAGGCGGTCGGCCACAGGTAGGCCAGCACGGCCGCACCGAAGCCCGAGAGGGCCAGGATGAAGCCGCCGATGATCGAGCGGTTCAGGAACTGGCGCCGGCTGACGCCGATCTCGTCGTCGTCGGGGGCGACGAAGGGCGCCGGCGGGGCCGGCTCGGCGACGGGGACCAGCTCGCCGCCCTTGCGGGCGAGCTGCGCGGCGAGCTCGACGTCGCGCCCGGTGGACGCGGCCTCGAGGGCGGCCTTGCGGGACCGCTTGTCGCGCTGGCGGGTCTCGCGGGAGAGGTAGCCGACGGCGCTGGCGTCGTCGCGACGGCGCAGCGACGAGACGATCACGAGACCGCCGAAGGCGCAGAGCACCACGATGCCGAGGACGATGAGAGCCATGTCTGCCTTCCTTACAGCTCGAAGAACAGGCCCTTGGCCCACGGGAACACGAACAGCTGACCCGGCCCACGGAAGAAGGAGCCGATGATCGTGAGGACCGCGCAGGACATGAGGAACACGGTGAACAGGGAGATCGCGAACTTGCGATCCTCGGGCTTGGCCGAGGGGTTGCGATCGATGTAGGGGGCGAGGGCGAGTCCCGCGAGGCCGATGCCCGGCAGCAGCACGCCGGCCACCATCGGGTGCCACATGGAGAGCATCTCCTGGAGGCCGAGGAAGTACCACGGTGCCTTGGAGGGGTTCGGCGTCTTGTTGATGTCGGCCAGCTCGAGCAGCGGGGCGTTCACGAAGATCGAGAAGATCAGCAGGAACCCGGCGCACATGAGCGCCGCCACGAACTCCTGGGAGAGGAGGTGGGGCCACACGTGGACCTTGTCCTGGGGGCTCGCCTTCACGTCCTGGATCGAGCCGGACTTGACCACGGTGAGCAGGCGCTGGGTGTGGCCCTCGGGCCCGGTCGCGGCCGGGGGCGGGGCGGTCGCCACCGCGGTGCCACCACC
>CAZUYW010000114.1:0-8931 GCA_964624775.1 uncultured Iamiaceae bacterium
CCCGGACGCGGCGATGGGCCGGCCCGGAGGCCGACCCATCGCAACTCCCTCCGCCACGCCTGAGGGGCGGCTCAGTGACTGCAGGATGCGGGAATCGGGTTCCCGCCGTAGGCAGCGGTGATGCAGCTCTGCGACTTGCCGAAGCCGCCAGCGCTCGACTGCCCGAAGAACGACACGGCGCTGAACACCACCACGGCGATCAGGGCGAGCAGCAGGGCGTACTCGACGAGGCTGGCGCCCCGCTCCCCCCGCTTGCTCGTGATGTCTGCTCGATGGTGATGCATGGACGACCTCCTGGCACGATCCCGTACACCCATATCGGCAATCCGGACAGGGGCACCGATAGGCCATGCGGCTCATTTCCCCTTGTGACGCCTCAATCCCCGGTCACGGGCACCGCGACCAGCCACATCTTGTCCTGGTGGACGATCTTCCAGTCCTTCGAGTGCTGCAGGAACCGGGCCAGCGGGGTGCGCTTCTGCCAGAGCACGGCGGTCGGGTGGTAGCCGTCGAGGATGCGCTGGAACGGGCTGCCGGCGGTGATCAGCTTCGTGTAGTCCCGGATCACCGGCAGGGGGTACATGTCGACCCGGTCGTCGATGAAGACCCGGGTGCGGTCGGGGCCGTAGCGGTAGGTGAAAAAGTTGCCGTTGAAGTCCTGCACCACGACCCGCTGCCCGACATCGAGCATGCCGCGACGAGCCATCCAGTCCGCCGACTTCACGGGATACTGCGACAGATCGGTGTTGGGGCCGGCGAGGGCCAGCACGCTCACCATCACGCAGAGCGCGACCAGCGCTCCGGCCACCGGCCGGGCGAGCTGCGGACGGCGATCGCCGTCGATGCTGCCAAGGCCGGCGAGGCCGGCGGCCATGATCGGGGCGATCACGATGCTCGCCTGGAGGATGTTGCGGGTGCTGGTCGCCGCCGCCAGCGCGAACACCACGAGCGGCAGCGCGGCCCGCCAGCGCCGGTTGCGCCAGATCAGCGTGACCAGGGCGACGATCACCATCAGCGCGAAGAACTGCTCGACGCCGCGGTGCCACGAGGGCGGCTCCCACTCGGCCACGCGGTCGAACGCCTCGCGCCGTCCGAGCATCGAGACCGGGAACCAGAGGATCTTGGGCCCCACCGGGTTGATCGCCCCGAGCAGGGTGCCGACCACGGTCCAGCCGAGGGCCCGGAGCTCGGTCACGGGGCGGGTGCCGCGATCATCGAGCCAGGCGCCGGCCGTCAGCAGCACGAGCACGGCCACCCCGAACGGGAACGATCCGTGCGTGTTGACCCACAGCCACATCACCGGGACCATCCACCGCGGATCGATCTCGCCCTCGGCCACCACCAGCGTGAAGGCGAGGAACACCGCACCGAACAGCAGCGGGCGCTCGACCCACAGGCCCGTGCCCATGGACACGAGGATCCCGGCCACGAAGAGCCGGGCCACGAGCGTGTTCGCAGGCCGGATCAGGCGCCACAGCAGCAGGATCAGCGCGGTCACGAGCAGCGCGTCGAGGATGCGGATGCCGACCAGGCCGACCGTGGCGTCGAGGACCCCGTAGATGAGGCTGGCGAACCAGCTCTGGACGGTCCACGGCGTGCCGTGCGCGGTCCACGAGTAGGGATCGGTGCTCGGCACCGCGTGGTTGTCGACGATGAGCCGGCCCGTGGCGAGGTGGGTGAGGAAGCTGTTGTCGCCCAGCGATTGCAGGCCGATGCGCAGCCCGACCGCCACCATGAGCAGCAGGATCAGGTGGTGCAGCGACGGGTGCCGCCAGCCAGAGCCGCCCGCGTGGTCCACGGCAGGGGCCACGTCCGGGTCCTGGGCGGGATCAGGGGTCTCGAGGATCGGGGTGTCCACGGACGCCAGCATGGTCGGTGGCTCAGAAGTTGTTGGTGATGTTGATGATGGCGGGGCCGATCACGACGACGAACAGCGCGGGGAACACGCAGAACACCATCGGGATGAGCATCTTCACCGGCGCCTTCTGCGCCTTCTCCTGGGCCATCTGACGGCGCTTGATGCGCATCTCGTCAGCCTGGGCCCGCAGCACCCGACCGATGGACACGCCGAACGTGTCGGCCTGGAGGATGGCCAGCACGAACGAGCGCAGCTCGGGCACGTCGCACCGCTTCTCCATGGCCTTCATGGCATCGGCGCGACTCGACCCGGCCCGGGTCTCGCCCAGCATCCGGGAGAACTCCTGGGTGAGCGGGCCGGGGACCGCACTCACCACCCGGTCGAGCGCCTGCTCGAAGCCGAGACCGGCCTCGACGCTGATCACGAGGAGGTCGAGCACGTCGGGGAGCTTCACCTTGATGTCGTGCTGGCGCTCGGCGACGCGCCGGTTGATGATCGCGTCGGGGCCGAGGATCAGCACCGCGGACAGCAGGCCGGCAGCGACGATGCCCATCATCCCCTTCATGTGGGCCACACCGAAGAGGAAGAGCAGCACGAGCGGCACCAGGGCGACGGCGATCACCTTCATGGCGATGAAGCGGTCCACGGCGTCAGCCGAGTTGTTGCCCGAGGCGATGAACTTGGCCCGGATCTTGTCGGTGTAGCCGTCGGGGGTGAAGCGTCGGCCCAGCTCGGTCGCCCGGTCCATGAACGGCTTCACCGTCCGGTCCGACATGGGCTTCAGGAGCTCCTGGTCGCGGACGTTGTCCACCTCGTAGCCCTCGAGCTGGCGCAGCGAGGCGCGCACCGTCGAACGCTCCTCCGCGGTGGAGACCACGGTGAAGAAGCCGACGCCGACGGCGACCGCCAGGAGTGCGAGTCCGATCATCAACATGTCAGGGGCCTCAGATCTCGATGGTGATGGTCTTCTTCATCCAGGCGAACCCGATGACGCACGACACCACGGCGAGGCCGAGGAGGATGTTGCCCATCAGGGTCGTCTGGAGCGGGGACATGTAGACCGGGTTCGACATCCACATGAAGGCGCCGAGGCCCACGGGCAGGAGCCCGAGGATGATGGCCGACATCTTGCCCTCGGCGGTGAGTGCGGCCACGTCCCGACGGAGGCGGTCGCGCTGGACCATGGTCTCGGCCACGGTGAGCAGCAGCTCGGACAGGTTGCCGCCGACCTCGCGCTGGATGCGCACCGCCATGACGGCCCAGGCGAAGTCCGGGCTCTCCATGCGCTCGGCGACCGAGTCCATGGCGTCCTCGACCTCACGGCCGAGGCGGGCCTCGGTGATGACCCGACGGAGCTCCTTGCCCATCGGCTCCTCGACCTCCTTGGACACCGCCTCGACACCCTGGAGGAACGAGTAGCCGGCCCGCAGCGAGCCCGACAGCAGGTGGAGCGTGTCGGGCAGCTGGGCCACGAAGGCCTTGGAGCGGCGTGACGCCTTGAAGTTCACGATGGCCATGGGGAGGAGAGCGGCCAGCACACCGAGGATCAGCCCGAGGAACAGGCCGCCGGTGACGAGGCCCAGCAGGGCGACCACCACGACGATCGCGGCGTAGAAGAAGAGCGCCTCGGCCGCGCGGAGGGGCCAGTCGGCCCGCTCGAGCTTGTTCTCGACCTTCTCGAGGATCCCCTGCTTCTTGGCGAAGTCCTCGGTGAGCTCGACGGCCCGCTGGAGGATGGCGGTCTGGGCGAGGGCGCCGTCGTCCTCGTGCTCGGTGGTGCCGAACTCGGCATAGGGCGACAGTGCGGCGTCGAGGCCGGTGTCGCCCTTGGTCGCGAGCAGCGCGAACGCGTAGGCGCCGAGCCCCATGGCCACGCCGACCAGGACGAAGGCCAGGATCCCGCCGAGCGAGCTGCGGAGCCACTCGGGACCGAACGCCTTCGGGGTCGCCGCGACCGACTCGGTGGCGGCGCCCTGCATCTTGTTGCCAGCCACGTAGGAGGCCGTCTGCTGGTTGGCCCCGACCGCGACCGACACGTCGACCGCGCCCTGGGGCACGTCGGAGGCGTAGGTGGCGACGTACTGGCTGCGCATCGTCGTGCTCAGGTCGGTGAAGGCCTGATCGATCTGCGACTCGCTGGTGGCGTGGAAGATGGCACCACCGCTGCGGTCGATCATCGCCTGGATGGTCGCGGTGTCCACGGCCTTGGCGTGGTCGAGGGCCACCGCGAACAGCGCCGCGCCCGAACCGGCGACGTCGGCCTTGGCCTCGGTGGCCGAGGTGGTCGACGCATCGTCGGGGCCGTCGGTGACGAGGAGCACGTTCGGCTGCAGATCGGGGCGGGTCTCGAACAGCGACACGCCCTTCTTGAGGCCGTCGTACATCGCCGACTTGCCGTCGCGCGGGGCAGCCATGCCGTCGATCGCGTCCTCGAGCTGGCCGATGTCGTCGGTGAAGGTCGACTCGATGACCGGCGCGTCGGTGAAGCTGACGATGGCCATCTGATCGCCCTCGCCCAGGTTGCGGGCGAGCTCGCGCAGGTTGGCCTTGGTGCGGGTGAGGGCACCGTCGTCGCCCATCGAGCCCGACAGGTCCACGACCGCGACCGTGCCGAGGCGGGTCTCGGTCTTGCGGAGGTCGGTGAGGTCGGTGATCTTCTTGACCTCGCCGTCCTCGCGGATGGTCAGGTCCTTCAGGTCCTTGGGCGACCCGGTGTAGAGGAACGTCAGCTTGACCGCGTTGCGGTCGGTGCCGTCGATGCCCCGCACGGTGAGCAGGTTGCCGTCGGACTGGGCGAAGGCCGCAGGGGCGGCGAGCACCGCGAGCGTGGCCAGGAGCGACGCGAGCAGGCCAGCCACGAGGGCGCGCCGACGCTGGTGGAGGGAGGGGGTCACGGTCGTCACCAGGCACCCTGCCCGCGCTTGGCGAACTGCTCGGGCTGGAACACCTCGGGACCGAGGCGGATGCCCTGGTTCTGGAGCTTCTCGGCGAACTTGGGCCGGACGCCAGTCGACTTCAGGTGGCCCCGGAACTTCCCGTTCTCGTCCACGCCCATGCCGAAGTCGAAGAGGAACACGTCCTGGGTGGTGATCACATCACCCTCCATGCCCTGGATCTCGGTGATGTGGGTGATGCGGCGGGAGCCGTCCCGGAGGCGGGTGAGCTGCACGATGCAGTCGATGGCGGAGGCCATCTGCTCGCGGATGGCTCGCACCGGCAGGTCGAAGCCGGCCATGAGCACCAGCGTCTCCAGACGGGAGAGGGTGTCGCGCGGGGTGTTGGCGTGCACCGTGGTCAGCGAGCCGTCGTGGCCCGTGTTCATGGCCTGGAGCATGTCCAGGGCCTCGCCGGCACGACACTCCCCGATCACGATGCGATCGGGGCGCATGCGGAGGGAGTTCTTGACGAGGTCACGGATCGTGATCTGGCCCTTGCCCTCGATGTTCGGCGGCCGGGCCTCCATGGAGAGCACGTGCTCCTGGTGGAGCTGGAGCTCCTTGGCGTCCTCCACCGTGACGATGCGCTCGTCGGCAGGGATGAACGACGACATCACGTTCAGGGCCGTCGTCTTACCGGTACCGGTACCGCCCGAGATGATGATGTTCAGCTTGCCGACCACCATGGCCTGCAGGAAGCGGGCCGAGGCGGCGTTCAGGGTGCCGAACCGGATCAGGTCGTCGATCTGGTACGGGTCCTTGGAGAACTTCCGGATGGTGAGGAACGGGCCGCCCACCGCCAGGGGGTGGATGACCGCGTTCACACGGGAGCCGTCGGGGAGGCGGGCGTCGCAGAGGGGCTGGGCCTCGTCGATGCGCCGGCCGACCTGGCCCACGATCTTGTCGATGATGCGACGGAGGTGGGTCTCGTCCACGAAGCTCGCCGCGGTGCGCTCGACCTTGCCGGAGCGCTCCACGAACACCTTGTCGGGGCCGTTGACCATGACCTCGGTGATGTCATCGTCCTTCAGCAGCCGGTCGATCGGGCCGTAGCCGAGGATGTCGTCGGAGACGTCCTGGATCAGCTGGGCCTTGTCCGCGGCCGACAGCGGCGCCCGCTCGAGGGCCAGCGCGGAGTGCAGCTGGTCGTGCACCCGACGCCGCAGGTCGTCCTCCGACATGCGCTTGTCGTAGAGGACCGGACCGAGCTCATCGATCAGGTGGTGGTGGATCTTCTGGCGAAGGTCGTCCAGCACCGGATCCCGACGGCGGGTGGCGGGTCCGGCACCGGTGCCTTGCTGTTCGTGGAGGCGCTTGTAGAGGGACACACGTCCCTATCGGCCCTCCACCGCGACCCTTGAGCCGATCTGGCCGGTTTGGTGGCCCGGGGCCCGGCGGCAGGCGCAGCGCCCGCCGTCCGGGCCCGGACGCGGCACCGCGACGCCGGCCGGCGTCGCGGAGAACGGTGCCGATCCGGGGATCGGCGGTCGATCAGCGCCAGCCGCGCTTCTTCGACGCGGCCTCCGCCGCTGGCGCGAAGCGGTCGGCGAGCTGCTCGAGGCTCTTGGCGATCGAGGAGCGCGGCGCGTCGAGCACCACGGGGGTGCCCTTGTTGACCGACTGCGGCACGACGATGTCCGATGGGATCAGGGCGTCGGCCTTCACCTGCAGGGTGCGCTCGACCTCGCTCACCTCGAGCTTCACCTTCGAGTTGGCGCGGTTCAGGATCAGGTGGATCTTCTGCATCGGCGTGTTCAGCAGGCGCAGGGTCTGCAGGCCGATCTTCACGTTCTTGATGTTGGGGATGTCCATGCCGGCCACGAGGAGGACGTCGTCGCTCTCCTCGATGAGGCCCAGGACCACGTCGTTGAAGTACGCCGGGGTGTCGACGACCACGTAGGCGCAGAACGTGCGCAGCAGGCGGATGATCTGGCTCATCTGCTCGGCGCCGATCTGGTCGGCGAAGGCCGGCTCGAGGGGCGCCGGCAGGACCTTGAGGCCCGACGGCTGGTGGGTGGCGAGCAGGCTCTCGAGGAAGCCGACGTCGAGGCGCTCGTAGGCGCCCACCGCGTCGACGATCGTGTGCTGCGGCGCGAGCTTGAGCATCACCGCGATGTCACCGAACTGGAGGTCGGCGTCGACCAGGCACACCGGCTTGTCCGAGCGCTGGGCCAGGAGCACGCCGAGGTTGGAGGCGAGGACCGACTTGCCGGCGCCGCCCTTGGTCGAGAAGACGGTGATCACCTTGCCGAGCTCGCCCGACTCCTCCTCGGGCGGCGGCATCGACGGCAGCGGGGCGCGGGTGACGACGGCCAGGCTCTGCCCGACGCGACGGACCGCCTCGTTGAGCTGCCCGGTGTCGACCGGTGCGCCGAGCACGTCGCGGATGCCCCCGCGGATCGCCCGCTGGAACAGGTCGGTGCTCAGGTCGTCGGCGATCAGGATCGCCCCGATGTCAGGCCGGCGCAGGAGCAGGCCCTCGGCCTCGGACATGCCGCTGAAGCCCGAGTAGGTCGGCCCCAGGACCAGCACCAGCGGGACGCCGGCGTAGCGATCCTCGAGCCCGGCGAGCGATTCGGCGGGCACCGCCCGCTCCCCCAGCTGCATCGTCAGCCGGCTGCGCAGCGACGCGTCGGGCTCCACCACGACCAGGGGCGTGCCGGTGTCCGGGGCGTGGAAGTCGGAGGAGAAGGTTGACATGGCTCCCGTCGGGTCCGCCGGTGGTGGATCGGCGGGCCGGTCGTCGGCCCAAAGGTACTCGCTCATGATCTGGTTCCGAACCTGGAGGAGGGAGGAGGCGTGGAGGGAGATGCGGAGGGCTCGGGGGTCCCGAGCAGCGGCGTCACTTGCCGCTCTCGGGACCCTTCGGGCCGTAGGGGGTGAGCATGTCGGCGGACTCGCCCGGCAGCGGCGGGTTGGTGCCGAGGTCGGGGATCGGGACCGGCTTGTAGTCCCGGGCGACGAGGGTGAGGTACATGGCGTCCGGCGGCGCCGAGGCGATGTACTGGGCCGCCTTGGCCGGCACCACGAGGGTGATCAAGCCGGTGTTCTGGGCCGGTGCCGCCGCCTCGCCGTCGCCGCCGCTGGCGCTGGCCGCCTGGGCGCTCTGGCCGGGCTGGGGCAGGGTCTGGGTGCCGACCGCGATGACCTCGGCCTTCTGGTAGAGGTAGCGGGCGTCACGGGGCAGCACGCCGGCCGTCGAGCTGGCGGCGCCCTTCGACCCATCGGCCCCGCCCGAGTTCGCCGACGAGTACACCATGATGTTCACGAAGTCGCCCGGCTGGATGAGACCGGCCACGCCGCGCACCTGGTCCACGGTGATCGAGATCGCCACCTGGTCCTCACCGCGCACCCGGTTGAGGCCGTCGGTGAACGACGCTCGGGCGTTGGGGTCATCGGCGGAGACGAACATGTCCGACACCACGACCTGGTTCGGCACCAGGTTGTTGAGGGCCACCTTGTTGGTGATGTCCTCCATCGACGTGATGGCGTTCGCCGGCTTGAACTTCCGCGGGATGTCCTCCTTGGAGATGTACGCCGCGGCATCGAGGCCCGGGGTGCCCCGTGGGATGGCCGTCTTCACCAGGTAGACCGGCACGCGCTCGGCGTTGCTGTACGCCTCGTCCTGGACCCCGTTCACGTAGTTCCACACCAGGAACGACGAGAGGGCGCCGATGACGATGGCTGCGATCAGGATGAGTGTCCGGCGTTGGTTCACCGTGAACCCCTTGTTCTGGAAGCCGACCCCGGTGGGTCGGACGGGCGACAGGGTCTCTGTCGGCCGATCCGGGGCGCGAGGCAAGGACTTCGACGCGATTTCTGCCCATGACCTGCCTCGGCCCGGACGCGACGACGCCCCGCCGCAGGGGCGGGGCGTCGTGGTCCAGGGCTCGGAACTGGGGGCCGATCAGGCCTCGGGCTCGGTGGCCTCCTCGGCGGGGGCCTCCTCGGCGGCCGCCTCGACCTCGGCGGCGGGGCCGGCCGCGAGCGCCTCGGGGTGCTCGGCGTAGTACTCCGCCCACGCCTCCTCGGCCTCGCTGGTGTCGCCACCACCGATGTAGTTGCCCTCGTCGTCGTAGGCGTGCTCGCCGAAGTGCTCCTGGTACTCGGCGGACACGACGCCGCCCTCGGCGGCCT
>CAZUYW010000115.1:0-8707 GCA_964624775.1 uncultured Iamiaceae bacterium
CCGACCGTGGCGACGTAGGCGTCGCGGATGCCGTCGACGTTCCGGTAGAAGTTCGTGAACGCCGCCTTCACCGCGGCCGACCCCTCGCGGTTGCCGGGTGGTCGGCACGTCTCGGCACCGTCGGTGCGGGTGGCCCAGGCCGGCGCCCCGTCCCACCCGATCGCCGGCTCGAGCCCGGCCGGGCACGCGTGGCGCTCCGGCGTGGCGATGCCCTTCCCCCACGCGTCCTGGTGGAGGTCGATCACCGTGTACATGCCGTGCCGGGCCGCGGCCTCCACGGCGTGCTGCACCTGGCCGAGGTACGCGGTGTCCAGCTGGCCGCGCACCGGCTCGAGCTTGGACCAGCTGACGATGAGCCGCACGACGGAGAAGCCGTTGGCGGCCATGTCGGCCCAGTCCTGCTCGGTCGGGGGCTTGGTGGGGGGCAGCTTGGGATCATCCTGGAAGTAGTCCCCGAGCGCGTTGAGGTTCGCGCCGCGCAGGAGCACGGTGTTGCCCTCCTCGTCCACGATGCGGGGCGTTCCCGAGCGGGCGACGGACAGGCGACGGAGCTCGACGACGTCGCCGACGGGTCGCACGGGCGTCGCCTTCACCGGCGTGGCCGAGGTGTCGTCGTGCTGCGAGCACGCGGCCGGCGCGAGCGCCGCCGCAGCCGATGCCACGACCGCGAGTCGCTTCCATCCCCTCAACATGGGCGTCGAGGGTAGCCACGGGCGAGACTGGGGACATGTCCCGCCCTGATCCCCGACGCGCCGATCGGCGCCGGGCCGGCAACGCCTTCCTGGCCGCGTCGCTGCTCGGCGCCCTGAACACCGCCAACGCCCGCCGTCCGCTGCGCCGCACCGGACGCCTGAGCGTCCTCGCGTTCGCGGCCGGCTGGCCGTCGTCGGAGGCACCGCTGCACGCCATCGGCTGGCAGGCCCTCGCCACCACGGCGTTCGCCCGCAAGGGTGCGCTGCGCTCGGCCACCGGCCTGGCAGGCCTGGGCATCTCGCTCGCGTCGTGGAAGGGCCTGCTCGACATCTGGGACCAGGCCACCCACGCCGGCGAGGTCTACGACGCCGCCCTCGACGAGGTGCTCGGCGAGGAGCTCGCCGCGGCCGAGGCGGCCGGCGTCGTGCGCGAGACCGTGCGGCTCGACCGCCGGCGCATGGCCAGCGGTCCGGTGATGCCGTGGAAGCGCCGCTACGTCCGCCAAGCACCCATCTCGTACGGCTCGGCCGGTCGCCGCAACACCCTCGACGTGTGGCGCCGCCCGGGCCTCCCCGCCGACGGGAAGGCTCCCGTGCTCGTGCAGGTGCACGGCGGTGCATGGGTGATCGGCAACAAGGACCAGCAGGCGCTGCCGCTCATGGCGCACCTGGCCGACGCCGGCTGGGTCTGCGTCGCGATCAACTACCGGCTCAGCCCCCGCGCCACCTGGCCCGACCACATCGTCGATGTGAAGCGAGCGCTGGCGTGGGTGAAGGAGCACATCGCCGAGTTCGGCGGCGACCCCGAGTACGTCGCGATCACCGGTGGGTCGGCGGGCGGCCACCTGGCCTCGCTCGCCGCGCTGAGCGCCAACGCCCCCGAGTTCCAGCCCGGCTTCGAGGACGTCGACACGTCGGTCGTGGCCGCGGTGCCCTTCTACGGCGTCTACGACTGGACGAACCGCGACGGCACCGGTCGCGCCGACATGGAGGACATGCTCCACCGGCTCATCCTCAAGGTGTCCCGGGAGGAGGCGCCCGACGTGTGGGATCGCGCGTCGAGCATGAGCTGGGTCGGGCCCGACGCCCCGCCGTTCTTCGTGATCCACGGGGCCAACGACACGCTGGTCCCCGTCGAGCAGGCCCGGTCGTTCGTGCGCATGCTGCGTGGCGAGTCCAAGGAGCCGGTCGCCTACGCCGAGCTGCCCGGCGCCCAGCACGCGTTCGAGGTGTTCCAGTCGCCGCGCACGTCGTACACGTCGGCCGCGGTGCTGCGGTTCCTCGAGGCCATCCGCGTGCGCGACGGCCACCGGCTCTCGGTCGACGAGGGATGACGACCGAGCTTCCCGAGGACGCGTGGGTCGAGCTGGCGGCGCCGACGACGGGCACGGTGGCCGAGGTGCCGGTGGCACCCGGTGACGCGGTCCACGACGGGCAGGCGCTGGTGGTGCTCGAGGTCATGAAGATGGAGCACCCGGTGGTCGCGCCCGTGTCCGGGGTGGTCGACGCCGTGCTCGTCACCGTCGGCGACGTGGTGGCGCCGGGCGACCCGCTCGTGCGCATCGACGTGCTCGCCGCCGCACCGCCCCACGAGGCCGACGGCCCGGCCGCCGACGTCACGGCGCCGGCGGGGGAGCGAGCCGACATCGCCGAGCTGGTCCGTCGGCGTGCCCTGCTCGACGACGCGGCCCGGCCCGAGGCCGTCGCCAAGCGGCACGGCCGCGGCCAGCGGACCGCCCGCGAGAACGTGGCGGCCCTGTGCGACCCCGGCTCGTTCCAGGAGTACGGCGGGTTCGCCTTCGCCGCCCAGGAGGGCCGCCGCCCGCGGGCCGAGCTCGAGGCGGCGACGCCGGCCGACGGGCTCATCACCGGGATCGGCCGGGTCAACGGCGACCTCGTGCCCGAAGACCGGGCCCGGTGCGCGGTCGTGGCCTACGACTACACGGTCCTCGCGGGCACGCAGGGCCAGCGCAACCACGCCAAGAAGGATCGGATCTTCGAGCTGGTCGAGCGACTGCGCCTGCCCGTCGTGCTGTTCGCCGAGGGCGGCGGCGGGCGGCCCGGCGACACCGACATGCCGGTGATCGCCGGCCTCGACACCCGGGCGTTCGAGCACTTCGCCCGTCTCTCGGGCCTCGTGCCCACGGTGGGGATCGCGGCCGGGCGGTGCTTCGCCGGCAACGCCGCGCTCCTCGGGTGCTGCGACACGATCATCGCCACCGCGGACTCGAACATCGGGATGGGCGGGCCGGCGATGATCGAGGGCGGCGGCCTGGGCGCGTTCGCCCCCGAGGACATCGGGCCCATCGACGTGCAGGTCGCGAACGGCGTGGTCGACCTCCCGGTGGCCGACGAGGTCGAGGCGGTCGCCGTCGCCAAGCGCTACCTGTCCTACTTCCAGGGCCCGATCGCCGCCTGGACCGCGCCCGACCAGGAGCCCCTGCGCCACGCGGTGCCCGAGGCCCGCAAGCGCGTGTACGACGTGCGCTCGGTGATCGCCGGCCTCGCCGACGACGCCTCCGTGCTGGAGCTGCGCGCCGGGTTCGGTCGCGGCATCGTGACCGCGCTGGTGCGCCTCGCCGGGCGGCCCGTCGGGGTGTTCGCCAACGATCCCGCGGTGCTCGGCGGCGCGATCGACGCCGACGCGGCGGACAAGGCGGCCCGCTTCATCCAGCTGTGCGACGGGCACGACATCCCGCTCCTGTCGCTGTGCGACACGCCGGGGTTCCTCGTGGGGCCCGACGCCGAGGCCACCGCCCAGGTGCGGCGGTTCTCGCGCTTGTTCGTGTCGGCCACCTCGATCACCGTCCCGCTCGCCACCGTCGTCCTGCGCAAGGGGTACGGCCTCGGCGCCCAGGCCATGGCCGGCGGCAGCTTCCGGGCGCCGATCGCCATGCTCTCGTGGCCGACCGGCGAGTTCGGCGGCATGGGCCTCGAGGGCGCCGTCAAGCTCGGCTTCCGCCGTGAGCTCGAGGCCATCGACGATCCGGCCGAGCGCCAGGAGGCGTTCGACGCCATGGTCGCCGCCGCCTACCGCCACGGCCAGGCGCTCAACATGGCCGCCCACCTCGAGATCGACGACGTGATCGATCCCGCCGCCACCCGGGACCGGCTCGTCCACGCGTTCGCGTCGGCGCCCGCGCCGCCGCCCCGGGCCGGTCGGAAGCGGCCCGGCATCGACCCCTGGTGAGCGGCGACGCGAACCTGCAGCGATTGCTTTAGATTCCCCCTGCACGAGGAGGGTCTGGGGGCGTGTGGGCACACGTGCGGGTGATCCGCGGTGGCACGGTGGTCGCCGGGACGGGCGCGCGGGCGCGCGCCGACGACGTCGCCATCGACGACGGCGTCGTCACCGAGGTCGGCGCGATCGACGGGCGAGGCGAGCGCGAGCTCGACGCCGACGGCGCCCTCGTCACCCCCGGCTGGGTCGACATCCACAGCCACTACGACGGCCAGGCCACCTGGGACGAGGAGCTGGCGCCCAGCTCGTGGCACGGCGTGACCACGCTCGTCATGGGCAACTGCGGCGTCGGCTTCGCGCCGGCCCACCCCGATCGCCACGACTGGCTGATCGGCCTGATGGAGGGCGTCGAGGACATCCCCGGCACCGCGCTGGCCGAGGGCCTCACCTGGGACTGGGAGTCCTTCCCCGAGTACCTCGACGCGCTCGAGCGCCGCCGCTGGACCGTCGACGTGGGCACCCAGATCGCCCACGGCGCCGTGCGCGCCTACGTCATGGGGGACCGCGGTGCCCGCAACGAGCCGGCCACCCCGGAGGACATCGCGGCGATGGCGGCGATCGTGAAGGAGGCCATCCAGGCCGGGGCGCTCGGGTTCTCCACGAGCCGCACCATCGCCCACCGCGCCATCGACGGCGAGCCGGTGCCCGGCACCTACGCCGCCGAGGACGAGCTGTTCGGCATCGGCGCGGTCCTGGGGGAGCTCGGTGCCGGCGTGTTCGAGCTCGCCCCGGCCGGTGTCGCCGGCGAGGACGTCGTCGCGCCGATGCAGGAGGTCGCCTGGATGCGCCGCCTCGCGGCGACCGTCGGCCGCCCGGTCACCTTCGCCATGCTCCAGGTCGACCCCGCTCCGGACCTGTGGCGCGAGATGCTCGAGGAGTCGGCCATCGCCGCCGAGTCGGGCGTCGCGCTCATCCCCCAGGTCGCGGGGCGGCCCACCGGGCTCCTGTCGGGCTTCGAGACCACGTTCTCGTTCCTCGACACGGTGCCCGCCTACGCCGCCCTCGCCGGCCTCCCGCTCGCCGAGAAGGTGGCGCACCTGCGCACCGCCGAGGGGCGGGCCAGCGTGGTCGACTGGGAGCCGGACCCGGACACCGCGGCGACGCTCGCCCGCGCCGCCGAGCGGATCTTCCTGCTCGGCGACCCGCCCGAGTACGAGCCGGGGCCCGAGGCGTCGGTCGCCGCGCTGGCCGCGGCGTCGGGCCGCTCGGTGGTGGAGGTCGCGCTCGACGCCATGCTCGCCGACGACGGGCGCGGCCTCCTGTACCTGCCGATCCTCAACTACAGCGACGGGGACTCCGAGCCCACGCGGGAGATGCTCCTGCACCCCGCCGCCGTGCTCGGCCTGGCCGACGGCGGCGCCCACGTCGGCACCATCTGCGACGCGTCCATGCCCACCCACATGCTCACGCACTGGGTGCGGGACCGGACCCGTGGCGAGCGCCTCCCGCTCGAGCTGGTCGTGGCTCGCCAGACCCGCAACACCGCGCTGCTCTACGGCCTCGGCGACCGGGGCACGCTCGAGCCCGGCATGCTCGGCGACGTCAACATCATCGACTTCGACGGCCTCCGCCTCCACGCCCCCCAGGTGGTGGCCGACCTCCCGGCCGGTGGTCGTCGCATCGTGCAGCGCGCCGACGGCTACGTGGCCACCGTCAAGTCCGGCACGGTCACCTTCCGCGACGGCGTCAGCACCGGCGAGCTGCCGGGCCGGCTCCTCCGCGGCGCCCGCTGACCCGACCCCGTGTGGGCGCAGGGTCGGTCCCGCCGTGTCCTACGCTCGCCGCCTGACCCAGGAGGACCCGCGATGACCCGCTCGCCCCGCACCCTGCTCGCCGCCGTGCTCGTGTCCGCTGCGCTGCTCGCCTCGTGCAGCAGCTCGGACTCCGACGGCGCCACGTCGAGCACCACCAAGGCACCCGGCTCGTCCACCACGACCACCGCGGCCAAGGCCGAGAAGCTGCAGATCCTCGTGGTCAACGACGACGGCTACCAGGGCGACGGCATCGATGCCGTCGTGCAGGGCCTTCGGAACCTGCCCGACGTCGAGCTCGAGGTGGTGGCGCCGGCGGAGAACCAGAGCGGCACCGGCGGCAAGGCCACCGAGGGCAAGCTCGCCCGGTCGCAGGTCGAGCTGAACAGCGGCTTCCCGGCGACCGCCGTCGAGGGCTACCCCGTCGACGCGGTCAGGGTCGCGTTCGACGACCTGAAGGTGCAGCCCGACCTCGTCGTGAGCGGCATCAACCAGGGTCAGAACCTCGGGCCCGCCGCCGACATCTCCGGCACCGTGGGCGCCGCCCGCGAGGCCGTCGCCCGGGGCGTGCCGGCCCTCGCCGTCTCGCAGGGCCTGGCCAAGTCCATCAACTACGCGGCAGCCGTGTCGATCGTGGTCGACTGGGTCCAGGACCAGCGCGAGGCGCTGCTCGACGGCCGGGCCGAGGCGCAGGTCGACAACATCAACGTGCCCTCGTGCGCCGAGGGCGAGCCGCGCGGCCTGGCCGAGGTGAAGGCGGACCTCGGCGGTGACATGGCCCGGTCGCTCGGCGCGCAGGACTGCGCGTCGACCGTGCAGATCGATCCCGCCACCATGACCGACGTCGACGCCTTCCTCATCGGCTACGCCACGCACACCCTCCTGCCCGCCACGGCAGGCGGCAAGTAGCCCGCGCGGCGCCGGGTCCCGGCGGCGCCGCCCTCAGTAGTGCCAGGGGTAGGGGCCCCAGTCGGGGTCCCGCTTCTCGAGGAACGAGTCGCGGCCCTCCGCCGCCTCGTCGGTGCCGTAGGCGAGGCGGGTGGCCTCCCCGGCGAACACCTGCTGGCCGACGAGCCCGTCGTCGATCAGGTTGAACGAGAACTTGAGCATGCGCTGGGCCGTGGGGCTCTTGCCCATGATCTTGCGCGCCCACTCGAGGCCGACCCGCTCGAGGTCGGCGTGGTCGACCACCTTGTTGACCATCCCCATGCGGTGGGCGTCCTCGGCCGTGTAGGTGTCGCCGAGGAAGAAGATCTCGCGGGCGAACTTCTGGCCGACCTGGCGGGCGAGGTACGCGGAGCCGAAGCCGCCGTCGAAGCTCGCGACGTCGGCGTCGGTCTGGCGGAAGCGGGCGTGCTCGCGGCTGGCGAGGGTGAGGTCGGCGACGACGTGCAGGCTGTGCCCGCCGCCCGCCGCCCAGCCCGGCACCAGGCAGATCACGACCTTGGGCATGAAGCGGATGAGGCGCTGCACCTCGAGGATGTGCAGCCGGCCCGAGCGGGCCGGGTCGATCGTGTCGGCGGTGTCACCGTCGGCGTAGCGGTAGCCGTCCTTGCCGCGGATGCGCTGGTCGCCGCCCGAGCAGAACGCCCAGCCGCCGTCGCGGGGTGAGGGGCCGTTGCCGGTGAGCAGCACGCACCCGACGTCGGAGGTCTGGCGGGCGTGGTCGAGCACCCGGTACAGCTCGTCGACCGTGCCCGGGCGGAACGCGTTGCGGATCTCGGGGCGGTCGAACGCGACCCGCACCGCGCCGACGTCGACGGCGCGGTGGTAGGTGATGTCCTCCAGGTCCTCGAAGCCCGGGACGGGCGTCCAGGCGGTGGGATCGAACAGCTCCGAGACCATGGGTCCTCCTCGGCGGGTCAGCCCGGCGAGGGTACCCGCAGCGCTCAGCGGGCGAGGTCAGGGCCCTTGGCGTGGCGCCAGGCCCAGGCGATCATCGGGAACTGGAGGGGGAGGCGCAGCCAGGGGGCGAGCGTGGCGAGGCTGCGAGGCCGGCCGGCCTCGAGCGCCATGGAGATGTTCGCCGGGTAGACGCCGACGATCGTGGCGGTGGCGAGCGCACCGCCCGCCCGGCGCCACCGCGGGTCGTGGGAGAGGAGGAGGGCGCCGCTGGCCCCCTCGGCGGCAGCCGCGGCGAGGTTGAAGAACCGGGGGTGGCCGAGGCGCTTGGGCACGATCTTCTCGAACGGTCCGGGGACCACGACGTGCAGGATCGCCATGCCGACGAGCATCCGGCCGAGGCGGATGCGCGACGCACGGGTCTCGGGTGGTTCGAGGTGGCGGCGGCTGCCGGCCTCGGAGCCGGGGGCTGCGGACGTCGCGCTGGTCATGGGCCGACGGTATCGCCCGGATCGGCCATCGGGCCGGGGTGCTTGCATGGTGTTAGGCCCGCTTACTATGGTTGGTTCATGTCGATGACCACGCGTGTTGCTGCTGCCGCCCTGCTCGTGACTGCCTCGGTGCTGGGGGCCGGCTGTGCCAAGGACGAGGGGGCCTCGGTCCGGAACGGGTCGAGCGGGTCGAGTGCGGCGTCCGGGTCCTCCTCGGCCTCGGGCTCGTCGGCGGCGGTCGGGTGCAAGCCCATCGGCGAGGACCTCGAGGCCAAGGCGAAGACCACCGTCGACGTGAAGCTCGTCGACTACGCCTTCGAGCTCTCCCGCTCCTCCGTGCCCGCCGGCATCACCACCTTCCGGGTCACCAACGGCGGCAAGCACGATCACGAGCTCGCCTTCCTCCCCGGTGGCGGCAAGGTCCCGCTCACCAGCGACGGCGACCCCGATGAGGCGGCGCTCGAGAAGGCCGGCGCCTTCGAGCTCGAGGCCATCGCCCCCGGCACCGACTGCTCGGCCACCTGGAAGCTCGAGCCCGGGACCTACACCGTGTTCTGCGTCATCAAGACCGACGGGATGGTCCACAGCTCCAAGGGCATGACCGCCACCTTCAAGGTCACCTGATTCCGGCAGTTCCCGGCAGTTCGCCGGATCTCGGGATTTCTTTTCGGTCATATGGGTCGAAAGGGA
>CAZUYW010000116.1:0-5095 GCA_964624775.1 uncultured Iamiaceae bacterium
CTCGGGCCACACACCAGCCCGATAGCGGTCCCGGCCGTCGGCGAGGATGAGCACGTCCTGGTCGACGCCGGGCCGCTTGATCGCCTGCCACGCCCGGCGGGCGTCCGCCCCGGTGAGGCAGATCACGCCCTCGTCGTCGGCGAGCGCCTCGATGTGGTCGGGGAGCGGCCAGGGCAGCGCATGCTGGCCGGTGTTCGGGACGGTGATGATGCGGATCGCCACCCGGTCGGGCACCCACGGCTCGGGGTCGCCGGTCCGCCCGGTGACGCGGAGCAGGAGGTTGACCTGGTCGGTGGTGGGATCGCCGGACTCGCCGCGGACGACCTGGCCCTTGGAGGGGAGCTGGTGGTCGGCGGTCTCCAGGCGCAGCGCCTCGCGGGCCGCGGCGGCCGACACCGGCCAGATCCGGAACTCGTCCATGCCGCCGCCCATCGTCCACTCGATCGCCTCCAGGACCCGATCGTCGGGGAGCAGGACCAGCGTCGACCGCCCGCCGTGATCGTCGGCGGTGGAGAGCACGAGGCGCGCCCCGTCGGACCGGGATCCCACCACGAGGGGCTCGCTGGAGCGCGGGTAGGTGGTGGTGGTCGCCTCGCTCGTCGATGTCGAGATCGAGGTTGACCCCGACCTCGTGGACTGTGCGGGGGTCGTGGTCGTCGGGGCGCGATCGGTGCCCTTGGTGCAGGTGATGCGGGTCGCGGGCCCGGCCGCGCCGGCCCGGCGGGTGAGGGTCACCTCGGGGCCGTCGGTGGCGACCCGCCACGACGCGGGTGCACCGGAGCCGTCATCGAGGCGGAAGCGCGACGGCGGGTCGGTCGCACCGGTGAGCACCAGCGGGCCCGACGGGGCGTCGATCGAGAGGCGACCGCCCTCCAGGTGCCATCGGCCGGCCTGGACCCGGTCGTCGCCGGAGTCGTCGGGCGCGGTGAGTCGGAACGTCCCGGACGACGAGATCCCGACCGTGATGGTCACCCGCTCGTCGTCCACCAGGGCCTGGCAGGTCCAGGTGCCCCGGGCGTAGGCGCGGATGCCGAGCTCGGCCAACGAGTCGCGGGCGTGGCGGGCGCCGGTGCAGCCGACCAGCACGACCCCGATCACCACGGCTGCTGCGCCACCCCGTCGCCACCGCCTGCTCAGCACCCGGCGGATCGTACCGACCGCGCCCGGGCCGCCCCGGTCGGGTCGTCTGGCCGGCAGGGGGAGCGGGTACCCGCCCGGGTTCGACCCGCGACCCGAGGACCCGCCATGAAGATCATCGCCGCCACCGCCCTGCTGCTCGTGGGGTCGAACATCTTCATGACCGTCGCCTGGTACGGCCACCTCAAGTACCTCGATCACCGGGCCTGGTACGTGGCGGTGGCGATCGCGTGGAGCGTCGCCCTCTTCGAGTACCTGCTGCAGGTGCCGGCCAACCGGCTCGGGTTCACCCGGCTGAGCCTGCCCCAGCTCAAGGTGCTCCAGGAGGTGATCTCCCTCACCGTGTTCGTGCCGGTGGCGATCCGCCTGTTCCACATCCGCCTGCGCTGGGACTTCGCGTGGGCGGGTCTCTGCCTGCTCGGCGCCGTCTACTTCGCCTTCCGCGGCGGCCTCGACCCCCACTGAGGGGACGGGTCAGCAGGTCAGTGGCTGATGGTGATGGCGGCGGAGCTGGGTGAGCGGGGGCTGGCGCCGGCAGGGCTGAGGGCGGTGACGGTGAAGCGGTAGGTGCGGCCGGGGGTCAGGCCCGTGATGGTGGTGGTGCGGACGTTGCCGACGGTGCGTGGGGCCTGGGCGGTGCTGCCGATGTAGGGGGTGATGACGAAGCCGGTGATGGTGGCGCTGCCGGCGTCGGGGGCGACCCAGGTGAGGGTCGCGGCGCCGGCGCCGGCCGCCACGGCGGTGGGTGCGGCCGGTGTGCGAGGCGCGAGCGGGGGACCGATCGTGATGGCTGGTGTCGGGGTCGACGGTGCGCTCAGGCCGTGGACGGCGTCTCTGGTCGTGACGGTGAAGGAGTAGCGGCGGCCGGCGGTGAGGCCGGTGATGGTGCGTGAGGTCACCCCGCCCGGGGCGGTGACGCGGATGGCCGCGCCGTGGTCAGGTCGGGCGATGATCACGAAAGCGTCGACACTCCGGGGGTCGTAGGTCACCGGGCGGTGCCACGACACCACGGCCGACGTCGCATCGCCGACCGCGGCCACGCGCGTCGGGGGATCAGGTGTCAGCAGGTCCGCCGCAGTCATGAGCGATTGCGGTCCGGTGCCGCGGGCGTTGACCGCCGCGACCGTGAACCCGACCCAGTCGCGCCGCAGGCCGGTCAGCGTCTGGGTGGTCCGTGCGTTCGCGAACTCCCGAAGCTCGACGTCGCCCGGGCCGTAGACCATGCGCACGATGTACCAGGTCACGCGCGGCGAACCCGGCCCGAGGTGGGGCGGGGCCCAGGTGAGGGAGACCCGTCCGGTGCCGGCGACCGCCGTCGGCTTGCCCGGTGCCGGCGGGAGCCCGTCGAGCACGACGTAGGGCGCGCGCACCCCGACGCTGGTGCCGATCGCGTTGGTCGCCGTGCCGACGCAGGCGTATGGCTCGCCGCGGTGCAGGCCGATCACCCGAACGACCGGGGTGGTCGACCGGCCGGTGACGCGCGATCCAGTACCTGGAGACAGGCCCGTGCAGGCCACGTCGAAGCGAAGGATCGGGCTGCCCTCGTCGGACTTGGGGGTGATCGTGACGTCGACGATGGTGTCCCCGCGGTCGAGGTTCATCCCCTCGAGGCGGGGCTGGCCGATCGGCACGACGGCGTTCGAAGGGGACGACGGGTCGCTCGTGCCGACGTCGTTGGTGGACGCCACCGTGCAGGTGTAGCTGATGCCGCCGCGCAGTCCTGCCACGAGCAGCGGACCTGCGGTCGCGGGCCTCGAGGTGCCGCTGACCGTGCCGGCGGCGTCTCGGCACGTCGCCCGGTGCGTGGCCGGAAGCCCGTGTGCCGCGCCGGGCGTGAAGGCGACCTCGACGACGCCGTTCGCCTGGGTGGCAGCACCGATGGTCGGCGCGCCGGGCCGTTGGCCACCCACGATGCTCGGCCGGGCGAGCCCTGCCGGACCGACGCCGCGGCTGTTGCGTGCCGCGACCCCGCACGAGTACCGGCCGGGCGCCAGGCCGGTGAACACGACCGGCGGCGCGAGGGCCTCCGTCGTGGCGGCGATCGTGTCGCTGGCATCGCGGCAGGTCACCCGGTAGCCCACGACGGCTGCGCCGTTCGAGGGCGCGGCAGTCCAGTCGATGCTCACCTGATCGCTCCCGGCCGTCGCCGTGACGAAAGCGGAGCTCGGCGTTCCCACCACCTGCGGTGCCGACGGCGCCGAGGTGACCGGGCCGCCCGTGGCCGTCGTGACCGCCACCGTGCAGCGATAGGTGCTGCCGTCGGTGAGGCCGGTGACGCTGACGGGCTGCATCGACCCCCAGATGTTGACCACGGTCGAGCCCGGCGCGCCGCCGTCAGACGACGTGCACGCGACGGTCCCCGTCCGCAGCAACTCGGTCGGGCCGCGCCAGTTCGACGACCAGTCGACGACGAGGGCGCTTGCGCCGGGTGTCACGCGGTCGACGGTCGGCTGCGTCGCGAGGGACCGGTCGAAGTGGGTGATGACCACGTCGGCGCCGCCGGCGTTCGCCTCTGCGGAGTCCGGCAACGTGCCACGGGTCGTGCCGGCCCCGTGGACCTCGCCGGCACCGTCGACCGCAAGCCCGACGAGGGTGTCGTCGGCAGGGGTCCCGACCCGTCGAAACGAGGTGTGGGACTGCGGCGGCAGGACCCCTCGGCTGTCGAACACCCCGAGCAGGCCGTCGGTGCCGCCGTAGGGAAGGCCATCGCCCAGCCATGCGGGGTCGGTGCTGAGGGTCGTTGCGGCGTACACGTCGTGCGCCGCGTCCATCGTGAGGTGCAGCGCGTCTCGACCGAGCGGATCCCGTATCTCGCCGAGCACCACATCGGGACGGTCGGTCACGGTGATGGCGCGACCGACGAGTTGGCGCACGAAGTCGTCGGCGGTCACGTCGTAGGAGATCTCCGAACGGACCCACCAGCCCTCGCCGGCGTCGTCGACCACCACCGCGAGCGTGTCCCACTCGCTGCACTCGGGGACGGCATCGGTCCCCGGGCAGTTGTCCGCGATGCGCTCGACCACGGTTGCGTCCGTGTCGACCTCGTAGGTGTGGCTCAGGGTCACCATGCTCCCCAAGGCCCCCGCTGTGTTGACGGTGCCCACCACGTAGGCCTTGCCGGTGCCGTCCACGGCGAGGCTCGTGATGTCCGACGGGATGCGGGCCACCGCCCGGCGCGTGCCGGCGGCGGTGTAGGTGGCGATGAAGCCGAGCCCGGTGCCCTGGACGCCGGGGATGGACGGAGCCGAACCGGCGAGGTGGATGGTGTGGGTGGCGTCGACCACGACGAAGCGGGTGGTGGTCTCCCGCAGCCCGATCTGGCGGGTCCAGCGTCGGACACCGGCGGGGGTGTAGCTGGCGAGGAAGCCGGTGGTGCCGAGGGTGCCGGCGGCGCCAGAGCCGGGAAGGATCCCGTCTGTGCTGCCGGCGACGACGACGGTGCCGTCGGGGTCGAGGGCGACGGCGGTGGCGCCATCGTCGGCGGTGGTGCCGAGCTGGCGGACCCAGGCTCGGGTTCCGTCGGTCCGGTACGCGGCGACGAAGGCGTCGTCGCCGCCGGCGTTGGCGTCGCTCGAGCCGGGGAGGGTGCCCTCGGTACGACCCACCACGTAGGTCGTACCGTCCGGCGCGGTCGCTGATCCGGTGGCGATGTCGTCGCCGGCCGTCCCCAGCTGGTGGGTCCACGCGCCCGGCGAGGAGACGGCGGACCCGGTGTCGGCGAGCGCGGCCGGGCCGGCGAGCACGGTCGTGAGCGTGGCCGCGACCAGTCCGGTCAGCGCCACCAGGCCCCGTCGTCGCTGCGATCCCGCCATGGCCTGCCCCCCGGTCGGCACGGGCCCGATGGGAACCCTGATGCCGTCCGGGACGCTACACCGCGCCCGACCGTCGCACGTGCTGGTCAGCCGCGGAGGAAGGCGGCCATCCAGGAGGCGACGATGGCCTGGTCGAGGGGCTCGGC
>CAZUYW010000116.1:5195-8659 GCA_964624775.1 uncultured Iamiaceae bacterium
CGGCCGCCGAACGCCTGGGCGAGCAGCTGGTGGCCGAAGCAGACCGCCACCATCGGGGCCGCGCCCTCGACGCAGGCCCGCAGGAACTCCTCGAGCGGCCCGATCCAGGGCAGGTCGTCGTAGGTGGAGCACGCCGAGCCCGACACCAGCCAGCCGTCGAACGCATCGATGGCATCGGGGAGCACCTCGGTGGCGTCGAACGTGGTGAGCTCGACCCCCTCGGGCCCGAGGAGATCGGTGAAGACCTCCGGGTAGTCGCCGTGGGCCGGGATGAGATCGGGGTGCAGGTGGCCGCACTGGAGCAGGCCGATGCGCAACAGATCGGGCATGTCGGCACGCTACCGGCGGGCGTGCTTTGCTACGGGCATGACATCGATGGACATCCCCAAGGCCCTCCACGTCGGCGAGGACGAGCTCCCGTTCGTGTTCATCGACGAGAAGGTCGAGCTCCAGGTCCTCCAGATCGACATCGACCAGGGCCTCTGGATCATCCGCAACCGCTTCCACCCCGGGGCCAAGGTCCAGACCCACAAGCACACCGGCTCGGTGTTCGCGTTCACCCAGTCCGGCTCGTGGAAGTACGAGGAGTACCCCGAGGTCAACACGGCCGGGTCCTACCTGTTCGAGCCCGCCGGCTCGACCCACACGCTGATCGTGCCCGAGACCAACACCGAGGTCACCGACGTCTGGTTCGCCATCTACGGCGCCAACCTCAACCTCGACGCCGACGGCAACGTGGAGATGGTGATCGACGCCCAGGCGGTCTACGAGTTCTACGTCGCCATGTGCGCGGCCGAGGGCAAGACGGACCTGCCGATCATCGGGGTCTAACCCCGCGGCGCCTGGGGCCTCCGCTCACTCGTAGCGGAGGCCCATCTCGCGCAGCAGGTCGATGAAGCGCGTCCCGGCGTCGGGCGCGGGCTCGCCGGGCGTGTAGGTCACGGCCCGCAGCACGCCCGTGTAGGGGTAGGGGCCGTGGGCCTCGTACAGCGCCCACGACACGGGGGAGCGGCGGTCCATGCCCACGTCGATGCCCTCGAAGGGCGCCATGGCGCCCAGCATCAGCAGGCCCTCCACGCTGCCGCGGGGCTCGCCGCCGATGAGCAGCTCGGCGTTCCACCGCCACCCGCCGGGCGCGGTGATCGCCAGGCGCAGGTCGGTGGTGCCGGCCGGGATCGGGCCGCCGCGCAGCTCGGTCATCTTCCCGTAGCCGTTGTGCACGAACACGAGCTCGTCGCCCTCGTCGACGTAGAGCGCGTAGCCGCCGCCCTGATCGCCGTGGGCCACGAGGATGCCGCGGTCGCCCGCGGCGAAGCCGACCTCGACGTCGACGTCGAAGCTGCGCCACTGGATCAGCTGCTGGCTGCGGTACCGCTCGAGGGTGTGGGTGCCGGCGACGATGCGCGCCGGGCGGGTGAGCGGCTCCTCGTAGGGCGGGCGCACGACGTAACGCAGCCGAGACCCCTCGTCGAGCGGGTACACCTGGTTGGCCCGGGCCGCCGCCTCCCAGCCCGCGGCGAGCTCGGCCACCTTGTCGGGGTGCTCGGCGGCGAGGTCGTGCTGCTCGGTGCGGTCCTCGGCCAGGTGGTACAGCTCCCACTCGTGGTCCCCGAAGGGCGTGAGGGCCTGGTGCCGGGTCACGATCTCCCAGCCGTCGTCGTAGAAGCCCCGGTGCCCGGCCATCTCGGTGTACTGCGGGCCGTGCGGATGGGCGACGGCGGGGTCGGCCAGCACCGGCGCCAGCGACGTGCCCGCCACCGGCTGGAGGGCGAGCCCGTTGCGGACGGCGGGCAGGGTCACCCCCGCCAGCTCGGCGAGGGTCGGCAGCACGTCGGTGACGTGGGCCCACTGGTCGCGGCGGCCGTCGTCGCCGTCGACCTGGGCCGCACCCGCCGGCCAGTGCCAGATGCACGGCACCGAGTGGCCGCCCGCGTGGGTGTTGATCTTGTAGAGGCGGAATGGCGTGTTCGACGCCATCGCCCAGCCCCGCGGGTAGTGCACGAGGGTCTGCGGGCCACCGGCCAGATCGATCGCGGCGAGGTCCTGGGCGTGGTCCTCGATGTCGCTCGCGTTCTTGGAGACCAGCGTGCGGAAGTAGGCGGTGGTGCCGAGGGCCTCGCCCTCGCGGGACGCCCCGTTGTCCGACAGGAACAGGAAGATCGTGTTGTCGGCCTCGCCGAGCTCCTCGAGCGCGGCGAACAGGCGGCCGACGGACTGGTCGACGCGGTCGACCATGGCCGCGTAGACCTCCATGTACCGGGCGTAGAGCGCCTGGTCCTCGGCGCTCAGCGAGTCCCATGGCGGGACGTCGTCGCCGTCCTCGCTGTTGCGGGGCGCGAGGGGCGTGCCCTCGGGCAGGACGCCCAGCTCGATCTGGCGGGCGTGGCGGGCCTCGCGCAGCGCGTCCCAGCCGGCGTCGTAGCGACCTTTGTGGCGGGCGAGGTCCTCGGCCCGGCACTGCAGCGGGGCGTGCACCGCGATGTGCGCGAAGTAGCAGAAGAACGGCTTGGACGGCGTGGACGCCTTGGCGTGGCGGATGTAGTCGATGGCCCGGTCGGTGAGGTCGTCGGTGACGTAGTAGTCGTCCGGGTACCGATCGGTGCGGACGGTGTGGTTGTCCTCCACGAGCCGGTGCGGCTGGTGCAGGTTCGTGAACGCGTCGAGCACGCCGTAGTAGCGGTCGAAGCCGCGCTGGCACGGCCACGAGCTCCGCGGCCCGGCCTCGGACAGGTCGGCGTCCTTGGTGAGGTGCCACTTGCCGATCGCCATCGTGTGCCAGCCCGCGTCGCGGAACACCTCGGCCGCGGTGGCGACGTCATCGGCGAGCTCCGCCGCGTAGCCGGGGAAGCCGGGATCGGAGTTGGCGACGTGACCGGCCCCGGCCCGGTGCGGGTTCACGCCCGTGAGCAGCGACGCGCGGGTCGGCGAGCACATCGGGGTCACGTGGAAGTTCGTGAACTGGCGACCGCCGGCGGCGAGGCGGTCGAGGTTCGGCGTCGGGATCTCCGAGCCGTAGCACCCGAGGTCGGCGAAGCCGAGGTCGTCGGCGAGCATCACGATGATGTTCGGCGCGCCGTCGGTCTGGGGCCGCTCGGGCCACCAGCCCTCCGAGCCGGCGAACGTGTTGCCCAGGCGGCCGCCGAACCCCTCGTAGGGGCCGGCAGGCGCGGCGGTGGCAGGCGGGGTGGTGGCGTCGGTCATGGCCCTACTTCTTCTTCAGGAGGCCGAACACGCCTCGCACGACGTTGTTGACGGTGGCGCGACCCTCGCGGCTCTTCAGGAAGTCGCCGACGGCATTGCCGTCGTCCTTGCGGCGGCCCGCGCCCTGCTTGGCATCGATGCGTCGCCCGGTGCCCGGCGTGCCGGGCGGGGGATCGCTGTGGCGAACCGGCACGCTGCCGGTGTCGGCCGGGGGCGCTGCTGCGGCGGGCGGCGGGGGCAGGTCGGGGCGCACGGCCTCGGGG
>CAZUYW010000117.1:0-654 GCA_964624775.1 uncultured Iamiaceae bacterium
GTACTCGCCGATCGTGGCGAAGCCCTTCATGTCGGCGACGCGGAACTCGAACGTGCGGCCCTTGCGGCTGCGCGGCAGCTTCTGGCGCACCGGCTGGTGCACGATCTTCTCGACGATCCGCTCGACGATCTGCGTGGCGGTGGCCGCCGCCTCGACGGCGCCCTCGGCGGTGTCGTCGGCGTTCTCCTTCTTGGCCGTGCTGAGCGGCTGCGCGACCTTGCAGTTGTCGCGGTAGATCGCGACGGCCTTGAGGCCGAGCTTCCACGACAGCAGGTGGAGCTCCTCGATGTCCTCGATGGTCGCCTCTTCGGGCATGTTGACCGTCTTCGAGATCGCGCCCGACAGGAACGGCTGCACCGCACCCATCATCCGCACGTGACCCTCGTAGTGGATCGTGTTGTCGCCCATCGAGCAGGCGAACACCGGCACGTGCTCGGCGGCGAGGTGCGGGGCACCGAGGATGGTCTTCTCGGTGTCGATGTAGGCGATGATCTCGTCGACCTGCTGGGCGGTGTAGCCGAGACGGCGCAGCGCCCGCGGGATCGTCTGGTTGACGATCATCATGTTGCCGCCACCGACCAGCTTCTTCATCTTGACCAGACCGAGGTCGGGCTCGATGCCGGTGGTGTCGCAGTCCATCATCAGGCCGATGGT
>CAZUYW010000117.1:664-3594 GCA_964624775.1 uncultured Iamiaceae bacterium
GGGGCGAGCACCGAGGCCTGGCTGTTGCGGACGCCGTACTCCTCGCCGTCGCGCACCGCGGCCTCCCAGGCCTGCTGACCGGCGGCCACCAGCGCGGGCGGCACGATGTCGGCGCCCTCGATCTCGTAGCTCGCGTCGCGGTGCATGCGCAGCACGTTGAGCATGTACGTCTCGTTCTCGGCGAAGCCGGCGAACGGACCCATGCGGCTGGCGGTGCGGGCGCTGGTGGCGTAGCTGTGACCGGTCATCAGCGAGGTGAGCGCCGCCGCCCACGCACGGCCCTCGACCGAGTCGTACGGCAGGCCGCGCGACATCAGCAGCGCGCCGAGGTTGGCGTAGCCGATGCCGAGCTGGCGGAACTTGCGGCTGTTCTCGCCGATCTTCTCGGTGGGATCGTCCTCCCGTCCAACGAGGATCTCCTGGGCGGTGAAGATCACCTCGAGGGTGTGCATGTAGGCCTCGACGTCGAACGCGTCGTCGCCGGTGGAGTCGAGGTCGAGGTACTTCAGCAGGTTGATCGACGCGAGGTTGCAGGCCGAGTTGTCGATGTGCATGTACTCGCTGCACGGGTTCGAGCCGTTGATCCGGCCCGTGGCGTGCGCGGTGTGCCACTTGTTGATCGTGGTGTCGAACTGCAGGCCGGGGTCGGCGCACTCCCAGGCGGCGGTGGCGATCTGGCGCCACACGTCGCGGGCACGCACCGTGCGCACCGGCGAGCCGTCGATGACGGCCTTCAGCGTCCAGTCGGTGTCGTCGACGACGGCCTGCATGAAGTCGTCGGTGAGGCGCACCGAGTTGTTCGCGTTCTGGTACTGGATCGAGAAGCTGTCGGTGCCGTCGAGATCCATGTCGAAGCCGGCGTCGCGCAGCACGCGGGCCTTGCGCTCCTCACGCGCCTTGCACCACACGAACTCCTCGACGTCGGGGTGGTCGACGTTGAGGATGACCATCTTCGCCGCACGGCGGGTCTTGCCGCCGCTCTTGATGGTGCCGGCCGAGGCGTCGGCGCCGCGCATGAAGCTGACCGGGCCCGACGCGGTGCCGCCGCCGTTGAGCAGCTCGTAGCTGGAGCGGATCTTCGACAGGTTGACGCCCGAGCCCGAGCCGCCCTTGAAGATCACGCCCTCTTCCCGGTACCAGTTGAGGATCGAGTCCATCGTGTCGTCGACCGACAGGATGAAGCAGGCGCTGGCCTGCTGCGGCACGCCCTTGACGCCGATGTTGAACCAGACCGGGCTGTTGAAGGCGGCGCGCTGGGTGACGAGGATGAACTTGAGTTCGTTGCGGAACGACTCGGCCTCGTCGGCGTCGACGAAGTAGCCGCCCTCGATGCCCCAGGTGGTGATGGTGTCGGCGACCCGGTCGATCACCTGACGCAGCGAGGACTCGCGCTCGGGGGTGCCGAGGGTGCCGCGGAAGTACTTCTGGGCGACGATGTTGGTGGCGTTGAGCGACCAGCTGGTGGGGAACTCGACGTCGAGCTGCTCGAAGGCCACCGAGCCGTCGCGGTAGTTGGTGATGCGGGCGTCGCGCCGCTCCCAGGTGACCTCGTCGTAGGGATGCACACCCTCGGCGGTGAAGTGGCGGCGGATGCCGATGCCGGTCTGCTCGGGGGCCATGGCCATGGGGGCGTCTCCTCAGGGGGTGTTCACGATACGGGGGTGGGGGTGCGTCGAGACGCAGGCCTGGGCGCGCCCAAGACCACTACCCCTTGTGGCTCCGACACGATGTGCCTCCCCACGACCACAAGATGTAGCTGCAAACTACATCACGGTAACTACACCGGTGTCAATGCCCGAGAGAGGATTTTCCGGCTGCCCTCGAGGGGCCGACCGGAGGAGCGGGCGCACAGCAGACACCGGACGCGAACGGGCAGGTACAAGGGAGAGCACTCGGGCCCGGGGGCCGTCGCACTGGGGTTCTCCCTCACGTTCCTACTCCGCGTACCACCAACCCTGGGTCGGCGGTGCGGCGTCTTCCCCACACCACTAGTTCCGACCGTCCGGTCCGGTGCTGCTGGCACCTGCGGACAACCTAGGGGACCTCGTCTGTGGATCGGAAGGGGCACAACCCTGTGTATTTCGCGGCGTTTGTCCCCAGTTCACCGCCCGGTCGGTGGACGATCACCCACCGTGACCGGATCTGGCGCCGAGGGGGCACGGATCCCCCGGGCGCGCCATCTCGCGCCATAGGATCACTCGGAATGGATGCAGACGGCGGCGAGCGACCCCGCACCCCCGACCTCCTGGCCGACGACCGGCTCACGGCCATGGGCCTCCTCGTCGAGACGTCCACGGCGCTCATCGCCGCGTTCGAGGCCGAGCTCGAGGAGCTCGGCCTCGCCGGCTCGAGCTTCGAGGTCCTCCTGCGCCTGGCCCGCTCCCCCGGCGAGCGCCTCCGCATGAGCGACCTCGCCGCCCAGTCGACCCTCACCAACAGCGGGCTCACCCGCCTCGTCGACCGACTCGAGGCCGCCGGCGAGGTCGTGCGCGAGCCCTGCGAGACCGACCGGCGCGGCTCGTTCGCCTGCCTCACCCCCGCCGGACGGGCCCGGGTCCTCGCCGTGCTGCCCGCCCACCTGGCCACGGTCGACCGGCTCCTCACCGGTGTGCTGCACCCCGACGAGCTGGCGGCCTTCCTGGCCACCCTGCGCCGGCTCCGCGCCGTCGTGGCGCCCGGCGCAGATCCGGCCACGGCTCCCCAGGACGGCTGAGGGCCCCGCCCGCCACCGCCGCGGCTCGGGCCCGATCGACCACTACGGTGCGGCAGGTGCACCAGGTCCACCCCGTCCCGGCCGACATCGATCCGCTCGACGCCCACCGCGCCATCGTGCGCCCCGCGCCGGAGGGACGCCCGTGGGTGCTCGTCAACATGGTGGCGAGCCTCGACGGCGCCATCAGCGTCGACGGGCGCTCCGGTGGCCTGGGCGG
>CAZUYW010000117.1:3694-6347 GCA_964624775.1 uncultured Iamiaceae bacterium
CGAGGTGACCCTGATCGCCGGGATCGGCGTCGAGGGCGACGCCCACGCCGGCGCCACCGTGCGGCACCGCTCCCGGGTGGCCGCCGACCCGACCCAGCCCAACCTGCGCCAGGTCCACCTGCTCGGGGGCGAGGCGCTCGATGCGCTGGCCGCGGCCGGGTTCGCCGTCGGCCCGGGCGACCTCGGCGAGAACGTCACCACCGAGGGCCTCGACCTCCACGCGCTCCCGGTCGGCACGGTGCTGCGCCTCGGCGAGCGGGCGCTGGTGGCGCTGACCGGCGAGCGCAACCCGTGCGGGCAGATCGACGGGTTCGCACCCGGCCTACGCGACGCGGTGCGCCCGCCCCGGCCCGACGGCACCCGCGGGCGCGCCGCCGGGGTGATGGCCGTGGTGGTGCTGGGCGGGGTGGTGCGCGCCGGTGACGCCATCGAGGTGGCCCTGCCGCCCGGGCCGCCGGTGCCCCTCGATCGGATCTGAGCCCGCCGGGCGCCTTCAGTGGCGCTTGGGCTCGGTGGCCTTGGTGAGGGCCGAGGCCCGGGTGAGCTCGCCCAGCTCGCGCTCGAAGTCGGCCAGCTCGTCGAACTCCTTGTAGACGCTCGCGAACCGCACGGCGGCCACGAGGTCGAGGTCGCGCAGCCGCTCGAGCACCGCGGCGCCGACGGCGCTGGAGGAGACGTCGCCGCCGTCGAGGCGCAGGCTCTCCTCCACGCTGGTCACCAGGTCGTCGAGCTGGTCGTCGGTCACCGGGCGCGCCTTGGTGGCGGCGACGAGGCCGGCGATGACCTTGGCCCGGTCGAAGGGCTCGCGGTCACCCGACCGCTTGACCACCATGAGCGGCACCTCTTCGAGGCGCTCGAAGGTGGTGAAGCGCCGGGAGCAGGCCAGGCAGGACCGACGGCGGCGGATGGCCGTGCCGTCCTCGGACTGGCGCGAGTCCACCACCTTGTCGTCGAAGCTTCCACAGGCCGGACAGCGCACGGCGCCGACGCTAGCGGCCCGGCCGTCCCGGGTCGGACGCGGTTCCCGGGCCCGAGGACCCCTCAGGCGGGGACGATCAGGCGATCGCCGGCCTGGATGGCCGCCGAGCCGTTGGCCGCCACCAGACGATCGACCAGCGGGCGGATGTCGCCGGTGGGCTGCAGGCGCCGGGCGATGGACCAGATGGTGTCACCGGCACGCACCCGCACGAGGTGGTCGCCGGGGCGGGGGGCCGCCGCAGCGGGCGGGGCCGACGGCGACAGGGCGGCCAGGGCGCCCCGGCCGAGGGCGATGCTGCCGGCGAGGACGGCCACCACGACGAGGAAGGCCAGCAACCCGGCCAGCAGGGGCGAGACCGTGCGGGCCGGCGGGCGCCGGGTGGCCCCGCCCTGGATCAGGCGGAGCTCGGGACGGGCCGACCGGACGGGCGCCGGGTCGAGGAGGCGGTGGGGTTCGAGGATCGCTGCCATGGTGTGAGTCTCCCCAGGGGGTCTGACAAGGAAGGTGCCGCTCGCACGTCCGTTCGACGAACGCCTGTTCGGCTGCGGACAGCATAGGCACGAACACCCGTTCGGCGTCAACCCCTCCGACGAACAGGTGTTTGCCCGAACACACGCGCGGTGCTACGGTGCCGATCGACCACCTGTTCGATCCCTTCGGGGGTCGACCGTCCGTCAGGAGGCCCCGATGGCCGAGCAGACCCTCACCGCACGCCAGCGCCAGATCCTCGAGTGCATCGACACGGCCATGCGCGAGCGGGGCTTCCCCCCGTCGGTGCGCGAGATCGGCGAGAGCGTGGGCCTCGGCTCCCCCTCCACCGTCCACTCCCACCTCACCACCCTCCAGCGCCTGGGCTACCTGCGTCGCGATCCCTCCAAGCCCCGGGCCATCGAGGTCCGCTTCGACCCCACCTCAGGCGCGGCGGTCGAGCGCCGGCCGGTGCGCCACGTCCCGCTGCTCGGCGACGTCGCCGCCGGCACCGACGTGCTGGCGCAGGAGAACGTGGAGGAGGTCGTGCCCATCCCGGCCGACTTCACCGGCGACGGCGAGCTCTTCATGCTGCGGGTCCGCGGCGATTCGATGATCGATGCCGGCATCCTCGACGGGGACTTCGTGGTCGCCCGCTCCCAGAGCACCGCCACCAAGGGCGAGATCGTCGTGGCCGGCATCCCCGGCGACGAGGCCACCATCAAGACCTACCGGCCCGACGGGGATCGGATCATCCTCGAACCGGCCAACGAGCGCCTCGAGCCCATGGTGTTCTCGCCCGACGAGGTCACCGTGTTCGGCCGAGTCGTCACCGTCCTGCGCCGCCTCTGAGACGCCGGTCGGCCGCCAGCGCGTCCCGCTGCGGCCGGTTCTGCGACAATCGGTGGCCATGACCTCGCGCAGCGTGCGACGCGCCGCCTCGCTCGCCCTCGCGATCGCCCTCGCCGTCACCGCGATCGGCATCGCGGGCACACCGGCCCACGCCCGTCCCGCCACCCTGGCAGCAGGCCCGGTCCGCGGTCCCCTGCCCGTCAACGATCCGGCGGTCACCGAGGATCTGGCCTGGCACCTCGAGGCCACCCGCGCCCGGGAGGCCTGGCGGTCGAGCCTGGGTGCCGGGGTCACCGTCGCCGTCATCGACTCGGGGGTCGACACCGGCCACCCCGATCTCCACGGCCAGATCGC
>CAZUYW010000117.1:6447-8633 GCA_964624775.1 uncultured Iamiaceae bacterium
CCGTCATCGACTCGGGGGTCGACACCGGCCACCCCGATCTCCACGGCCAGATCGCGGGCACCGTCGCCTGCCTCGCCACCGGTGGCGACGCCGATCGCTGCCACGGCGACGCCCAGGACCGCAACGGACACGGCACCCACGTCGCCGGCCTCATCGCCGCCCGCGGCAACGACCACCTCGGCGTGGTGGGCGTGGCGCCCCGGGCGCGCCTGCTCGCCATCCGGGCGCTCGAGTCGACGTGCGGCGACGGCTGCCCGCCCACCGGGGACACTGCCGACCTCGCAGCGGGCGTCCGCTGGGCCCTGCGCCGCCACGCCGACGTCATCAACCTCTCGGTGGCGGGCAGCAAGCGGCTCGGCCCCCAGCTCGCCGCCGCCATCGACGAGGCATGGGACGCGGGCGCGGTCGTCGTCCTCGCCGGCGGCCGCCGCCAGGACGGTGCCGTGTTCCTCGACGCCCGCGCCGCGATCGTGGTCACCGCCACCGACCGCGAGGGCGACCTCGCGCCCTACGCCCCCGTGGTCGACATGGCCCCGCTGGGCATCGCCGCCCCGGGCGGCCTGGTGGGCGACACGCCCGAGAGCTGCCACGTCGGCGGGACGCCGATCGGCATCGTGTCCACCCTCGCCCGAGACGCTGGCGACGGCTCGGGCTACGGCTGCCTCGCCGGCACGTCGATGGCGGCGGCCCAGGTGAGCGGCGGGGTCGCCCTCCTGCTCTCGATGGGCTACGCCCGCGACGATGCCGTCGACCGGCTGCTCGGGTCGGCCCGGCGCGGCACGGGCATGGGGGCCGGCGCCATGGACCTGGCCGCTGCGGTGCGGGGGCCCTATCCGAGCGGCGTGGGCCGCCGGCACGACCCGTTCCTCCTCGACGACGCCACGCCGACGGCGTCCACCTCCACCGCCGGCCCCTTCGGTGTCGGACCGACCTCGGACGACGGGCCGCGGGTGCCGACCTGGCTGGTCGTGGTGGCCGGCGGGCTGGTGGCCGGCGTGCTCGCCGACCTCTCCATCCGCCGCGGCGACCGCCGACGCGCCGCGGCGGAGGCCCAAGGACCTCCGCCGCCCGACGCGTGATACGGCGCGGCCCCGGCGCGCGCCGGGCACCGCGACGGGATCAGAGCTTGGCCAGGGCCTCGGCGTAGCGCTCCTTGTCGCGCGCGGTGCCGAGGTTGTCGGTGCCGAAGGTGTCGACGACGGTGCCGTCGGTGCCGATCAGGAACGTGGCCCGGTTGGCGCAGCCGACCGCGTCGTTGAACACGCCGTAGGCCTGGGCGACGGCGCCGTGGGGCCAGTGGTCAGAGAGGACCGGGAAGTTCCAGCCCTTCTGGTCGGCCCAGACCTTCTGGGAGAAGCGGGAGTCGCACGACACGGCGAGCACCTGGACGTCGGCGGCCTGGTAGTCGGCGATGTCGTCGCGGAGCTGGCACAGCTCGCCCTCGCACACCCCGGTGAAGGTGAACGGGTAGAAGACGAGGGCGACGGCCTGCTTGCCGCGGAAGTCGGCGAGGGACACCTCGTTGCCGTCCTGGTCCTTGAGGGTGAACTCGGGGGCGGGTGCTCCGGCGTCGATGGCCATGGTTGCTCCTGGGCTGTGGCTGGTGGGTGGTGAAGCGGGCAGTGTACGGACCTTCCGGGCGGTTCGGGCACGCCGGGCCGGTCAGGGGCCTCGTCCCGGTACCGTGGCCGGGCCACCGACCCGAGGAGCACCCGTGACCGCCACCGAAGCCGCCACCACCACGACCACCGAGACCGCCGTCGCCGACTTCTGGTTCGACCCGGCCTGCCCGTGGGCCTGGATGGCGTCGCGGTGGATGCTCGAGGTCGCCCAGGTGCGCCCGGTCACCCCGCGCTTCCACGTGATGAGCCTCGCGGTGCTGAACAAGGACCGCGACGACCTGCCGGAGCGGTACCAGACGATGATGGCCGAGGCCTGGGGCCCGGTGCGGGTGTGCATCGCCGCCGCGGCCCAGCACGGAGACGACATCCTGCTGCCGCTCTACACAGCCATGGGCACGCGCATCCACCTCGGCCAGGAGGGCCTGGGCTCCGACATGATCGCCGCCGCCCTGGCCGATGTCGGCCTGCCCGCCGAGCTGGTGGAGGCGGCCACGTCCACCGACTGGGACGAGGCGCTCGTGGCCTCCCACCACGACGGCATGGACCGCGTCGGCATGGACGTCG
>CAZUYW010000118.1:0-8629 GCA_964624775.1 uncultured Iamiaceae bacterium
GGCTGCGGCCGCCGCCGCCACGAGGGCCTCGCCCGCCAGCAGCTCGCAGCCGAGCTCGGCGAACGCGTCGGCCGCCGCGACGAGCTGGTCCCCGTCGCCGGCGTCGAGCGCGACGACGTGGGTGGCACGAGCCCGGGCCAGCGGGCTGTCGGTCGCCTCGGCCTCGGCCGCGATGCGCGCCGCGAGTCCCGTCGCCCCGAGTCGGGCCGCGTCGTGCCACAGCCAGATGGCAGAGACGCGGTTGGCGCTTCCCGCCGCCGCGTCGGCCTCCTCGAGCAGGATCGTCCGGGCCCGGGCCGGGTCACCCGCGGCCCACGCGGCCCACGCCCAGCCGATCGCCTGATCGTGGCCGAGGAACGTGAAGTCGGGCAGGTCGGCCGCCTCGGTGCTGGCGGCCACCGCCTCGACCGTCCCGCCGAGGACCGCCGTGGCCGACGCCAGCCCGGCGAGCGCGAGGCGCAGCGGGCCCACGAACCCGTGCAGGCGTGCCGTCGACGCCCCCTCCCGGTACCAGCGGGCTGCCTCGGCCATGGCGCCCCGGAGCGCCTGGCTGCGCCCGAGGACGAGCGCGAACCAGATCTGGGCGATCGGGATGTTGTCGTCGACGGCCACGTCGTACCCGGCCGCGCTCAGGCCCTCGGCGTCGGCCAGGCGCCCGGCCTCGATGAGCGCGAACGCCTGGTTCACCAGGTGCGTGCCGGGGTGGGCGAGGCCGAGCGGGTCGCTCAGCTCCAGGTGCTCGCGGAACGCCGCCTCCGCCATGGCGATCGCCTCGGCCGTGCGCCCCACCGACGCCAGGGCCGGCACCCGGCTCATGGCGAGCATCACCCGGGTGCGCGCCGTCGCCCCGCCGGCCCCCGCCCCGCCTGCCCCGGCCATGACGTCGAGCGCGTCCTGCGGGTGGCCCGCGAACAGGCGGACCGAGCCCTCCTCGGCGAGCAGCTCGTCGGCGAAGTCCGGGCCGAGCGCGGCCTGGGCCTCCTGGACGACGGTCAGCGCAGCATCGGGATCGCACAGTCCCCACTGCAGGTTCTTGGTCCGCAGCGTGGCCCGCTGGGCCAGCAGGTCGGGTGCGGCCCCCGCCGGCACCGGCGCGGCGAGCACGGCCTCGGCTTCGGCGAAGTGGCCGAGCTCGTAGCGAGCCTCACCGAGGAGGACCGCGGCCTCCACCCACCGCTGGTGCTCCCACAGGAGGGTGGCCAGGCGGGCGACCTCGGTGAAGTCGTGCGCGTACCGCGCCACGCGGGCCGCCTGCAGCAGGAGCTCGGGATCGGGCGGGCTCCCTGCGTCGAGGCACCACGTCGCGATGCGCCGCGCGTCCTCGCGCCGTCGGGCGCCGAGGGCGTCGACCCGGGCCGCGGCGGCGAGCAGGATCGACCGGCGCCGCAGCGCGGGCAGCTCGGCCCGGAGGATCTCGCCGTAGAGCGGGTGGCCGAGCACGAGGACCTGGCGGTTGCCGTCGACGAAGCTCGTGATCAGCCCGGCGCGCTCGAGCTCGGCGAGGGTGGCGTGGTCGTCGGGGCCATCACCCCTGGCGGCGCCCGACTCGGGGTGGACGAGCTCGGCGGGACCGAGCGGCCCGCACGCGGCGAGCTGGTCGAGGACGTCACGGCCGCCGGGCTCGAGGTCGGCGAGGCGGGCGGCGAGCACGTCGATGATCCGTCGGCTCGGCGGGATCTCCCCGACCAGCCGCCAGGTGCCCGAGTCGTCGCGGAGCAGGTCCAGGTCGACCGCCTGGTGGACGAGCTCGCGCAGGAGGAGGGGGTTCCCGCCGCTCTCCTGGTGGAGTCGGTGCACCGTGTCGGCGCCGACCGCGCCACCGAGCGCGAGCTCCAGGACCCGTTCCGTGCTTGCTCGATCCAGGTCGGCCAGATCGATGCGCTCGGCGCCGTCGATCCGCCACCAGCCCGCCACCGCATCGGGCAGCGGCTCGCCCTCGCGGATGGTGGCCACGACGAACACGGCGCCGGCGGCCACGAGCTGGGTGAGCAGCACCGCGGACGACGTGTCGAGCAGGTGGGCGTCGTCGACCAGGAGCACCAGGCGATGGCCCCCACCGAGCGCCTCGAACGCCGCTCGAGTGCGGTCGAACAGGTCCCGCGGTGACGTGGTCACGTCGACGTCGCGGGGGAGGACCGGCGCGAGCGTGCCGAGCGGCAGCTGGGCGGCCGCACGCGTGGCGATGACCCGGGCCGTGAGGCGCCCGTCGCCCTCGGCCCCCTCGAGGAACGCAGCGGCGAGCCGGGACTTGCCGACCCCTGCCGGCCCGTACACGACGACGACGTTGCAGCCCGGACGGCCCAGGGCGGCCCGACACCGGGCGAGCTCGTCGTCCCGGTGGGCCAGGGGCCATGGTTCCCTCAGCTGTCCCATACCACCGCCCACGTGGTCGTTCCGCCAGCAACCTACCCAACCGGCGGCAGCGGACCCCAACGACGCAGGCCCGCGATGAGCAGTGGCTACTCATGACCGTCGGCCCGGGGTGCACGAAGGTGAACCGACGCCGGGGCCAGGTCTCGGCACCACCGAGGAGGGCACGTGGGGTTCTTCCGTCCGGCCAGCGAATCCGATCCGCCGATGCTCGACGACGCGCGCCTCGACGCGGCGGCAGGCGACGAGCTCGACCTGGCCGACGGCGGGGAGCAGGACGGGGCCCCGGGCGGCGACGACGCCGCCTGAGGGCCGGGATCGGTGCCCTCCACCGGTACCCTGCGCCGGGTGACGGGACCCGGGGCAGGGACGTGAGGGCACCGTGGCGGTGGGCCGGGCGCCGCAGGCCCGAGCCCACCGCCGAGTCCGCCGGCATGCCCGACGCCTGGCGGGCGATCCTCGCCCGACGGGTGCCCGGCTGGGACCGCATCGATGCCACGCAGCGAGCCCGCCTGGAGGCGGTGGCGCTCGATCTCCTGGCGCGACCGCACTGGGAGGCGGCACGGGACTTCACCCTCACCGAGGAGGTGCAGGTCACCATCGCCGGCCTGGCCGCCCTGCTCGCCGTGGGGCTCCCGGGCGAGCCGTACCGGCAGGTGCGCACGATCCTCGTCCGGGGCGAGGCGCTCGTCCGCGCCGGCACCTGGTCGGTGGTGCCCGGCCTGGTGTCCGACGAGCCGATGTCGGTGATCGGCGAGGTGGTCCACCGCGGGCCGATCATGATCGCCTGGGATGCGGTCGACGCCGAGTCCCGCCATCCGGGACGCGGGCGCAACGTGGTCTTCCACGAGTTCGCCCACGCGCTCGACCTGGCCGACGGCACGGTCGACGGCACCCCGCCGCTCGCCGATCGCGTCGAGCTCGCGCGCTGGGTCGAGGTCTGCACCGACGCCTACCACGCCGTCGCCGCCGGCCACGGTGGTTGCTCGCTCGACCCGTACGCGAGCGTCAACGTCGGCGAGTTCTTCGCCGTCGCCACCGAGGCGTTCTTCGATGTGCCCGCCCTGCTCCGGCAGGAGCACCCGAACCTCTACGACGTGCTTCGGGCCTACTACCGCCAGGATCCCGCCGCGTCGCCTACCCCGCACGGGTCGCAGGGCGACGCCAAAGGGCCAGGTGGGGGTTCACCGGGTAGGTGACCACGACCTCGCGCCCGCCCGGCCCCGACACCGTGAGACCGTCGGGCCCACGGGTCGGCGTGAAGCCGCACTCGTGCAGCACGTGGTGGTGGTAGCGGCACAGCAGGGCGAGGTTCTCGATGTCGGTCGAGCCGCCGTCCTGCCACGCCCGCAGGTGGTGGGCCTCGCAGCGGCTCGGTGGGGCGTCGCAGCCGGGCCACTCGCAGGTGCCGCCCGAGGCGGCGATGAGGGCGTGGACCTGGTGGGCGCTGGCGTGGCGGCGGGTGCGCCCGAGGGCGAGGGGCCGCAGCCCGTCGACGATCACGACGTCGAGGTCGGCGTCGCACAACAGCCGCTGGAGCTCGACGCTGGCGATGGGACCGCCGCCGAGCACGGTGGCCCGCCGGGTGAGGCGCTCCTCGGTGGTGGTGCAGGCGCGGCCGAGGATCGTGTCGAGGTCGGTCACCGCGATGATCGACGGCCGGGGCGCGCCGTGCCGGGTGCCGCCGACGGCCCCGCGCTCGACGATGGCGAGCAGGGCCTCGGCCCGCAGCTCCGCTCGGGTCCGCGGGTCCCCGGTGGGGATCGCGCCCGAGCGGTGCCAGCCGTCGATCTCGGCGTCGACGTGGTCGAGCAGCGTGGCGAAGCTGGTGGCGCCGAGCTCGCCGCTCAGCAGGCCGCGCCCGCCGAAGCTGCGGGTGAGCTGCAGGCGGTCGGCCTCGGTGAGCGGCCCGGGCGCCCGGTCGTCCTCGTTGTGGCCTAGCGCCTCGAGGGCGCGCAGCCGCCAGGCGGCCAGTTCATCGCGGAAGGCGTCGTAGGCGAGGGTCTGCGCCAGTCCGACCAGTTCGGCCTCGTCGCGGTCGAACTGCCCGGCGACGTCGGCCCGGCGGGCCCGCACCAGCGCAGAAGCGTGGGCGCCGGGCAGCGTGCCGGCGCGGAGGGCGCCCGAGACGTGGGGCATCGGCCGGGCGAGGAGCGCGGTGCGCCGGAGCCCCGCCGCGTGCGCCCGTGCCAGGCCGCACTCGTGGACGAGCCAGGTGGTGGTGGACGGCGTGCCGTCGACCGCCCAGATCCCCGATGCCTCCCACGTGGGCAGCACGGCGAGCATGCGCCCGTCCACCCCGACGCGCAGCCGGTGCCACCCCTCGATCGCCGCCTGGGCCTCGCTGCCCGACGCGCCCGCCGGATCGGCGTCGAGCACCGCATCGAGCGCGGCGTGGAGCGCAGCTCGGACCTCGTCGGGGTCTGTGGTGGCGGTCGGGGCATCGAACATGTGTTCGATCATATCGCCAGGACACCCGCTGCACAACGTGTCATTTCGGACATCTTCGGCCTCGGTGCGGTCACGGGTCGGACGTACCCTCTCCCCATCGAGGGGGAACGGGGGCGGTTCGTCGGCGGGCGGGGTCGGTGGGCGACCATCGCCGTCCTCGTCGCGGTCGTCCTGCCTGCGTGTGGCATGACCACCGCGCCCGTGCCGTCGACGACCACCTCCACGACGACCACCTCGACGACGACGACCTCCACGACGACCACCTCGACGACCACCTCGACCACGACGACGGCACCCGGCCCGGGCGACGACGCCCTCGCGGTGCTGGCCGCCATCCCGGTCGCCAAGGAGCGCCCGGCGGGGTACGACCGAGACCTGTTCCCGCACTGGATCCGGGTGGGCGATGCGGGGTGCGACGTGCGCGACGAGGTGCTGATCCGGTCCTCGCACCCGGCGGCCCAGGTCGACCCCTACGGCTGCGGGGTGCGGGAGGGGGACTGGGTGTCCAGCTACGACGCCGTCACGGTGACCGATCCCGGTGAGCTCGACATCGACCACGTCGTCGCCCTGAAGGAGGCGTGGGACTCGGGCGCGTGGGCGTGGACGCCCGGGCGGCGCACCGCGTTCGCCAACGACCTCACCGACGAACGGACGCTGCGGGCGGTGACCGCGTCGTCGAACCGGTCGAAGGGGGACCGGGACCCGTCGAACTGGCTGCCCCCGAACGAAGCCGACACCTGCCGGTACCTGGGGGCGTGGATCGCGGTGAAGGCGCGGTGGGGGCTGAGCGCCGACCAGAGCGAGTGGGGGCGCATCCGCAACGTGGTGCGGGACCGGTGCCCGGGCCTGCGCATCGCGCCCTGGACCGATCCGCCCGCCTGAGCCGCCTCAGCTGCGCAGGCGGGGGTGGGCGTCGATGCGTCCGTCGTCGCAGAAGACGATGCGGGTCTCGACCGGCGTCAGCTCGAAGATCGCCTCCTGCCCGAATCCGCGGGCGATGCCCAGCACCACGTCGCGGTCGAGGCCCCAGGTGGCGAAGCCCGGCTCGTCGAAGTCGCTGCCCGGGTCGTGGCCCTTGGCGCGGGCGAGGCCGGCGCCGTGGTGCAGCAGCACCTGGGCCAGCTCGACGTTCTGGGCCTCGTTGACCGGTCGGGGTCGGGTGCGCCCCGCCGGGTCGAACGCGGTCAGCACGTGGACCACCCCTTCGTAGGGCCACGGGTCGACGGCCTCGTGGCCGGTCAGGGGCACCCACAGGTCCGGCCCGGCCTCCACCTCCACGATGGTCGCCCGGTACTGGGCCAGGCGGGTGGCGGCGTCGACGCCCGTGCGGTTCCCGCCGTGCACGGCCTGGAGCACGGGCCCGAGGTTCTCTGACACGTCGCGCACGCGGTCGAACGCGGTCGACACCTCGTCGGGGTCGAGCGACGCGGCCACCAGGTCGGCCTGGGCGAGGACCCGGCCGTCGGCCCAGAAGACGCGGGTGAAGCCGAGCGCGGCGTTGTGGTCGTTGAGCTCGCCCAGCAGCTCGGGCGTGCACGCCACGTCGGTGAGGACGGTCGCCGCCACCGACACCTTCGGGGGGTAGTCGTCGACCAGGCGGGCGGTCACCGGGACGCCGCTCGTGGCGAGCGGATAGTCGCCGGCGTCGTCGCGGTGGACCACGTCGGCGCCGAACACCGTGACGAGCACCTCCTCGACGCGGGTCCGGGTGATCTCGAACGTGGTGTCGACCGGGAGGATGAGGACGGTGCGGGTCTCGTCGGTGATGCGCAGCGGGGCGTGGGGATCCTCGGGTGCGGCGAGGGTGACGGCGCCCGTCCAGCCCTCGAGGGCGTCGGCGACCACCTTCGGCGGGAAGGCCCGACGCACGGAACCCGCACCCTCGCCGCTGGTCGTGAACGCGGTGCGGCCCAGGCCCGGCCAGGCCATCTCCACCTGGAGCGTGCCCTGGTCGAGGCTGAGCCAGAAGAGCGGGCCGTCGTCGCCCTCCTCGGGCGGCAGGGCGCGCACGGCTGCGGTGCGCAGGAGCCGCCACAGGCTTCCGCGTCGAGCGTGAGGTGGGCGCCTCCCTGGGCGCGCGCATCGGTGACGAGGTCGGCCACCGGCAGGTACTCGCTGCGGTCGGCGGACACGGCGAGCGAGCCGGCAGGCGTCGTGACGGTCACCAGGTCGGGCAGGCCCGACGGGTCGTGGGAGATCGTGAGGGTCGCCGTGGCGCCGTCCTCGGTGGTGGCCTGGGCGAACTGGATGATGCGCGGCGAGACCAGCACCTCGAGGTCGTCGTCGTCGCTGCCGACGACCACCGACGCGAGCTGCCCGCCCGACAGCGCGGACCACCGCCGCACGCCGTCGGCGACCCGGAGGTGCACCATGCCGGTCATCTGCCGCTCGTCGGGGAGGGCGAACCGGAGGAGCCACGCGGCGGTGGTCCACTCGTGGGCTTCGATCGGGATCAACAGGTCGGGCACCGCTCCATCCTGGTCGACCCGCGCCGGTGGTGCCGCGCTCGCCTAGGGTCGCCCGATGCCTTCGCCCGCACCGGCACGGAGCTCCGACCGTGGGTGACCTGGCGCGCACGATGATCGTGTGCGGCCTCATCAGCGGGACCCAGCCGGTCACCGTGATGGGGCTCTTGGTGCTGCTCGGCGGGACCAACGGCCGACGCAACGCCATCTGGTACCTCCTCGGCTGCTTCACCGTGCAGGCGGTCGTGGTGCTGAGCTCGGGCGTGCTCGTGGGCGGCCGGGTCGACGGCGGGTCGACGGCGGGCCGCTCGCTGATCGGGCTGCGCATCGCGGCGGGGGTGGTCCTGCTGGCGCTCGGCGTCTGGCTCCGCCGGCCGCCGAAGGTCCCGCCCGCGCCGCGCCCCAAGGTGCTCGACCGCCTCACGGGCCTGGCGCCGTGGGGCGCGTTCGTCGCCGGCGTCGCCATCGCGGACTACCAGGGCTCGGTGGTCGCCGCGGTCGCGCTCGCTGGGTCCGACGTCGGCCGCTCGGACCTGATCGCGGCCTGGCTGCTCTACTGCCTGCTCGCCACCGGCATCCCCGCGAGCGTGGTGGTCGTCGTGTCGCGTTCGGCGTCGGCGCACGCCCGGCTCGAGCGCAGCATCGACTGGGTGATGGCCCACCGCCGCACCCTCGGGTCCTGGTTCTGCCTCGCGGCCGGCGTCGCCCTGATGGCCGACGGCCTGACCGCCTGGCTCCTCGCCGGCTGAGCCGGTCGGCGATGATGCTCCCGTGTCCCTGAAGCGCGCCCTCGACCGTCCCGACTCCCCGCTGCGGCGCTTCGTCGACGCCCGGCTCCCGCACGGTGACGACGCTCGTGCGCCGTGGGGCGCCGCGCTCCGGCAGGTGCGGCCGGTGCCGTTCCCGAAGCCGCCCGCCGGCGAGGACGTGCCGACCGCGGCCATCGGGCACGCGCTGCGGGCACGGGTCCTCTGGGAGTTCGTGCCGCTCGACCAGGCCCGCCTGCGCGACGGCGCCGAGCTCGTGGTCGAGGCCGGCGCCGACCCGACCACGGTCGCGGACCTGCTCGACGCGCTCGACGCCCGCCGGCCCGGCAACGTCGAGCGCGCCGCTCGGCTCGCCTGGCACGCCGGCCTCCTCGACCGCGTCGCCCGGACGGGACGCTCCGACGATCCGACGACCCACCCGCTCCTCGCCACGACCTCGCTCGACGGCCTGGTGGGCGCGGCACCGACCCGGTGGGTGCGCGACGTGATGGCCGTCGCCGACCTGGCGTGGGACCCGCTGCGGGACCTGCGCGGCGCGGCGACCGCCGAGGGCGGAGCCGGCGCCCGCGCCGCGGT
>CAZUYW010000119.1:0-2042 GCA_964624775.1 uncultured Iamiaceae bacterium
CGGCCGCCGAGCTGGCGCCGAGCACCGTCGACGGCGACGACATCGCGGTGCTCCTGTACACGTCGGGCACCAGCTCGGAGCCCAAGGCGGTGGTGCTGCGGCACCGCCACCTGGCCGCCTACGTCATCACCTCGATCGAGTTCGCGTCGGCCGACGAGGACGCCGTCGCCTGCATCGCCGTGCCGACGTACCACATCGCCGGCGTGGCCAACACGATCACGAGCGTCTACTCGACCCGCCGGTTCGTGTACCTGCCGACCTTCTCCCCCGCCGCCTGGCTCGACCTCGTGCGCACCGAGGCGGTCACCCACGCGTTCCTCGTGCCGACCATGCTCGCCCGGGTCGTCGACGAGCTCGACGGCGCACCGGCCGACGCCCCGGCCCTCCGGGCGCTGTCCTACGGCGGGGCCCGGATGCCGATCACCGTGCTCGAACGGGCGCTCGACGCCTTCCCCGACGCCGGGTTCGTCAACGCCTACGGCCTCACCGAGACCTCGTCCACGCTCGCGATCCTCACGCCCGACGACCACCGGGCCGCCCGCTCGGACGACGAGGCGGCCCGAGCCCGGCTCGGCTCGGCCGGCCGGCTCATCCCCGGCGTCGAGGTGGAGATCCGCGACGGTGAGATCTGGTGCCGCGGCGAGCAGATCTCGGGCGAGTACCTCGGGCGCGACGCCGTCACCGACGCCGACGGCTGGTTCCCCACGCGGGACCGCGGCTGGTTCGACGACGAGGGCTACCTCTTCATCGAGGGCCGCGCCGACGACACGATCATCCGCGGCGGCGAGAACATCGCCCCCGCCGAGATCGAGGACGTGCTCCTCCACCATCCCGACGTGGTCGACGCCGCGGTGGTCGGCGTGCCCGACGACGAGTGGGGGCAGCGCATCGAGGCCGCCGTCGTCCTGCGCGACGGCGCGGCCACCGCCACCGACGCCGACGCCCTGCGGGCCCACTGCCTGGAGCACCTGCGCTCCTCCAAGACCCCGGACCGCATCGTGGTGCGCGACGCGCTCCCCCACACCGACACCGGCAAGCTCCTCCGGCGGGCCGTGCTCGCCGACCTCACCGCCCAGGAGACCTGATGGCCTTCGACTTCGCCGAACTGGTCCGCTGCCTGCGCGACGGCGACAACCTGGACATCGGTTACCACCGCGTGTTCGGCGGGCAGATCCTCGGTCAGGCGCTCCTGGCCGGGGCCGCATCGACCCCCGACAAGGGGGTGAAGTCGATGCACATCCTCTTCCCCCGGGAGGCCGACACGGCCAAGCCGGTCGAGTACCGGGTCACCCCGCTCCAGGCCGGCCGCACGTTCGGCACCACCGAGGTGATCGCCCACCAGGAGGACAAGGTGGTGTCGGCCGCGCTCGTGTCCGTGCACGCCGACGAGGACGGCCTCCACCGCAGCGAGCCCGCACCCGACGTCGGCGACCCCAAGGCCGCCACCCTCACCGATCTGGGCATGGTGCCGTGGGAGACCCGCGTGGTCGGCGGCGTGGACCTGGCCGACCGGGCCGTCGGTCCGGCCGAGCTGGCCTGGTGGAGCCGGACACCGGTGCTGGCGGGCGACGACGACCAGCCGGCGATGCACCAGGCCCTGCTCGCCCACGCCACCGACCTCACCCTCATCGGCACCGCCCTGCGCCCCTTCGACGGGCTCAGCCAGGCCGACTCCACGGTCACGCTGCTCACGGCGGTCACCTCGCACACGCTCTGGTTCCACCAGCCGTTCCGGGTCGACGACTGGCTGCTGATCGTCCAGCACGGCCCGATCGTCGCCCGGGGGCGCAGCTACGGGCGGGGCGACGTCTACGCGTGCGGCGAGCTCGTGGCGTCCTTCGCCCAGGAGGCGATGGTCCGGCGCATCGAGCCGCAGGCGTGAGCGAGGCGCCCGAGGACCGCTTCGCGGCCCGCCAGATCCTGGTCGCCTCGCTGCCGACCGGGCCGCGCTCCCCGCTGTCGGGCACGCCGCCGCGCCGCCCCGGCTCGGTGCGGCGCACCACGTCGGTCGACCAGCGGTGCGCCATGCCCGGGGAGACCGG
>CAZUYW010000119.1:2142-8624 GCA_964624775.1 uncultured Iamiaceae bacterium
CGCCTCGGCGACCTGTGCGCCGGATGGGCGGTCGGCGCCACCATGCTCGACACCACCGTCACCCACGGCATCTTCCCGGTGCCGATCGGGCCGGCGGTCCCCGCCGACGCCCCGGCGCTCGGCAGTCCGACCGGCGCTGACGCCGACCCGGACGCCTGGCACGAGCTGCCCGAGCTGCCGTGCGGCTGGGTGCGGCGGGTGCGCCGCCTCGACCTGTGGCGCGACGCCGACGATCCGGCCCTGCTGCGGGCCGAGGCCTACTTCCGCGACGCGTACCGCGAGCCGGACGGCACGATCGAGGCCCTGCACGAGTACACCGTGCGCGCCACGCTCGACCGGGCCGCGGCCACGATCGCGTCCGCCGAGGCGGTGGCCCACACGCTGCCCTGGCCCGAGTGCCCCGGTGCGCTGGCCAGCGCCGGGCGGATCGCCGGGCTCGGGGTCGGCGAGGTGGCCGACCACGTGCGGGCCGCGTTCACGGGCACCACCACCTGCAGCCACCTCAACGACCAGCTGCGCTCCCTGGCCGGCCTGGCCGCGCTGGTCCCCGCGCTCGAGGAGATCGCCCGGTGAACGACGAGCCGACCAACTGGGCCGACGCCATCGAGCGCCACAAGGCGCTGCTGGTGCAGGGCGGGCACGTGCTGTCCGCGCTCAAGATGCGCGACGTCGAGGTGCCGGGCGCCGACCTCGCCGTCGAGCTGGACCTCCACGAGACGCTCGCCAACCCGACCGGCGGGCTCCAGGGCGGGCTCATCGCCACCTTCGCCGACATCGTCGGCGGGCGCATGGCAATGGAGGGCCTCGACGCCCACAGCATCGTGTTCACCTCGGACCTCACCGTCCACTACCTCGCCCCGGTGCGGACCACGCCCGCGCTCGGCGTCGGCCACGTGCTGCGCCGCGGCCGCCGGGCCATCGTCACCCGGGTCGACATCTACGACGGCCACGACGGTCCCCTCGCCGCCGCCTGCCAGCTCGCCTTCACCGTCGCCCGCCCGACCGCCTGACCGAGATCGGTTCTTCGCCGCGAATCGGCGCGCGACGCGCCAGAACGCGGCGAAGAACGGCAACCCCCCTGTCCGACTTCCGAACTTCGCCGCGAAACGGCGGCGAGCGAGCCAGAACGCGGCGAAGAACGGATCAGTCGCTGGACGGGAGGGGCTTGGCGCCCTTGACGAGGAGCGGGGTGTCGCCGACGGTGAGCGCGCCGGCGCCGCCCTGGGAGCACAGCAGCTCGAGGCCGAGCTCGGCGTCCTCGTAGCGCTTGCCGAGGAGGGTGGCGTCGCCCTCAGCCGACATCGGGAGGCGGTCGCCCCCGGCGCCCAGCTCGCGCATGGGCTCGCCGCCGCAGCGGACGTCGACGTCGGACACGTCCTTGGGCGCCTTCACCACCACGACCTGGGTGTCGCAGGTGGCGCTCTCGAGGCGCAGGCCGGGCTTCAGCTCCATCGGGGGATCCTCCGGGATCAGATGTCAGGTGGACACCGGGACCGACGACGGCCCGGCGACGTTGCTCATGTGGACGTAGCGGATGCCGTCGAGGTCGACGGTGAGGTCGGGCCAGCGACGGTAGAGCTCGCGGATGGCGGTGGCGCCCTCGAGGCGGGCCAGGTGGGACCCGATGCAGTAGTGGATGCCGTGCCCGAAGCTGATGGCCATCGGGCCGGTGCGCCCGATGTCGAAGCGGTCGGGGTCCTCGTAGGCCCGCTCGTCGCGGTTGGCGGCACCGGTGACGATGAGCATCGGGCTGCCGGCGGGCACGGTGACCCCGTGGCGCTCCCAGTCGGCCTGGGCGTAGCGCCCCTGGTACTGGGACGGCGCCCGCCACCGCAGCACCTCCTCGACCGCCGAGCCCACGAGCGACGGATCGGCCTGGAGCCGGGCGAGCTGGTCGGGGTGCTCGGCGAAGGTCATCACCGCGTTGCCCACGAGCTTGGTGACCGTCTCGGCGCCGGCCGCGGCGAGCAGCGCCGCGAACCGGGCGACGTCGACGTCGGCGAGGCGCTCGGTGGTGCCGTCGTCCTGCTCGACCTCAGCCGCGATCAGGTGGTCGATCATGTGGTCCTGCGGGTGCCGCCGCCGCTCCACGACCAGGTCCTCGACGTAGCCGAACAGGTTGATGCTCGCCTCGATGCCGGCGGCCGGCGGGAACGGGTTGCCCACCTCGCGCTCGAGCATCGTGTCGGTCCAGCGGCGGAGCTGCTGGCGGTCGGCGGCCGGGATGCCGAGGATCTCGCTGATCACCTCGACGGGGAACGGCCCGGCCACATCGGCCACCACGTCGAACGCGTCGGCGCCGGCGAGGTCGTCGAGGAAGCCGCCGATGACCCGCTCGACGACGGGCTCCCACGCGGCGATGCGGCGGGGCGTGAAGGCCCGGTTCACGAGCTTGCGCAGCCGCTCGTGCTGGGGCGGGTCCATCATGATCATCGAGCCGACGGCGTCGGCCACCTGGCCGAACTCGGCGCTGCGGAGCTGGTCGAGCGTGACGCCCATCGTGGAGGTGAACGTGCGGAAGTCCCGGTGGACCTCCACGCAGTCCTCGTACCGCGACACCGCGTAGAAGCCGAGCTCGGGGTGGTGGAACACCGGTGCCTCGTCCCGCATCCAGCGGTAGGTCGCCCACGGGTCCTCGAAGAACGCCTCCGAGTAGGGGTCGAACGTGGTCATCCGAACCGCTCCTCGAGGAGAGCGGCGAGGCGCCGGCGGTCGACCTTGCCCGAGTCGAGCCAGGGCAGCTCGGTCTGGCTCGCGAACACGGCCACGTGGCGCGGCACCATGTAGCTCGCGATCTGCTCCTTGACCCGGGCGCGCGCCTCCTCGGCGTCGAGCTCCTCGCCGGGAACGAGCGCGACGGCGGCCACCACGTCCTGGCCCCGCTCGCCGGCGTCGATGCCGGTGACGAACGCGAGCGTCACCTCGGGGAGCTCCTCGAGGGCGAGCTCGACCTCGCGGGGCGTGATGTTCATCCCCGAGGACTTGATCAGGTCGCCCATGCGGCCGGTGAAGTAGAAGTGCCCCTCCTCGTCGAAGCGGCCCGCATCGCCGGTGCGGTACCACCCGTCCGCGGTGAACACGTCTGCCCGCTCCCGCTTGTTGAGGCCGACCATGAGCGAGTAGCCGCGCAGCCACAGCTCGCCGGTCTGGCCGACCGGGAGGTCCTCGAGCGTGACGGGGTCGACGATCTTGTGCTCGACGCCGGGCACCGACATGCCGAAGCTGCCCTCGGTCTCGGGCGTCAGCGGGATCTTCGGGTAGAAGGTGTGCGGGCCCAGCGTCTCGGTCATGCCGAGGGAGTTCGCCTTGGGGACGTCGGCCTCCAGCTGCTGGTCCTGCGGGAGCAGGGCGGTGACGTTGCCGGCCCGGATCGACGAGAGGTCGCGCTGGGCGAAGGTCGGGTGGTCCACGAGCGCCTTGGCCATGTGGGGCCAGCCGAGCACCTGGGTGACCCGCTCCCGCTCGATGAGGTCGAGCGTGGCGCCCGGCTCGAACCGCTCCTCGAACACGAGGGCGGCACCCGCGTGCATGGCGGCGACGAGCGTGAAGCTGAACCCGCCGACCCAGAAGAGCGGCATCGGGGTGTAGAGCCGGTCGTCGTCGGTGATGTCCCGCATCGTCGACAGGTTGTGGGCGTGGCGGACGATGGCCCCGTGGGTGTGGACCGCACCCTTGGGGTCGGCGGTGGAGCCCGACGAGTAGACGATGGCCGCGGGATCGGCGGGGTGGACCTCGGCCTCCACCTGGGCGAGCAGCTCGTCGTCGACCGCGTCGCCGCGGGCGGCGAGATCGGCCAGGTCACCGCACCACCCGCGAGGCGCGACCCCCCAGGTCCACGCGGCGCGCAGGTACGGGTGCGACGGCAGGAGGATCGCCTCGTGGGGCTGGTCGGCCACGCCGGGCATCGCCTCCTCGAGCCGGTCGAGCTCGTCGACGCCGAGCAGCTCGCCGACGGTGAGCAGCACCTGGAGGTCGGCGTGGCGGATCACCCGGCGCAGCTCGGGCGCCTTGTTGTAGGTGTTGAGCATGGTGACGACCGCGCCCATGCGGGTGGCGGCGAGCCAGCCGACCACCCAGGCGGGACTGTTCGGGGCGAGCAGGCCGACCCGGCTGCCCTTGCCGATGCCGCTGGCGAGCAGGCCCTTGGCCAGGCGGACGGAACGGGCGTCGGCCTCGGCGTAGGTCAGGCGATCCCCGCCGAGGATCACGAAGGGCTTGTCGCCCCAGCGCTCGGCGCAGGTGCGCGCGAGGGTCCCGGTGGTGGGCGTGAACGCCGGGAAGTGCGGGTCCTGCGCCACGGTGATCCTCCCCTCGAAGCTGACGCACTTGTTAGTTTCGGAGATCATGCCGCATCCGAGGGCCACATGAGCGCCGTCGACCTCGACGACCTCCACCGGCGGGCCACCGCCGCGGCGCAGGCCTGGGCGCCTGGCTGCACGCTGGGCCGGCCCGAGCCGATGGCGGGCGGGACGATCGGGCTCGTGTTCGCCGTGGCGGTGCACGACGGTCCCCCCGAGGTGCCCACCGCGGTCCTCAAGGTGGCGCCACCCGGCCTGCCCCCGGTCCGCAACCGCGACATGCTCCGCCAGGCCCGCTGCATCGGGGCGCTCGACGGGCGTCCGGGCGTCGGCGTCCCTCCCCTGCTGTTCACCGACCCCGGGGCGCCGGTCGAGGTGCCGCCGCTGTTCGCCACCGCGCTCGTGCCCGGCGCGTGCACCGAGCCGCTGCTCGAGGCGTCGTCGCGCGAGCGCCTCCCCGAGGCCGAGACCCGCGCCCGTGCGTTCGGGGCGGTCGAGATGCTCGCCGCGCTGCACCGCCTGGACCCGGCCGAGATCGGGCTGGGCGACGAGCCGGTCACGAGCCCGACCGACGAGGTCGACCGCTGGACGGCCACGTTCGACACGGTGCCCGACGAGGTCCGCACCGGCTACCAGGCGTGCGCCGCCGCGCTGTGGGCGACCGCCCCCGAGCCCCTCGCCCCCGTCGTCGTCCACGGCGACTACCGCCTCGGCAACATGTTGAGCGACGGCGAGCAGGTGCGGGCGATCATCGACTGGGAGATCTGGTCCCGCTCGGACCCGCGCATCGACCTCTCGTGGTTCCTCTTCTTCACCGACGAGGCCCGCCATCCCGTGGTCGCGCCCGGCACCGACTCGGGCATGCCGACCGACGCCGAGCTGCTCGCCGCCTACGAGCGCGCCACCGGCGGCCCCGTGCCCGACCTCGCCTGGTTCCACGCCCTCACCCGCTACAAGGAGGCGGCAGCGATGGCCCTCATCGCCAAGCACCTGGCCAAGAAGGGCGACACCGACACGCTCGCCAAGATGGCGACGATGCTCCCCGCCCTGATCGCCGACGCCCACGACCGGGTCAGTTGACCGCGACCGCTCCCTAGCGGTTGCCGATCGTGGCGTCGAGGTAGGCCTGCATCTCGGCCACCGTGGCGTCGTCGCCCGCCGAGCCCGCGATCAGCGCGGCGAAGCCGGCCCGCTGCTCGTCGGTGGGATCGAGGCCCTCGACGATCTCGTCGAAGCGGGCCCGCGCCGCCACGACCCGCTTGGGGCCGAACCGGGTGGGCCACGCGTCGGGCGAGGGGGCCACGTCCTTGAGCACCGACCGGGCGACCGACACCTTGTGGACCTCCGTCGGCCCGTCCATGATCCCCATCATCGTGCCCACCTCGGTGGGGAACGCCATGAGGTTGGAGACGCCGAGCGCGCCGTGCAGGTGCTGGGCCCGCCGGGCGATGTCGGACAGCACCTCGGCGGCGAGCACCTTGCACGCCGCGATCTGGCGGCGGGCCTCCGCCGTCGAGCTCTGATCGATGAGCCACGCCGTGTGCAGCACCATGAGGCGGAAGGACTGGAGCTGGATCCACGAGTCGGCGACCGCCTCCTGCACGAGCTGCTTGCGGGCCAGCACCTCGCCCTTGGTCTCGCGCGAGAGCGCCCGCTCGCACAGCGCGTCGAGCTGGCGCCGGGCCATGGCGACGGCGCGCATGGCGTGGTGGATGCGGCCGCCGCCGAGGCGGGTCTGGGCCACCGCGAACGCCTGCCCCTCACCGCCGAGCAGGTTCTCGGCTGGCACCCGGACGCCCTCGTAGCGGACGTGGGCATGCATCCCCTCGCCCCACGGCTCGTGCCCGAGCCCGATGTTGGCCAGGACGCGGATGCCGGGCGCGTCCGACGGGACCAGGAACATCGACATGCCCTGGTACGGCGACACGTCCGGGTCGGTGACCGCCATGACGATCAGGAACGACGAGGTGCGCAGGTTCGACGAGAAGAACTTCTCGCCCGTGATGACCCACTCATCGCCGTCGCGCACCGCCCGCGTGCGGATCATGGTGGGGTCGGCGCCGCCCTGCGGCTCGGTCATCGAGTAGCAGGAGAACACCTCGCCCTCGAGCAGGGGCTGCAGCCAGCGATCCTTCTGCTCGGGGGTGCCGTAGTGGGCGATGATCTCGGCGTTGCCGGTGTCGG
>CAZUYW010000120.1:0-6614 GCA_964624775.1 uncultured Iamiaceae bacterium
GATCTGGGTCGCGCCCACCTCGCACGCCCCGGCGGCGTCCCAGGCGACGGTGGCGCCGAGGATCACCCCCTGGGCCGCGAGCCACCAGCAGGCCGCGGCGAGGGCGGCCGGGAGCAGGGCCGGCGGCGGATCGGCGAGCAGCAGCGGGGTGCCCAGCACGGCGGCGCCGACGGCCAGGGCGAGCGGGGACGGCGACCAGCGGGTCATCGGCCCGACGTCCCCATCGCGGCGATCTCGGCGGCGGCGACCAGGTAGCCGCCGCGTCCATCACCCGTGAGGCGCAGGCGGAGCCCCGCCCGATCGACCACCACGTCGCCGGATCGGTAGGGCGGGATGGTGAGCACGACGTCGAGGTCGCGGGGATCGCGCTGGCCCGCGAGGAACTCGAGCTGGTGGCTGGTGGCGGTGGCCAGCATCCGGGCGTCGGCCCTGGTGATCGCCACGCCGCCAGGCCGCTCGAACCGGCTGCACCCCGACCGGGCGCCGCGCTGACGGCAGGTCAGCCACCGATCGGCGACCTGGCGGGAGGACCGGCCCTCGGCGACGGCGTGGCGCCAGTCGGGGCGCAGCGGCCAGCGCACGCCGGGCGCCGCGGCGTGCGGTCCGAGCGCGCCCAGGGCGACCACCGCCACGGCGACGAGCGCGACGGGCACGGCGCGCGGCACGACCATGGGCTGGGGGACCCGCACCAGGGGCGTGCGCAGGCACCAGGCGCCGAGCCCGAGGAGCCACAGGGCCGAGGCGACCGCGGCCACGACGGTGGCCCGGTCGTCGACGCCGCCGCCGAGGAGGACGCTGCGGGTCCCGGCGACGCAGAGCAGGTGGACGGCAGCCATCGGGTTGGTGGCGCCGAGCCACGCCGGTGCGGCGTCGAGGGCGCCGAGCGCGTCGGACGTGAACGCCAGGCTGCCGAGGGCGATGATCAGCACGGCCCGCCGGGTCCGGGCCACGAGGAAGCCGACCAGCACGCCCATGGCCCCGCACAGCGCCGAGGCGCCGACGGCCCAGGCCGTGACCTGGACCATGGCGTCGAGGGAGGGGCCGGCGCCGTGGACGAACCAGCTGCCGATGAGCAGCGACGTGGCCCACCAGACCGGCGGCACCAGCACGGCGCCCAGGGCGCCGGCGGCGACGGTGCCGCCGAGCACCTGGGCGCGGTCCTCCCCCGCGGTCCAGCGGGTGCGGGCGGTGCCGTGCTGGCGGGCGCCGGCGCCGATGATCCCGCCGGCCACCGCCGCCGCCGTGAAGCCGACCTCGCCGAAGCGCTCGGAGAAGAGCACCGTGCCGAGCGTGATGGTGACCCGACCGTGCTGGTCGAGGCGCAGGGTGGTGAGGGCAGCCGCCGCGGCGACCGCGAGCCAGACGGCGCGCACGCCCGGATCGCGGAGGGCGGATCGCACCGCGGTCATCGGGTGCGGCACTGCTCGACGGCGACGCAGCGGGCGTCGGTGGCGTCGAGCAGCTCGGGGTCGTGGGTGGCGACGAGCACGGCGGCGCCCTCGGCGGCGAGGTCGGTGAGGATGCCGCCGAGCCAGGCCCCGGCGTCGCGGTCGAGCGAGGCGGTCGGCTCGTCGAGGACGAGCAGCTGCGGCCCGCCGATGAGCGCCCGGGCCAGGCCGAGGCGCCGCAGCATGCCGGCCGAGTACGCGCCGGTCGGCGTGTCGGCCGCGTCGGCCAGGCCCACGAGGGCGAGCGTCGCTGCGGGGTCCGGCACGCCGGGGCGGATGGCCGCCAGCTCCGCAAGCTCCTCGCGGCCGGTGAGCCAGGGGCGGTGGCCGTCGTCGAGGAGGCTCACGCCCGCGCCGGCGGGTGGACGGGTGACGGTGACCGGTGCGCCGAACACCTCGGCACGACCCGATGCCAGCGGGCGGAGCCCGAGCAGGAGGTGCAGCGCGGTCGTCTTGCCGGCGCCGTTGGGGCCGACGAGCGCAACGATCTCGCCCGGGTCGACGGCGAGGTCGTAGGGCCCGACGGGCCTCCCGTCGAGGCGGGCCCGGGCCTGGGCCAGCGCGGCGGCGCTCACCGTGCCTCCCGCCGGACCCGGCCGTCGCGGACGGTCCACAGCTCGCCGGTGGGGGCCAGGCGGGCCGACTCGACCGCCAGGTGCCGTCGAGCGCCGTCGGCGGCCACCAGGTCGTAGCCGCGCCCGCTCGGCAGGAGGACGGCGCCGGTGGCTGGGGCGACGCTCACCGCGTCGCGCGGGTCGCTGGTCCGCGCCGCGACGCGTCGGCTGGTGCGACCGGTGTCGTCGAGCCAGGCGGCGGCCACCCGGTTGCCGGTCGGATCGCTGGCCTGATGGACGAGGACGATGCCGTGTTCGAGCAGGACGCAGGACTCGGCCGGCCAGGGCAGGTCGATGGTGCGGGTCCGGCCCGGCCCGGTGGCGATGGCCAGGTGGGTGGTGCCGTGGACCAGGTCGCCGTCGAGCTTCGAGGTCAGCCAGCCCCACCGGTCGGTGCCGGCGGTGGGCGGCTGGCAGGGGGCCAGGATGCGGCCGTCGTGGGGCAGGGGGATCGTCCGCCGGACCGGCGGCGATCCGACGGCGAGGTGGACGACGCGGGCCCGACCCACCTCGCGTCGGTCGGGGAGGCCGATGATCGCGGTGGCCCGCCGCCCGTCGGGGCTCGCCTCGTAGCGCGGGGCGACGCTGTAGTCGGCGGCGTCGAGCGACTGGGCCGGGACCGTGCCGAGGACGAGGTGGCCGGTCGGCGTGGGCTTCCACACCTCGAAGCCGGCGGCGGTGCGGTGGAGCCAGATGCCGCCCGGCACGAGCTGGGCGTCGGCCAGGTCGGCGGCGGGGACGACGGAGCCGTCGGGTCGGACGCGGCGGTAGGGGCGGGTGGTGATGAGGCCGTCCGGGCAGGTGAGGCAGGCGGCACCGGCCCGGGTGCCGGCCACGGTCCAGCGGGTGGCGCCGGTGGGGCCGACGACCCGGGGCGACCCGTCGGGAGGCCGGACCAGGGCGGCCGTCGCGTCAGCGTCGTCCAGTGCGGTCTCGGGACGTTGGGTCGGGGTCGGGGTCACGGCGACGTGGTCGGGGGCGGTGGTGTGCAGGACGAAGGCCGCCATGGCGGCCACGCCGACGATGGCGAGCGCGGCGAGCGCGAGGGGGCCGGATCGCCGGCGTGGACGCGTGGTCATGGCGGGCTCAGAAGGTCGCGGTGGTGACGGAGCACTCGGGATCGTTCTCCCGGGGGACGTCGAACCAGGCGTGGAAGGCGATCTGGCTGGCGCCGACGCTGCTCTGGCCCTTCCAGCCGGTCTCGGCCACCCACGCCACGTTCGAGGTGTGCGAGTCGGGCGAGTGCCACGGCGAGGCGCCGCTGATGCGGCCCCGGGTCATGGTCAGCTCCTCGTCGCTGTGGGGTCCCCAGGCGATGTCGGGGTTGACCGTGTACCAGTACTCGTAGCCGCTCAGGTTCCACCGGTTCTGGTGGTTCGGATCGATGGACCGCGGCAGGCGGGCCCGGAACGAGCGGGTCACCGGCACGATGGAGCCGCTCGGCGTGCCGCTGACGCTGCACGAGCCGGTGTAGGCGTAGTCGGTGGCCCCGGCGACGGCGGGCGTGAGCGTGGTGAGGGCCATGGCTCCGAGCCCGGCGGCGACCCGGGCGTGGGGCCGGGATCGGGGTCGGGCGGCGCGGGCCGGGAGGGTGTGGGCGAGGGGAGCGTGATCCATGATCAGCCTTTCGGGTCGGCGTGTCGTTCCCCCCTGCTACTCATCCGTACCAGGCGCGCGGCGCGGCCGTCAAGGGCATCCGGCAACCGCGCTCGTGGGCCGCGGCTACGGTGAGCCACCGGTAGAACCTGTTCCACTGCCAGGAGGGACGTCATGCGAATCGTGGTCGACTACGACCTGTGTGAGAGCAACGCCGTGTGCATGGGCATCGCCCCGGAGGTCTTCGAGGTGCGCGACGACGACTTCCTCTACGTGCTCCAGGACTCGCCCGACGAGTCCCTCCGGGCCAAGTGCGAGGAGGCGGCCACCCGCTGCCCCAAGCAGGCCATCACCATCGAGGACTGAGTCGCACCGCCCGTGACCCGGCACCTCGTGGTGGTCGGCGCCTCCCTGGCCGGGTGCCGCGCCGCCGAGATCTTCCGGGCCGAGGGCTTCGACGGTGCGGTCACCGTCGTCGGCGCCGAGCCGCATCGGCCCTATGACCGGCCGCCCCTGTCCAAGCAGTTCCTCACCGGTGCGTGGGGTGAGGATCGCATCGGCCTCGCCGCCGGCGCGTCCGACCTCGACGTCACGTGGGAGCTCGGCGTCCCGGCCGCTGGGCTCGACCTGAGCGCCCGCACGTTGGCGCTCGCCGACGGTCGCACGCTCGCCTGGGACGGCATCGTGCTCGCCTGCGGGGCCCGGGCTCGCATGCTGCCCGGCACTGAGCGCCTCGCCGGGGTGCACGCGGTGCGGACCCTCGACGATGCCCGGGCCGTGCGCGCCGCGCTGGAGGCCGGTCCCCGCCGGGTCGTCGTCGTGGGTGCCGGGTTCATCGGGGCCGAGGTGGCGGCGTCGTGCCGCGAGCTCGACGTGCCCGTCACCATCGTCGAGCCGCTCGAGGCGCCGCTCGCCCGCGTCCTCGGACCGGTGATCGGCGGCGTGCTCGCCGAGGTCCACGCCGAGCACGGCGTCGATGTGCGCCTCGGCGTGGGGGCCACGGCCATCCACGGCGACGGACGCGTCGAGCGCGTCGAGCTGAGCGACGGCGAGGTGCTCGAGGCCGACCTCGTGGTCGTGGGCATCGGGGTCATCCCCGACACGGACTGGCTCGCCGGGTCGGGCCTGGCGCTCGACGACGGCATCGTCTGCGATGCGACCACCCTCGCCGCACCCGGCGTGGTGGCCGCCGGCGACGTCGCCCGGTGGCCCAACGCGGCCTTCGGCGGCGAGGTCATGCGGGTCGAGCACTGGGAGCACGCCATCGACATGGGCGGGCACGCCGCCCGCCGGCTGCTCGCCGACCTCGCCGGAACGCCGGGCGAGTCCTACGCCCCGGTCCCGTGGTTCTGGAGCGACCAGTACGACCGCAAGTTGAACCTCTGCGGCCGGCCCCGCCCCGACGACGACCTGGCCATCGTGGCGGGCAGCCTCGAGGAGCGACGGTTCTGCGCGCTCTTCGGTCGCGAGGGTCGCGTGACGGCCGCGTTCGCCATGAACATGCCGGCCCGGGTGGTGCGCTACCGCACGGCGATCGCCGACGGCCTCGGCTGGGACGACGCCCTCGCCGCCGCGGCGGGCTGAGGTCGTGGCCGACGGCGACGCGCAGGCGGCGGCCGCCGCCGGCGAGCAGGTCGAGGTCGTCGACGTCGACGGCACCGTGACCGGCGTGGTGTCACGGGCGGCGATGCGCGCCGGCCGCCTGCGCCACCGGTGCACCTACATCGTCGTGATCGACGGCCGGGGCCGCCTCGTCGTGCACCAGCGCGCCGGGTGGAAGGACGTCTGGCCGAGCCGGTGGGACATCGCCTTCGGCGGGGTCGTCGGGGTGGGGGAGGACTGGGCCGAGGCGGCGGCGCGCGAGCTGGCCGAGGAGGCGGGCGTGGTGCTCGAGGTCGGGTCGCTCGACGAGGTGGCTGCCGGCCCCTACGACGACGGCGACGTGTCGGTGCTCGGGCGGGTCTACGTCGCGCGCAGCGACGGCCCCTTCACCTTCCCTGACGGCGAGGTCGCCGCCGACGACCGCATCCCGCTGGCCGAGGTGGCGAGCTGGATGGACGGTCGGGAGCTCTGCCCGGACTCGGTCGCCCTCGCAGGGCCGGCGATCGGTAGCCTCGCCGCCGTGCCGAACCCGACGATCGACTCGTGACCACGCTCGCCTGGGTCTGCGCGGCCCTGACCGCGGGCTTCGCCCTCACCGACTGGTGGGCGGTCGTCGCCGAGCGCCAGCGCGTCCGCTACGTCGCCAAGCCGGCCACGTTGGTCGCGCTCATCGGGGTGGCGGTGGCCCTCGATCCTGCCGACCCCCGGGTGCGCACCTGGATGGTCCTGGGCCTGGTGCTCTCGCTGGCCGGGGACGTGTTCCTCATGCTGGAGGAGCGGTTCTTCATCGCCGGCCTCGTCGCGTTCCTGCTCGGCCACATCGCCTACGTCGTCGGCCTGCAGCTGGCGCCGACGTCGGTCGGCGGGACGGTGCTCGGCCTGGCCCTGGTCGCGCTGTGCGTCGCCACGGTGGGGCAGCGGGTCGTGCGGGGCGTCGCCGCAGGGGACCACAAGGAGCTCGTCGGGCCGGTCATCGCGTACCTGGCGGTGATCTCGGCCATGGTCATCAGCGCCTGTGGCACGGGTGATCCACGGGCGATCGTCGGCGCCACGCTCTTCTACGCGTCGGATGCCACCCTGGCCTGGAACCGCTTCCTCGAACCCCGTCGCTGGGGCCCGCTGGCCGTGATGGTCACCTACCACCTCGGCCAGGTGGGGCTCGTCGCCTGGTTGGTGTGACGGTGGCCTCCTGGCGTCGCCGACTCGCGGTGGTCGGCCTCGGCGCGGCGCTGGCGACGGCAGGGACCGCCTGCACGCGCTCGCCGGACCAGCTCGACCGGGCCGCCACCGAGCGCGCCGTCGGCGAGGTGGCCGCCGACCGGGTGGACCTGCCCGTCACCCGCACCACGTGCCC
>CAZUYW010000120.1:6714-8621 GCA_964624775.1 uncultured Iamiaceae bacterium
AAGGCGATCGACGTCACGGTGGCCGACGTCGCCGGCACCCTCCGCTACGAGATCGGCTGAGGCACCTCTGACCACCGCAGGTTGAAGCAGCGGGCGTCGAGGCGTCCGGGGGCGAGCCAGCGCCATGCCCCGAAGCCCGCCCGGCGGGTGTGCTCCGTCCAGCGGACGCAGTCGGGCCGTTCGATCCGGCGCACGATCTGGCGGATGCCACCCTCGTGCACGACGTAGCCCGCCCACACGCCCGGGTAGTCCTTCGTGGCGCCGACCTGGGTGGCCGTGACCCCGGCGTGGGCCCAGCGACGGTTCCGGTGGGTGTGGCCGGCGGTGGCCAGCACGTGGGGGTGGGCCCGGCCCAGCGCCTCCATCAGGTCCACGCTCTCGGCATGGCTGATGCCGACGGGCACGCCCTCGGCCGCCCGCTGGGCGTGGAACTGCTGGTGGTGGGCGACGAGCACCCCGCCGGACCGATCCGCCTCCGAGACCGCGTCGAGCACCTGGGCGCGGATGCCGGCGAACGTGCCGCGGTTGCGCTCGTCGGTCGTGGTGTCCACGAGCACGATCCGCAGGCCCGGGACATCGCGCACGAGGACCGGATCGGCCATCGTGAGGCCAAACGCCCGCGCCGCCTCGGCGGGCACGAGCCCCGGGGTGCGGGGGCGGTAGTGCCGGTCGTGGTTGCCGGGCAGGGCGTCGACGGGCACGGGCAGGTCGCGGATCAAGGTCGCGTAGGTGCGCCAGTGGTCGACCTGGCCGCTGTTGGTGATGTCGCCCTTCACGATGATGCGCTGCGCGCCCCACCGGCACGCCTCGTCGAGCGCAGCCCGCGCACAGCGCACCGGATGGGGTTGGACGGGGGTCGGGCGTTCGAGGATCGTGCCCCGGTAGCCGAACACCCAGGTGCCGAGGTGCAGGTCCGAGACGGTGGCGAGCCGGTAGAGCTCCGCGCCGGGCAGCTCGTCGAGGGTGCGGGCGGTCACGGTGACCGGCTCGGGCAGCGCCGAGCCCGAGCAGGCGAGGGTCAGGAGCCGGCCGGCGGGCAGGCCCTCGATGGTGGCGACGCCGGCACTGCTGCGCACCGTCAGCTCCCGCACCACGTCGGCGACCTCGACGCGCAGGAGGCCGGGGCGCAGCCCGCGCCACTGCACCTGCACCGCGTGGTCGTCGACCGAGAAGACGCCGACCGGGGGCCGGCGGCTCATCCCAGCGCCGGCGCCAGCGCGTCGGGGCCGGTGGCGAGCCGTTCGGCGAGCGCGACGCTGACCCACATCCGCTCGACGTGCTGGGCGACGACCTTGTCGCCCTGGGGCACCGGATGGGCCGCGAGGAACGCGGCGATGCGGCGGGCCAGGCTGCGTTCGCCGACGGTGCGGATGCCCTCGAGGAGCCGGGGCAGTCCCGCCGAGGGGAACCGGTCCTCGAAGTCCGTCCAGTGGGCCTCCACGAAGGACCACACCTCGCTGGCGGCCTCGGGGTTGGCGAGGGCCCGGCGCAGGAGCAGGAGGCCGTCCTGGGTGCGGATCTCGTCGGTGAGGACGAGCTCGCAGAACCGGGCGACGAGGGCGGGGTCCCGGCTGTCGGCCAGGGCCCCCTGGTGGCGGACGCGGTCCTGGGCGGTGGTGGCGGACGCGGCCCTGGCCCGGAGCTCGTCCCAGGTGGGGCCGTCGGCGGACGCGGCGACGACGCGGACCACCGCGTCGGCGAGGTCGGGGTCGACGCTGTCGGGCGCCTCGCCGAGCGTGGCGAACAGCGCCGAGGCGCGCGCCTGCTCGTCGGTGTCGTCGCCGAGCCGGCAGCGGGCGTCGAAGAGCGCCGCGCGCAGGGCGCTGGTGCGCTCGGACTCGCCCGGTCGGGCGGTGGGACCGAGGGCGTGGGCGGCCGGGCCGACGAGGGCCCGGACCCACGCGGCG
>CAZUYW010000121.1:0-1717 GCA_964624775.1 uncultured Iamiaceae bacterium
CCGTCGGCCTGACGGGGCGCCCCGGCGCCGGGGCGCGGCTGCCGCTGCCCTCGCCGTCGTAGCCGTGTTCGCGGCCGGCATCGGCGGCGTGGCCGTCGGCGCCCAGCTCCAGGACGGTGACCAGGCCGCCGCGCCGTCGGCCACGACGGCCCCGTCCCAGACCGTGTCGACGGTGCCGGGACCGGTGTCGTCGACCCAGACCGAGCCGGTGGCCGCGGTGGCCAAGGCCGTCGCCCCGGCGGTCGTGCAGATCGAGACCGACCGGGGTCTCGGCTCGGGATTCATCTACGACAAGAGCGGCCTGATCATGACGGCCGCGCACGTCACCGACGGCGCGTCGCAGGTGCAGGTGCGCCTGGCCGACGGCACCCGCCTGGCCGGCGAGGTCGTGGGCGCCGACGACAGCAGCGACGTCGCCGTCGTGCGCGTGCAGAGCGGCAAGGACCTGCCCGTCGCCGTGCTCGCCACCGGCGGCGCCCCGCAGGTCGGCCAGACGGCGATCGCGATCGGCAGCCCGTTCGGCCTGGACCAGACCGTGACCGCGGGCATCGTCAGCGCCGTCGGCCGGTCGAGCCAGACGCCGGGCGGCTACATCCCGGCCATCCAGACCGATGCCCCGATCAACAGCGGCAACTCGGGTGGCGCGCTGGCCGACCGGCAGGGCCGCATCATCGGCATCAACGACTCGATCATCACCGGGTCCTCGAACGGGACCCAGGGCGGCGGCAACGTCGGCATCGGGTTCGCCATCCCGATCGACCTGGCCAAGACGGTCGCCGACCTCATCGTGGAGGGCAAGCCGCTCGACGGCGGGTTCCTCGGCGTCGAGGGCGCGGATGCCTCGGGCAACCAGGCCGGCGCCTCGCTGACGCTGGTCCAGCAGGGGAGCCCGGCTGCCAGCGCCGGCCTCCAGGAGGGCGATGTGATCACCGAGGTCGACGGCACCAAGGTGCAGAGCATGGTGGACCTGGCCGCCGCCATCCGCACCAAGCGCCCCGGCGAGGACGTGACGCTGCGCGTGCTGCGGCAGGGGAAGGCGAGCACGGTCACCGTCACGCTCGGCACCGCGCCGAACTGATCCTCCCGCCGCTCCGGTGCCGGACCTCCGCCGGTACCGGAGCGGCGGCGGGGCACCGGTAGGCTCGCCGCCGTCATGCTCCCGGTGATCATCATCCTCGCGGTGCTCGTCCTGCTCGTCGCAGGCGGCGCCTTCTTCTACACGAACCAGCGCAAGGCGAAGGGGCCCGAGCTCGAGCCCGGCCCGAGCGGCGGCGTCCTCGCCCCGCCGCGGCCGACCCTGGAAGCCGAAACGGCCCCCGCCGAGGTCGCCGAGGCCCCGGTCGAGGCGCCGGAGGTCGTCGAGGCGCCCGCGCCCGTCGCCCCGGTCAAGCCGTCCTTCCGCGACCGCCTCAGCCGGGCCCGCGCCACCTTCGCCGGGTTCCTCGGCCGCTCCAAGATCGACGAGGAGACCTGGGACGAGCTCGAGGAGGCGCTCATCCGCGCCGACCTCGGCATCGGGCCCGCCTCCGAGCTCCTCGAGCACCTTCGGGCGCAGGTGAAGGCCGAGGGCCTCGAGTCGGGCGAGCAGCTCGTCGAGGCGCTGAAGGTGGAGATGAAGGCCCGCCTGGCCTCCGAGGATCGGTCGCTGCACCTCGACGAGGGCCGGACCAACGTGTGGCTGTTCGTCGGCGTCAACGGCGTCGGCAAGACCACCACC
>CAZUYW010000121.1:1727-8620 GCA_964624775.1 uncultured Iamiaceae bacterium
GGTCGACGCCGGCCACCAGGTGATGCTCGCCGCGGGCGACACGTTCCGCGCCGCGGCGGCCGAGCAGCTCGAGATGTGGTCCCAGCGTGCGGGGGCGAGCATCGTGCGCGGCGCCGAGGGCGGCGACCCGAGCGCCATCATCTTCGACGCTGTCGAGTCCGCCGCCGCCAAGGACATGGACCTCGTCCTGGCCGACACGGCGGGGCGCCTCCACACCAAGACGAACCTCATGGAGGAGCTGCGCAAGGTGCGCCGCGTCGCCGACCGCGACCCGGGTCACGTCACCGAGGTGCTCCTCGTGCTCGACGCCACCACGGGCCAGAACGGCCTGGTCCAGGCCCGCCAGTTCACCGAGGCCACCGAGGTCACCGGCGTGGTCCTCACCAAGCTCGACGGCTCGGCGAAGGGCGGCATCGTGTTCGCCATCCACACCGAGCTCGGCATCCCGGTCAAACTCGTGGGGCTGGGCGAGTCCGTCGAGGACCTCGTCGACTTCGATCCCGACGAGTTCGTCGACGCCCTGTTCGCATCCTGATCTGCTCCGCCACCGACTGGGATCCCCTCCCGGAGGCCACCGTGTTCAAGCTCCTGCTCCTTCCGTTCAAGGCCCTCCGCGGGGCCGTGCGCATCGCCGGCGTCCGCAACTCGCTGCTGATCCTGGCGGGCGTGGCCATCGGGCTGCTCGTGGCGCCGGCCACCGGCGCCCAGACCCGCGCCCGGCTCAAGCACCGCATCGCCGCCGCCCGCGGCTCGGGCGCCGACAGCCTCGCCGCCGCGTCGGACCCCTCCATCTAGCCCGTCTCCGAGGTCACCTATGTTCGAGTCACTGTCCGACCGCTTCGACGGCATCTTCAAGAAGCTCCGCGGCAAGGGCCGCCTGAGCGAGGCCGACGTCGACGAGGTCCTGCGCGAGATCCGCCTCGCCCTCCTCGAGGCCGACGTCAACTTCACCGTCGTCCGCGGCCTGGTCGCCCGCATCCGCGAGCGGGCCGTCGGGGCCGACCTCCACGCCGCCCTCGATCCGGCCCAGCAGGTCATCGAGATCGTCCACCAGGAGCTGGTCGCCACCCTCGGCGGCGAGACGATCCGCATCACCTACGCGCCCAAGCCGCCCACGGTCGTGCTCATGGCTGGCCTCCAGGGCTCGGGCAAGACCACCACCTCGGCCAAGCTCGCCAAGTGGTTCAAGGCCCAGGGCCGCAACCCGATGCTCGTCGGCGCCGACCTCCAGCGCCCCGCCGCCGTGCAGCAGCTGCGCACCCTGGCCAAGCAGGTCGACGTCCCGGTGTTCTCCGCCGAGGACGACGTCGTCGCCTCCGGCGTGGGGGACCCCGTCGCCGTGGCCCAGGCCTGCCTCGCCGAGGCCCGGCGCCTCGGGCGCGACGTGGTCATCGTCGACACCGCCGGCCGCCTCGCCATCGACGCCGAGCTCATGGAGCAGGTCCGCCAGATCTCCGAGGCCACCTCGCCCACGTACACGTTCCTCGTGGTCGACGCCATGACCGGCCAGGACGCGGTCACCGTCGCCGAGAACTTCCACGCCACCCTCGAGCTCGACGGCGTGATCCTCACCAAGCTCGACGGCGACGCGCGCGGCGGTGCCGCCCTCTCGGTGAAGGAGGTGGTCGGCAAGCCGATCGCCTTCGCGTCGACCGGCGAGAAGCTCGACGACTTCGACCTGTTCCACCCGGACCGCCTCGCCGGGCGCATCCTCGGCATGGGCGATGTGCTCACCCTCATCGAGAAGGCCAAGGACGCCTTCGACGAGGCCGAGGCCGAGGCGGCCGCCAACCGGCTCATGGAGGGCCAGTTCACCCTCGAGGACTTCCTCGAGCAGATGGCCCAGGTCAAGAAGATGGGCAGCCTCGGCAGCCTCATGAAGATGATGCCGGGCATGCCCAAGGAGCTCCGCAACACCGAGATCGACGATCGGGAGCTGGCCAAGATCGAGGGCATCATCCACTCGATGACGCTTCAGGAGCGCCGGGACCCCAAGATCATCGACGGGTCGCGCAAGCAGCGCATCGCCAAGGGCGCCGGCGTCGACGTCACCACCGTCAACGCCCTGCTCAAGCAGTTCGGCGAGATGCAGAAGATGATGAAGGGCCTCGGCGGCGGGCTGATGGGCCGGGGCAAGAAGGGCAAGAAGAAGGGCAAGGGCGGCGGTCGCACCACCCCGAAGGGCGGGCGTCCGCAGCTGACGCTGCCGCCGTCGGGCGGCGCGCCGGGCAAGCCCGAGTTCCGCCTCCCCGGCCTCTGACCAGGGGCGCCGACCTCTGCGTTTGCGCTCGGGGGTCCCCATGGCGCACCATGGCAAGTCGCATCCGGCCGGTCGGCCGGGTCCCCGCACGCTGTTGCACCTACCGAAACAGGAAGAAGAACACTCGTGGCCGTCAAGCTCCGCCTCATGCGGATGGGCAAGAAGAAGCAGCCCACCTACCGCGTCGTCGCCGCCGACTCGCGGTCGCCCCGGAACGGTCGGTTCATCGAGATCGTCGGCACCTACCAGCCCCGCCTCGAGCCCTCCGGCGTCGTCATCGACAACGAGAAGGCCCTCAAGTGGCTGCGCGTCGGCGCCCAGCCGACCGACACCGTCGAGCGCCTCCTGAAGATCTCGGGCGCGTGGGACGAGTTCAAGGGCAACGCGCCCGCTCCGGCCGCCGCCGAGCCCGAGCCGGCTGCTGCGGCCGCCGGGGCCGAGTCGTGAGCGAGGCCGAGACCAGCACCGAGCTGCCAGCGGTCGACAACGCCCAGGCCGTCCTCGAGTACATCGTCAAGCAGGTCGTCGACAACCCCGACGAGGTCACCGTGTCCACCACGGCGGGCCGTCGCAACGACGTCCAGCTCGATGTCCGCGTCGCCGACGGCGACATGGGCCGCGTGATCGGCAAGCGGGGCCGCATCGCCCAGTCGATCCGCACCGTCGTGCGTGCCGCCGCGGTGAAGGACGACACCACGGTCGACATCGAGTTCGTCGACTGATCGTCGCCTCCGGCGGACCGATCGCACGCCACCGGTGACGCTGCTCGAGATCGGCCGCATCGGCAAGGCCCACGGCCTGCGCGGCGAGATCACCGCGCACCTGACCTCTGACCGCCCCGAGCGCACCGCGCCCGGGGCGGTGTGGCACCTGGACGACGGTCCCCGCACGATCGTGACCGCCCGCGAGCACTCGGGCCGCTGGATCGTGGCGCTGTCGGGCGTCGCCGGCCGTGAGGCCGCCGAGGCGCTGCGGGGCCAGGTGATCTACGGCGAGCCGATCGACGATCCCGACGCCCTGTGGGTGCACGAGCTGGTGGGCGCCACCGTCGCCACCCCCGACGGGCGCACGTGGGGCGAGGTGGCCGCGGTGCTGGCCAACCCGGCTGACGACCTCCTGGAGCTCGCCGACGGCACGCTGATCCCGTGCGCGTTCGTGGTGGATGACACCGAGCTGCCCGAGCGGCTCGTGATCGATCCGCCCGACGGCCTGCTCCCGGGCACCGAGGGCGTCTGACCGTGCGGGTCGACGTCTTCACGATCTTCCCGGACCTCATCGAGGGCTTCGCCAGCCGCAGCCTGCTGGGCAAGGCCCGCGAGCGGGGCCTGCTCGACGTGCGCACCCACGACCTGCGCTCGGCCACCACCGACCCGCACCGCAGCGTCGACGACGCGCCGTTCGGCGGCGGGGCCGGGATGGTGCTCATGCCCGAGCCGATCTTCGCCACGGTCGAGGCGGCAGACCCGCCCCGCCCGCTGTTCCTGCTCGGTCCCGGCGGGCGTCGGCTCGACCAGGCGCTGGCCCGCGAGCTGGCGGCGGGGGAGGGCTTCAGCCTCCTGTGCGGCCGCTACGAGGGCGTCGACGCCCGGGTGACGGACCACCTGGTGGACGACGAGCTGTCGATCGGCGACTACGTGCTCGGCGGCGGCGAGGTGGCGGCGCTGGTGGTGCTCGAGGCGGTGGGCCGGCTCGTGCCGGGGGTGATGGGCAACCAGACCTCGGGCGACGACGAGTCGTTCAGCCACGGCCTGCTCGAGTACCCGCAGTACACGCGGCCCGCGGACTTCCGGGGCTGGGAGGTGCCCGAGGTGCTGCGCTCGGGCGACCACGGGCGGGTGGAGCGCTGGCGTCGGGCCCAGGCCCTCCGGCGCACCGTCGCCCGCCGTCCCGACCTGATCGAAGCGCGGGGCGGCCTCACGGCCGAGGACGAGGCGCTCCTCGCCGAGTTCCCCGAGCCGCCGCTCAGCGACTGACGCGCCCGCCGGCGAGCGCGTGCTCGGGGCGGAGCCCGGCGAGCACGGTGTCGACCAGGGCGTCGAAGTGCTGGTCGGTGCTGGGGGCGAAGCAGATGGCCCGGCTCTCGAGCGACACGGCGCCGTGGATCGTGGCCCACAGGCGCTGGGCGAGCTCGATGGGATCGCCGTCGACGAGCACGCCGGCGGCCTGGGCGTCGCGCACGAGGGCGACGAGGCCCCCGAAGGAAGTCGCCGCCGCCTCGAGGCCCGCGGGCGACGGCGCGTACTCGTCGTCGGTGCGGTCGAACATGAGGGCGTAGCTGCCGCGGTCTGTGAGGGCGAAGGTGCGGTAGGCGCGGGCGCTGTTGCGGATGCGATCGAGCGGGTCGGTGCCCTCGGCCTCGCGGGTGATGGTGCCGAGGCGGCCGAACGCACGGATCAGGAGGGCGTCGAGCACGCCGGCCTTGGACTCGAAGCGGTTGTAGATCGACATCGGCGCGACGCCCGCCTCGGTGGCGATCCGGCGGATGGAGAGCGCGCCGGGCCCGCCGTCGACGAGCAGCCGGGCCGCGGCGTCGAGCACGGCGGTCTCGACCTCGGCGGCGGGGGTGCGGTGGCGGGTTGGTGTGCGACCTGTCACGTTGGCATTCCTGGAACGGCGTCCTATAACTGTGGAACATCGTACTACAGGAGTCGCCGTGACCGCTGCACCCCCCATCACCGTGACCGCACCCCACCCCCGGCGGTGGGCGGTGCTGCCCGTGCTCTGCCTGAGCGTGTTCATCGTCGTGGTCGACAACACGATCGTGAACGTGGCGCTGCCCAAGATGGCGGGCGAGCTCGACGCCTCGATCTCCCAGCTCCAGTGGATCGTCGACAGCTACTCGCTCGTGTTCGCCGGGCTGCTGCTCGCCGCCGGCAGCCTCGGGGACCGGCGCGGTCGCAAGGGCACCCTCCAGGTCGGCCTCGCCCTGTTCGGGCTCACGTCGGTGATCGCCGCCCTGGCCGGCAGCGCCAACCAGCTCATCGCCGCCCGGGCCCTCATGGGCGCGGCGGCCGCCCTCGTCTTCCCGGCCACGCTCGCCATCCTCACCAACGTCTTCACCGACCCGACCGAGCGGGCCAAGGCGATCGGCGCCTGGTCCGCCGTCACCGGCCTCGCCGTCGCTCTCGGCCCGCTCTCGGGCGGCTGGCTGCTCGAGCACTTCTGGTGGGGATCGATCTTCCTCGTCAACGTCCCCGTCGTGACCATCGCCATCCTCGCCGGCCGCAACCTCGTGCCCACCTCCCGGGACGAGCATGCCGGCGACCCCGACCCGCTCGGCGTGGTCCTGTCGATCGCCGCCATCGGCCTGCTCGTGTGGACCGTGATCGAGGCGCCCGGGCACGGCTGGGCCACGCCCGTCACGATCGGGGGGTTCGCCCTCTCCGCTGCGCTTCTCGCCGTGTTCGTGTGGTGGGAGCGGGGCCGGGTCCACCCGATGCTCGACATCCGGGTCTTCACCAACCCCCGCTTCACCGCCGCGAGCCTCGCCGTCGCCACCGCCTTCTTCGGCCTGTTCGGGTTCATCTTCCTCGTGACCCAGTACTTCCAGGTCGTGCGCGGTTACGACACCCTGTCGGCCGGCGTGCACACGCTGCCCTTCGCCGTGACCGCCGCGATCATCTCGCCCATCAGCGCCCGGCTCGCGCTGCGCATCGGCACCAAGGTGGTGGTGTCCACCGGTCTCACGTCGATGAGCGTCGGCTTCCTCCTCGCCGGCGGCATGGGGGCGACCACGCCGTACTGGAGCGGGGTGGTGCCCTCGATGGTGCTGATCGCCGGCGGCCTGGCCCTCACGACCGCGCCCGCCACCGAGGCGATCATGGGCTCCCTCGCCCCTGAGAAGGCCGGCGTCGGCTCGGCGGTCAACGACGCCACCCGGGAGATCGGCGGCACCCTCGGCGTCGCCGTCGTCGGCTCGGTGTTCGCCTCCGTCTACGCGCCCCGCGTCGGCGACGCCCTCGCCCGCATCGGCGTGCCCGACTTCGCCGTGGCCCTGGCCCGGGAGTCCGTCGTGGCCGCCGCCCAGGTGGCCGACCGGGCCCCCGAGGGCGTGCGCCCGATCATCGCCCAGGCCACGTCGGACGCCTTCCTCCAGGGCATGACCGCTGGCTGCCGGGTGGCCGCCCTCGCCACGTTCGTGGGAGCCTTGGTGGCCGCCATCGCCCTGCCGGCCCGGGCGTCCGCCCAGGTCACCGTGGGCGAGTTGGCCGCCGACGGGGCTGCCGTCTAGTTTTGCCAACTGCTGTGCGCGCCCGGCGCGCCCCCGATCGCTCCCCAGGAATGCTCCGATGAACCGCACCGACCTCGTTGACCAGGCCAGCCTCCGTGACGACGTCCCGGACTTCGCGCCCGGTGACACCCTCAAGGTCCACGTGCGCGTGGTCGAGGGCTCCAAGGAGCGCGTCCAGGTCTTCCAGGGTGCGGTGATCCGTCGCCAGGGCGGTGGCCTGCAGGAGACCTTCACGGTCCGCAAGCTCTCCTACGGCGTCGGCGTGGAGCGCACCTTCCCGGTGCACTCGCCGATCATCGACAAGATCGAGGTCCACACCCGGGGCGACGTCCGTCGCGCCAAGCTGTACTACCTCCGCGATCGCGTCGGGAAGGCCGCCAAGATCAAGGAGAAGCGCGACTT
>CAZUYW010000122.1:0-8589 GCA_964624775.1 uncultured Iamiaceae bacterium
GCTCGCTGTAGGCCAGCTGCCACAGCAGGTAGTTCGAGATGCGGTACTCGCCCGACGTGCGGATCATGAGGTCGGGGTCGGGCATGGTGGGGTCGTAGAGCCGGCTGCGGATGGCCTTCTCGTCGATCTTGTCGGCCTTCACGCCATCGGCCACGAGCGAGCGCACGGCGTCGATGATCTCGGCCCGGCCCCCGTAGTTGAACGCGATCGTGAACACGGTGCCCGTGTTGTGCCGGGTGAGGTCGGTGGCCCAGTCGATCCGCTTGGCGACGCCCCGGGGCACCCGCCAGTCGCGCCGGCCGATGAACTGGATCCGCACGTTGCGCTGGTGCAGGTCCTCGGCGTGGCGCTCGAGGATCCCCTTGTTGAAGCCCATGAGGAAGCGCACCTCGTCGGTGGGGCGCTTCCAGTTCTCGGTGCTGAACGCGTAGACGGTGAACCAGCCGAGGCCGAGCTCGATCGCGCCGTCGAGCGTGTCGAACAGCGCCTCCTCCCCTGCGGCGTGGCCCTCGGTGCGCTTGAGCCCCCGCTGGGTGGCCCAGCGACCGTTGCCGTCCATGACGGCGGCCACGTGGCGGGGCAGGCGGTTGAGGTCGATGCCGGTCAGGTCCACCTGGGCAACCTACCGCCCGTCCGCGGCGGGTTCGGGACAGCCCCTACGGTCAGTGCGACGACACCACGGCCGAGGCGTCGCGGCGACAGGAGGAGCCCGGGGTGAAGGACAAGCTGCACGCGCTCGGCGAGCGCTGGCCCTGGTTCGGCACGGCCCTCGCGGTGCAGGACCGCGTCGGCGAGATCAACGGATCCTTCGCCGCGTCGGCCATCACCGTCTCGATCTTCGTGGCGCTCTTCCCCCTGCTGCTGGTGGCGATCGCGGTCGTGGGCTTCATCGCCGCGGGCGACACCACGCTCGCGCCGCGCCTCATCGACGACCTCGGGCTGACGGGAAGCGCCGCCGACGCGCTCACCGGCGCCCTCGAGCGCGCCGCCGACAGCCGCCAGGCCGCCTCGATCATCGGGCTGCTCGGCCTGGCGTGGGCGGGGTCCGGGGTGGCGGTCGCGCTCCAGCAGGGCGTGCGCCTCCCGTGGCAGGAGGCGACGACGGGGCTGCGCGACCGCTTCCTCGCGATCGGCTGGCTCGTGGTCGCCGCCGTCGGGTTCGCCGCGTCGATCGCGCTGGGTGGCGTGCTCAACGTCCTGCCGGCGGGCACCCCCGTCCTCGTCACCTCGGTGCTCGCCATCGCGCTGTCGCTCGTGATCGAGGTCGGGTTGTTCCTCTGGATGTTCTGGGGCCTCGGCACCCGTCGGGTCCACTGGCGGCTCCTGCTCCCCGGCGCGCTGGTCGCCGCCGTGGGGTTCGAGGCGCTGAAGCTGGTCGGCACCGTCGTGGTCCCGCACCTCGTGGCGCGGTCCTCGGCGATGTACGGCTCGCTCGGCATCGTCTTCGCGATCCTCGCCTGGCTCGCCCTCTTCGCCAAGCTGCTCGTGTACGCGTCCACGCTCAACGCCGTGCGCTACGAGGCCGAGCACGGCACCCTCGAGGTCCCGATCCGCGTGCCGGCGCTGCCGGGCCGGGCCCCCGTCGCGGCATCGCGCGGCGGCACGATGCTGGACGAGGCTCCGCCGGGGCCGCCCAGCTAGGCCGCTACCCTCGCCCGGTGCCCTCCGCCGACGCCATCCTCGCCGCCCTGGCGCGCCTGGCCGACGCCTCGCCCGCCGGCGAACGACGGGCCCCGCAGGACGCCATGGCCACGGCGGTGGCGGAGGCGTTCGACGACGGCCACCACCTCCTCGCCCAGGCCGGGACCGGCACCGGCAAGAGCTGGGCGTATCTCGTGCCGGCGGTGCTCTCGGGTCGGCGGACGGTCGTGGCCACCGCCACCAAGGCCCTCCAGGACCAGTTGGCCGACAAGGACCTGCCGTTCCTGCAGGCCCACCTCGACCGACCGTTCACGTTCGCGGTGCTGAAGGGCCGTTCCAACTACGTGTGCCTCCAGCGCATCGCCGAGATCAGCGGGGCGGGCCAGCTCGCCCTCGACGGCCTGGCCGACCGTGCCTCGCCCATGGAGCTCAACGCCCTCAAGACCTGGGCCGGTCTCACCGACTCGGGCGACCGGGCCGAGCTCCCCGTCGAGCCGTCCCCGAGTGCGTGGTCAGCCGTGAGCGTGTCCGCCCAGGAGTGCCCGGGCGCCCGGAAGTGCCCGCAGGGCGAGGCGTGCTTCGCCGAGGCCGCCCGCCGCCGCGCCGCCGACGCGGACGTCGTCGTGGTGAACCTGCACCTGCTCGGCCTCGACGTGGTCACCGCCGGTGCGGTGCTCCCCGAGCACGAGCTCGTGGTGATCGACGAGGCCCACCAGCTCGAAGACATCATCTCGGACACGTGCGGCTACGAGCTCGGTGCCGGCCGCCTGCAGAACCTGGCCCGGTCGGTGCGCGCCATCATCGACGACCCGGCCACGATCGACGAGCTCGAGACCTCGGGGGCCCTGCTCAGCGCCTCGCTGGTCGACTCGGTGGATCGCCGCCTCCGCAACGGCCCGCCCCCCGAGGTGTCCGACGCGCTGGCGCTCATCCGGGCCCGCCTCGACCGGGTCGCCGCCGCGCTGCGCGCCGTGCCCGACGACAAGGGCGACGACGTCGCCACCCGCAAGGCCCGGGCCGTGCAGCTCACCACCGCGGTCCAGGTCGACGTCATCGGCGCGAGCGAGGTGCCCGACTCGTCGGTCACGTGGGTCGAGGGCCCCGCCCACAACCCGAAGCTGCGCGTCGCGCCGATCGACGTGGCCGCGATCCTGCGCGAGGGCCTGTGGCAGCGGGCCCCCACGGTGCTCACGAGCGCCACGCTGCCCGGTGCGCTCGCCGCGTCCATCGGGCTCGACACCGAGGAGCACGTCGAGCTCGACGTCGGCAGCCCGTTCGACTACGCCCACCACGCCCTCCTCTACTGCGCGGCCCACCTGCCCGATCCGCGCCAGCCCGCCTACGAGCCGGCGGTGCACGACGAGCTCGCCGCACTGATCGGCGCGGCCGGGGGCCGGACGCTCGCGCTGTTCACCTCCTACCGAGCCATGGACGCGGCGATCGAGGCGCTGCGGCCGCGGCTGACCACCCCGATCCTCGGCCAGCGCGACCTGCCCAAGCCGGCCCTCGTCGAGGCCTTCGCCGCCGACGAGTCGGCGAGCCTGTTCGCGACGATGGGCTTCTGGCAGGGCATCGACGTGCCCGGACGCACGCTGTCGCTCGTCACGATCGACCGCATCCCGTTCCCCCGGCCCGACGACCCGGTGCTCGCAGCCCGACGCGAGCAGGCCCGCCAGGACGCCTTCCGCCTCATCGACCTGCCGCGGGCGTCGATGATGCTCGCCCAGGGGGCCGGCCGGCTGATCCGCTCGGCCGAGGACCGGGGCGTCGTCGCGGTGTTCGACCCGCGCCTCGCCACGGCCAAGCGCTACCGCTGGGACCTGATCGGTGCGCTCCCGCCGATGCCCCGCACCAAGGACCGGGCCGAGGCGGAGGCGTTCCTGCGCTCGGTGACGGCCTGAGGGATCAGTAGCCGAGGCGCTCCAGCGCCTTGGGACGGCGCTGCCAGTCCTTGTCGACCTTCACGAACAGCTCGAGGTACGCCCCGGGCGGGAGCTGCTGGCGCACGGCGATGCCGACCGCCTTGAGCACGCTCCCCTTCTTCCCGATCACGATCCCCTTCTGGGAGTCGCGCTCGACCAGGATCTCGACCCGCACCCGGGGCCAGTCCCACTCGGTGACGCGGGTGGCGACCGAGTGCGGCACCTCGTCGCGGGTGACGGCGAGGAGCTGCTCGCGCACCAGCTCGGCCACCCAGAACGCCTCGGGCACGTCGGTGACCATGTCGTCGGGGTAGTACTGCGGGCCCTCGGGCAGCCGAGCCACGATCGCCGACACCAGCTCGGGCACGCCCGCCCCCGTCCGGGCCGACACCGGGAAGTACTCGTCGCCCGCGTCGAGGTGGTCGGCGGCCCGGGCGAGCTGCTCGAGCACCTGGTTGGGCTCGGCGATGTCGGTCTTGTTGACCACGATCAGCGCGTGGCGCGGCGCCCGCTGGGCCACCCACTGGTCGCCCTTGCCGATCGGCGCGGTGGCGTCGACGAGGAGGCACACGACGTCGACATCGGAGATGGAGCCGGTGGCGGTGTCGTTGAGGCGCTCGCCGAGGAGCGTCCGGGGCTTGTGGATGCCCGGGGTGTCGACGAACACGACCTGGGCGTCGGGCCGGTTCAGCACGCCCCGCACCTGGGTGCGGGTGGTCTGGGGCTTGTCCGAGACGATCGTGACCTTCTGGCCGAGGATCTGGTTCAGCAGCGTGGACTTGCCGACGTTGGGGCGCCCGACGAGGGTGACGAAGCCCGACCTCACGAGGCGTCGCCCCGGTCTCCCTCGTCGCCGACCGCCACGCGCCCGTCGCCGGCGCCGGACTCGTCGAGGTCGTCGTCGGGATCGGCGGAGACCTTCTCGACCAGGACCCGCATGATGCGCCGACCCTGGACCCGCTCGACGGTGAGCCGGGCCCCGTCGCACTCGGCGACGTCGCCGGGCGCCGCGAGGCGACCCAGCTCGGCGAGCACCAGGCCCGAGATCGTGTCGAACTCGCCGTCGGGCAGCGAGACGTCGAGCAGGTCGTTGGCGTCGTCGATGCTGAGCGAGCCGGAGACCCGCACGCCACCGCCCGGCAGCGGCTCGACGCGGGCGTCCTCGGTGTCGAACTCGTCGACGATCTCCCCCACCAGCTCCTCGATCAGGTCCTCGAGGGTGACCAGGCCCGCCGTGCCGCCGTACTCGTCGATCACGATCGCCATGTGGAACTGCTCGGCCTGCATCTCCCGCAGCAGCTCGGACACCGGCTTGGTCTCGGGCACCGCCCGCGCCGAGCGGACCAGGTGCGCCACCGGCTCGTCCTCGCGGCCGTCGCGCTCGGCGCGCATGAGGTCCTTGGCGAACACCAGGCCGATCACGTCGTCGATGCCCTCGCCGAGCACGGGCACCCGGCTGTAGCCGTTGAGCAGCACGACCTCCATCACGTCGGCGACGCGGAACTCGTGCGACACGGTGACCATGTCGGGCCGGGGGATCATCACCTCGCGCACCACGGTGTCACCGAACTCGATGATCGACTCGATCAGCCGCCGTTCGTCGGCCTCGATCACGTTCGACTCGGCGGCCTCGGCGGCCACGGCGAGGAGCTCCTCCTCGGACACGAACGGCCCCTCCTTGAGCCCCTTGCCGGGGAGGATGACGTTGGTCAGGCCGATGAGGCCACGGGCGAGGAGCCGCAGCGGCGCGAGCTCGACGAAGAGCTTCACCGGCCGAGCCGAGATGAGGGCGGCCCGCTCGGAGTTCTGGAGCGCCCACGTCTTGGGCGCGGCCTCGGCGAACACGAACGTGACGACCACGTTGATGAAGGTGGCGATCGCCACGCCCAACCCGCCGAACAGCCGGCCCGACACGATCCCGGTGAGGGTGGCCTGCACGATCTGGCAGACGAGCACGATCAGCAGCAGCGCGTTGATCCACCGCTCGGGCGCGTCGACGAGCGACTGCAGCGCAGCGGCACCCGGCCGGCCGTCCTCGACGAGCCCGATCGCCTTCGCCTTGGAGATCCGCACGATGGCGGTCTCAGCGATGGCGGTGCCCGCGGCGATCATCATGAGCACGACGATCGCGACGATCATCCAGATGTCGTGGGTGGTGAGCTCGACGGCGAGCACCGGGGCGATCACGAGGCGCTCCGGTGGAACCGGCCGAGCAGGTCGCGCTCGCGGGCCTGCATCTCGATCGTCTCGTCGGGGGTGGCGTGGTCCATGCCCAGCACGTGGAGGATGCCGTGTACGAGGAGCAGGGCGATCTCGTCGTCGTAGGTGCCGGCGTGGGCGGGCGCGTTGCGCGCCGCGACCACCGGGCAGATGACCACGTCACCGAGGAGCAGGGGCACGTCGTCGGGCGGCTCGCGATCCGGTCCGGTGGTGGAGCCGTCGGGCGAGCGGCCGACGGTGACCTCGTCGTCGTCGATCGGGAACGCGAGCACGTCGGTCGGGCCGGGCTGCCCCATGAACTGGCCGTTGAGCTCGGTCATGGTGGCCTCGTCGACGAACAGCACGGCCAGCTCGGCCTCGCCCTCGACGCCCTCGGCGCCGAGCACGGCACGGGCCAGCGCCTCCCAGCGGGCGACGTCGACGGGTTGGTCGGCCTGCTCGTCGGCGACGAAGACCTCGAGCTCGCCCTCGCCGGCGCGGCGGCGCGGCTTGCGGGGGCCGGGCGGCGCGGGACGGATCACGATGCGCCCGCCCCACCCGGTGCCGGGCCGCCGGAACGTTCGTAGGCGTCGACGATCTCGGCGACGATGCGGTGGCGGACGACGTCGCGCCCGGTGAGGTGCACGAAGCCCAGCCCGTCGATGCCGCCGAGGATCGCCTCGATGCCATGCAGGCCCGAGCGCCCGCCCTGGACGTCGACCTGGGTGGAGTCGCCGGTGATCACCGCCTTGGAGCCGAAGCCGATGCGGGTGAGGAACATCTTCATCTGCTCGGGCGTGGTGTTCTGGGCCTCGTCCAAGATGATGAAGCTGTTGTTGAGCGTGCGGCCGCGCATGAACGCGAGCGGCGCCACCTCGACGGTGCCCCGCTCGAGCAGCCGGGCCGCCGCCTCGGGATCCACCATGTCGTGGAGGGCGTCGTAGAGCGGCCGCAGGTAGGGATCGACCTTGGCCATCAGGTCGCCGGGCAGGAAGCCGAGCCGCTCCCCCGCCTCGACCGCCGGCCGGGTGAGGATGATGCGGTCGACCGTCTTGGCCTGCAGCGCCTGCACCGCCATGGCGACCGCCAGCCAGCTCTTGCCCGTGCCGGCCGGGCCCAGGCCGAAGGTGATGACGTGCTCGGCGATGGCGTCGATGTAGCGCTTCTGGCCCGCGGTCTTGGGCCGCACGTGGCGACCCCGCGAGGGGCGCAGCACGTCGGTGGTGAGCACCTCGGCGGGATGCTCGTCGGCGCGCACCATGTCGATGCTGCGCGCGAGGAGCGCAGCATCGATGGGCTGCCCGGCGCGCAGCATGGCGACGAGCTCGGTGAAGAGGCGCGCGACGGGGTCGGCGGACGGGCCGCCGATCGCGATCTCGTTCCCGCGCACGTGGATGGTGGCGTCGGGGAACGCGGCCTCGATCTGACGCAGCAGTTCGTCGCGCTCGCCGAGCAGCGGGCCCATGAGGTGGTTGCCCGGGACGTGGATGGTGAGCTGCGTGGTGGTCAAGGTCGGCTTTCGCTGGGGAACCGGACCAGCGTACCGCCCGCCCCGAGGTGCAGGGTGTGGATTGACCGACCCCTGCCGAGCGCCGGCGGGGCCGCTACGGTCGCCCCCGTGCCTCCCGACCCGGCGGACGGGCGGCCCGGCGGCCCCGGTGACGGCGGCGCCGTCGGCGACCGCACGGCCGATGATCCCGATCGCGCCCTGTTCGCGCTCACCGATGCTGCCCGGCGCGATGCGGCACGCCTCGCACGGCGCCAGGCGGCCGGGATCCGTGCGGCGGCGGGGGCGAGCGCGACCCTCCTCGGCGTGCTCGTCGACCTCGGTGAGCACGGGGCGACGTCGGTGCTCGGCCTCGGCGACGGCCGCACGCTGCGGGCGCGGGTCACCGCCGTCGCGCCCGATGCGGTCGTGCTCGCCGAGGTCGACGGGACGCGTCGAGTGGTGCACCTGGCGCACCTCGAGTGGGTGCGCGGCGAACCGACCGGTCATCCCACGTTGGGTGACCGATCGATCACGGTTCGCGAGTCTTGGCCAGCACTCCTCGCCGAGCTGGTCGGCGAGGCAACCCCCGTCACGGTCCTGACCCGATCGGGCACCCGCCTCAGCGGGGTGATCGAGCGCACCGGCCACGACCTGGTGGTCCTCGTCACCGCCCGGGCCGGTGGCCCGGTGACGGTGGCGCTGGACGCGATCGGCGAGGTGACCTGGCGCGGGGACCGCTGAGGTCAGCGGTTGGCGTCGCCCACGACCTCGGGATAGAGGTGCTCGAGGGTGCCCGGCGCGATGCGACTGCTCTCGATGAACGCGTCGACGTCGGTCTGCTTGAGCCGGATGACCCGACCGAAGCGGTACCCGGCGATCTGCCCTTCGTCGATGAAGCGGTAGAGCGTCCGGGGGGTGATCCCGAGGTACTTGGCTGCTTCCGCCGTGCTGAGCCATTGGATTGGGGTGGACATGTCGCCGATGATAGCCGTGTCACGTCATTTCAGGGAGTCCCGACCCCGAAATCGGACAGGCGTGCGGGTCCCGTCCGGTTTCATCGTTGAGCGTGCAATGACTCTGTGTCCTTTCCGGGCATTTACGTTTCGGCCCTCGCCGGTGTGACCACACTCTGCGCACCACCGGCGACCCCCCGAGGCAGACCCCATGGCAGCCGCGTCCCCCGCGCACCACCCGACCGCGACCAGCGACGATGCACCGCGGCGCGAGGTGCGCCGCCGCACCGGCGGCATCCCCAGCACCCGCGCCGTGGCCGGCGGCGGACTCGTCGCGCTCGCCGCGGTCGCCACCTGGTGGCTGGCCTCCGACGCGGGCGAGCCG
>CAZUYW010000123.1:0-5617 GCA_964624775.1 uncultured Iamiaceae bacterium
CCGACGTCGTCCGCTTCCTGATGCAGCAGGGCGAGATGGTCACCGCCACCCAGTCGCTCACCGACGACATGATCGAGCTGTTCGCCGCCGAGATCGGCGCCGAGATCCGTCTCGTCGATCCCGGTGAGGAGCAGGAGGTCGAGCTCCAGCGGGTGCTCGGCGTCGAGGAGCTCGAGGACGACGACGACGACGAGAACGCCGTCACCCGGGCCCCGGTGATCACCGTCATGGGTCACGTCGACCACGGCAAGACCAAGCTGCTCGACCGCATCCGCAACGCCAACGTCGTGGCGGGCGAGGCCGGTGGCATCACCCAGCACATCGGCGCCTACCAGGTCATCAAGGACGGCCGTCCGATCACCTTCATCGACACCCCGGGCCACGAGGCGTTCACCGCCATGCGCGCCCGCGGCGCCGACGCCACCGACATCGTGGTGCTCGTGGTCGCCGCCGACGACGGCGTCATGCCCCAGACCATCGAGGCCATCGACCACGCCCGTGCTGCCGATGTGCCGATCGTCGTCGCGGTCAACAAGATCGACCGTGAGAACGCTGACCCCGACAAGGTCCTCGCCCAGCTCGCCGAGCGCGGCCTGGTCCCCGAGTCGTGGGGCGGCGACACGATCGTCTGCCAGATCTCGGCCCTCCAGGAGATCGGCATCGACGAGCTGCTCGAGAACCTCCTCGTGGTGGCCGAGCTCGAAGACCTCCGGTCGAACCCCACGGGCCGAGCCCGGGGCGTCGTGCTCGAGGCCAACCTCGACGTCGGCCGTGGCCCCGTGGCCACCGTGCTCGTGCAGCGCGGCACCCTGAAGGTCGGCGACCCGCTGGTCGCCGGGGCGGCCTGGGGCCGTGTCCGTGCCCTCATCAACGACAAGGGCGAGCAGGTCAAGGAGGCCGGGCCCTCGGCGCCGGTGCAGGTCCTCGGCCTGTCGGATGTGGCCGACGCCGGCGACGACTTCGTGGTCGCGCCCGACGAGCGCACCGCCCGCTCGGTGTCCGAGCAGCGCGAGCACTACCACCGCGTGGCCAACATCTCCGGGTCGGCGTCCGCCCTGGGCGGTGGCGCCAAGCTCGAGGACATCTTCACCCAGATCCAGGCGGGCGAGGTCGCCACGCTCAACCTCATCATCAAGGCCGACGTCACCGGTTCGCTCGAGGCGGTCACCGCCAGCCTCAAGAAGCTCGAGCGTGACGACGTCAAGCTCTCCTTCGTCCGCCAGGGCGTGGGCGGCATCTTGAAGAGCGACATCGAGCTCGCCATGGCCTCCAACGCCACGATCATCGGCTTCAACGTCCGCCCCGATCGCCAGGTGCGCGAGTTCGCCGCCAACGAGGACGTCGAGATCCGCACCTACGAGGTGATCTACCACCTGCTCGAGGACATCGAGCGGGCCATGGTCGGCATGCTCGCCCCCGAGTTCGAAGAGGTGGTCACCGGCGAGGCCGAGGTCCGCGAGATCTTCCGGGTGCCCCGGGTCGGCGCCATCGCCGGCTGCTACGTCACCAACGGGCAGATCACCCGCGGCTCCAAGGTCCGCTTCCTCCGCGAGGGCACGATCATCTGGAAGGGCGCCATCGCCTCGCTGCGGCGCTTCAAGGACGACGTGCGCGAGGTCAACACGGGCTTCGAGTGCGGCATCGGCCTCACCGACTTCCAGGACCTCAAGCCCGGCGACATCATCGAGACCTACGAGGAGCGGGAGATCCCGCGGGACTGACCCCGGAGGGACGCCCATGAAGAAGCGCACCACCGCCCGCGACTATCCCCGCACGGCGCGGCTCAACACCCTGGTCCGCGAGATCCTCGCCGAGGAGCTCGAGCGCATCGACGACGAGCGCCTGGCCTTCGTCGTCATCACCAACGTCGTCGTCGACGGCGATCTCGGGCGCGCGGTCGCCTACTACGACCACTCGCGCGGCGAGGAGGGCGAGGAGGAGATCCAGGAGGCGTTCGCCGAGCTGCGGCCCCGCCTCCAGGGTGCGGTCGGGCGCCAGGCCCGCATCAAGCGCACGCCCGAGCTGCGCTTCGCAACCGACGCGGTGATCCGCGACGCCGAGCGCATCGAGGCGGTGCTGCGGGGCCTCGCCGACCACGCGCCCGGCGGCGAGCCGCCCGCAGGCGAGGCGTGACCCCGGCACGCGTCGCCGCCACCCGGGCCTGATGGGGCGCCGGGGCGGCCACACCGGGCCCGACGGCCTGGTCGTGGTGGACAAGCCGGCCGGGTGGACCAGCCACGACGTCGTGGCCAAGAGCCGCGGCCTGCTCGGCACCCGCAAGGTCGGCCACGCCGGCACCCTCGACCCCGACGCCACGGGTGTGCTGCTGCTCGGCGTGGGCCGGGCCACCAAGCTGCTCCGCTTCCTCTCGCCGCTCGGGAAGGCCTACGTCGGCGAGCTGGTGCTCGGCACCGAGACCACCACGCTCGACGCCGCCGGCGAGGTCACCGCTGTGCACGACATGGCGGGCACCACCCTCGCCCAGGTCCAGGCGGCGGCCGCGGCGTTCGTCGGCCCCATCGAGCAGATCCCGCCGATGGTCTCGGCCGTGAAGGTCGACGGCAAGCGCCTCCACGAGCTCGCCCGGCAGGGCATCGAGATCGAGCGCGAGCCGCGCCCCGTCACCATCCACGAGCTCGCGGTGACCGCCGGGCCGGAGGCGGAGCCGCTCGTGTTCACGCTCCACGTCACCTGCTCGTCGGGCACCTACATCCGCACCCTCGCCGCCGACATCGGTGCCGCGCTCGGCGGCGGGGCGCACCTGCGCAACCTGCGCCGCACCAGCGTCGGGCCCTTCACCCTCGACGACGCGGTGCCCCTCGAGGCGGTCGGGCCCGAGCAGGTGCGCCCCATGGTCGAGGCGGTGCGCCACCTCGCCGTCGCCGACATCGACGCCGACCTCGCCGCCGCGGTCCGCGTCGGCAAGGTGCTCGAACGTGCCGACCTCGGCGTGGAGGGCGACGGCCCCTGGGCGGTCATCGCCGGCGGCGAGCTGCTCGCCGTCTACGAGGCGTTCCGCGGCACCACCGCCAAGCCGGCCGTCGTCCTCGTCGGCTGAGGTCGGGCAGGGCCGGACCTGCGCCGACCGGGCCCATCGTGGAACGATGCCGCCATGGAATCGTTCGACTACGACGTGCTGGTGGTGGGCTCGGGCTTCGGGGGCAGCGTCACCGCGCTCCGCGCCACCGAGAAGGGCTACCGGGTGGCCGTGGTGGAGGCCGGGCGCCGCTTCGACAAGGCGACGCTGCCCCGGTCGAGCTGGCAGCTCCGCCGCTTCCTGTGGGCGCCCAAGCTGGGCCTCCGCGGCATCCAGCGCATCACGCCGCTCAAGGACGTGGCCGTGCTGTCGGGCGCCGGCGTGGGCGGCGGCTCCCTCGTGTACGCCAACACCCTCTACGAGCCGCTCGACCCCTTCTACGTGGATCCGCAGTGGGGCCACATCACCGACTGGCGGGCCGAGCTCGCCCCGTTCTACGACCAGGCGAAGCGGATGCTCGGCGTCAACGAGGTGCCCGCCGACACGCCGCCGGACGCCTACATGCACGAGCTGGCCGAGCGCATGGGGGTGGCCGACACCTACCACCGCACCCCGGTCGGCGTGTGGTTCGGCACGCCCGGCGAGCGCGCCCCCGATCCGTACTTCGGTGGTGAGGGCCCCGACAAGGTCGGGTGCACCCACTGCGGCAGCTGCATGGTCGGCTGCAAGGTCGGCGCCAAGAACACCCTCGACCGCAACTACCTGTACCTGGCCGAGAAGAACGGGGCCACCGTCATCCCCGACACGCAGGTCACCGACCTCGAGCCGCTCGCGGGTGGGGGCTGGCGGGTGACCACCGAGCGGTCGGGTGCCTGGGTGCGCAAGCGCACCCGCACCATCACCGCCGAGCGGGTCGTGCTCAGCGCCGGCGTGCTGGGCACGGTGAAGCTCCTGCTCCAGCTGCGCGACGAGGGCCGCCTCCCACACCTGTCCGAGCGCATCGGCGACGTCGTCCGCACCAACAGCGAAGCGATCGTGGGCGCCTCGGCCAAGGTCGCCAAGCCCGAGCTCAGCCACGGCGTGGCCATCACCTCGTCCATCCACCCCGACGACACCACCCACATCGAGCCCTGCCGCTACCCGCCCGGCTCGAACGCCATGGGCCTCCTCTCGACGGTGCTCGTCGACGGCGGCGGGTCGACCCCTCGCCAGGTCCGCTTCCTGAAGCAGGTGGTGCGCCATCCCGGGGCGTTCCTGCGCTCCCTGTCGGTGCGCCGCTGGTCTGAGCGGTCGATCATCCTCCTCGTCATGCAGAGCCGGGACAACAGCATCGCCCTGCGCCGCAACAAGCGGCTCGGCACGCTCGTGAGCGCCCCCGGACACGGCGAGCCGAACCCCTCCTACATCCCCGTGGCCAACGACGCTGCCCGCGAGGTCGCCGACATGCTCGACGGCGAGCCGTGGGGCGCGTGGAACGAGACGATCCTCGACGCGCCCACCACCGCCCACATCCTGGGCGGCTGCTGCATCGGCGACGACGCCGACAGCGGTGTGATCGACGCCTACCAGCGCGTGTTCCGCTACGAGGGCCTGTCGGTCGCTGACGGGTCAGCGGTGTCGGCGAACCTCGGCGTGAACCCGTCGCTCACCATCACCGCCATGACCGAGCGGGCCATGAGCATGTGGCCCAACAAGGGCGAGGACGATCCGCGCCCGCCCGTCGGCTCGAGCTACGAGCGGGTGGCGCCGGTGGCACCGTCCGCGCCGGCCGTGCCCGCCGACGCACCGGCCGCGTTGCGCGTGGGCTGATCGTCAGGCCCCGTCCCGAGGGTCAGCTACGCTCCGAGTCGACCTCCCTCGGCCGCGGGCAGCCGCCGGGAGCGCTTCCCGAGGATCATCCATGCCCAGCCTTCCCCGTCGGCAACCCGTGCATGGCGGCGCGCCCCGCGCCGGTGCCGAGCCGCGCCTCGCCTCCGATCTCGGCAACCTCGCCGTGTTCGCGGCCGCCGCGCTCACCCTGCGCGACGCCCTCGATCCGATGGCGCTCGCGGCCTGGGCCGCGGTGACGGTCGTGGTGGTGGGCCTGCGCTCCGCCGCGGTGCGCCGCTACCCGTGGTCGGCCCCGGCGGGCGGCCCTGCGGGTCGACGAGAGGTCCTGGCCGCGCTCCTCGCCGCGGCCCAGACCACGACCTGGGTGCTGCTCGTCGGTGCGGCCATGTCCGACGCGGAGGCGGTGGTCACGGGCGTGATCATCGCGATCGTCGTCACCTGGCTGGTGGCCGCGGCGACGGCCCTGTCGTCGGCGCCGCTCGTGTTCGCTGCGTTCTCGCTGCCCCTGTTCGCCGGACTGCTCGCCGCGCTGACCGACTCGCGCTCGGGGTGGCACGCCCAGCGCTGGCTGGCCCTCGCACTGGTGGCCGCGGTGGCCGGCACCTACGTCGAACGACGGGCGATGTGGCTGCGCGTCCACCGCGCCGAGCAGCAGCTGCGGGTGCTCGCCGACCACGACGACCTGACGGGCCTCGTCAACCGGCGGGCGATGCTCGCCGTGCTCGACGAGGCCCTGGCCGGCCCGGCGGAGGTCGCGGTCTGCGTGATCGACGTCGATCACTTCAAGGCCATCAACGACGCCTACGGCCA
>CAZUYW010000123.1:5717-8557 GCA_964624775.1 uncultured Iamiaceae bacterium
TCGCCGTGCACGTGGTCGCCCTGGGCGGCCAGCGCCTCGAACCGGGCGTCGTAGTCGGCGCCGCGGGGCACCGAAGGATCGGCGAGCCATCGCGAGGACGGGACGGGTGCGGCCATGGGGCGGGACGCTACCGGCGGAGCGTGCGCCCCGCTCGGTATCTGCTTCTTGTCAGACCCCCTGCGGAAGATGGCGGCATGGGAGCGACGACAGCGGACACGGCGGAGCGCGAGGGCTTCGGGGACCTGGCGACGATCATGGGGCGGCTCGCGGCCGGAGACGGTGCCGCGCTGGGCGATCTGCTCGCGGCCCACGGTGCCGCGCTCGCCCGGTCGGTGGGCGGCATCCTGCGGAGCCGGGGCGTCCGGTTGCCGGCATCGGTGGTCGACGAACTGGTCGTCGAGGCGGCGATCGAGGTCGCCGAGCTGGCCGGCAGCTGGGACCCCAGCGGGGCGCCGCCGTGGATCTGGGCCCGGCACCGCATCGCGGCGGGTGTGGACCGCCACCTCGGCCAGCACGCCGATTCGCTCGACGAGCTGGCCGGCAGGGGGCGGCCGGGAGCGGGCGAGGGCGGTGGCATCGACGGGCGGGGGTCGGCGCCCCGCCCGTCCCCGGCCGCCGAGGTGCCCGTCGTCGATCTCGTCGTGCGCCTGGCCGCCGATCACCCCACGCTGCGGCTCCTGCACGATGCCGTGCAGCAGGTCGCATCACCGCGCGATCAGGAGCTGTTCTACGAGACCGCGCTCCAGGTGACGCTCGGGGATCGTGCGCCTGCCGTCACGGTCGGGCGCCTGCTCGGGATGGCGCCCGCCGCCGTCCGCCAGCAGCACCGACGGGTGCGCGGCCGCCTGCGGGCCCTGGCCGACGAGGACCCGCGCTACGCGCCGCTCGGGGCGCTGCCCGTGCTCGCCGATCCGGCTGCGTGACCGTCCCGGTCGGCCGACGGGCAGGGGTACGGTCTGGGCACCGTCGAACAGGGGAGTCAGCAATGCCGCAGCAGGTCCGCGCCGTCGTCGCCACCGCCAAGGGTGCACCCGTCAGCGTCGAGGTCATCGAGGTCCCGGACCCGGGACCGGGCGAGGTGCTGGTGGCCGTCCAGGCGTGCGGCGTCTGCCACACGGACCTGCACTACCGGGAGGGTGCCATCAACGACGACTTCCCGTTCCTCCTCGGCCACGAGGCGGCGGGCGTGATCGAGGCCGTCGGCCCCGATGTCACCGATCTGGCCCCGGGCGACTTCGTCGTCCTCAACTGGCGGGCCGTCTGCGGCGAGTGCCGCTCCTGCAAGCGCGGCCGCCCGTGGTACTGCTTCAGCACCCACAACGCCACCCAGAAGATGACCCTCGACGGCCGTCCGCTCACGCCGGCGCTGGGGATCGGTGCCTTCGCCGAGAAGACCCTCGTCGCCGCGGGCCAGGCCACCAAGGTCGATCCGCGGGCCAAGCCCGAGGCGGCCGGCCTGCTCGGCTGCGGCGTGATGGCCGGCCTCGGTGCCGCGCTCTACACGGGCGAGGTCGGGCGCGGCGACTCGGTGGCGGTGTTCGGGTGCGGCGGGGTCGGCGACGCCGCCATCGCCGGTGCCCGGCTGGCGGGAGCGGCCAAGGTCATCGCGGTCGACCTCGACCCCCGCAAGCTCGAGCTGGCCCGGGAGTTCGGGGCCACCCACACCGTGCTCGCCACCGACGGCGACCCGGTCGAGGCGATCCGAGGTCTCACCGACGGCAACGGCGCCGACGTGTGCATCGAGGCGGTCGGCAACCCCAAGGTCCTCGAGCAGGCGTTCTTCGCCCGGGACCTCGCCGGCACCGTCGTGCAGGTGGGCGTGCCCGACCCCCAGATGCGCATCGACCTGCCCATGATCGAGTTCTTCGGCCGGGGCGGCGCGCTGAAGCCGTCGTGGTACGGCGACTGCCTCCCCAGCCGGGACTTCCCGATGCTCATCGACCTGTACCTGCAGGGCCGCCTCGACCTCGATCGCTTCATCTCCGAGACCATCGAGCTCGACCAGGTCGAGGAGGCGTTCCACCGCATGGAGCGCGGCGAGGTGCTGCGCTCGGTCGTCGTGCTGGGCGGCGGCGCCTGATGGCCCGCATCGACCGCGTCATCACCAGCGGCACGTTCACGATCGACGGCGAGTCGTTCGACGTCGACAACAACATCTGGCTCATCGGCGACGACACCGACGTGCTGGTGCTCGACGCCGCCCACGACGCCGCTCCGATCGTCGCCGGCATCGATGGTCGCCGGGTCGTCGCCGTGCTGTGCACCCACGGCCACAACGACCACATCAACGCGGCGGTCGACCTCGCCGAGGCCGTCGGGGCGCCGATCTGGCTCCACCCCGACGACGCCATGCTCTGGGAGGCGATCCACCCCGGTCGCACCGTCGACGCGACCCTGGCCGACGGCCAGCTCGTCGAGGTCGCCGGCACCACCCTCGAGGTCCGCCACACCCCCGGGCACAGCCCCGGGGGGTGCTGCGTCTACGACGCGGCCGACGGTGTGCTGTTCTCGGGCGACACGCTGTTCAACGGCGGGCCCGGTGCCACCGGCCGCTCGTTCTCCGATCGCGGGGTGCTGCTCGCCAGCATCCGCGATCACCTGCTCGGCCTGCCCGACGACACGGTGGTGCACACCGGCCACGGCGACGACACCACGATCGGGGCCGAGCGGGCCGGCCTGGAGGCGGCGCTGGCCGAGGTCGGCTGAGCCGTCCCGGCGGCGCCGGGATCAGCCCTCGGGGTCCTCGGCCACCTGGGCCTTGGCCCAGCGGTAGTCCGCCTTGCCGGCGGGAGAGCGCACGATGTGGTCGCGCCGGAGGTAGGCCTTGGGCAGCTTGTAGC
>CAZUYW010000124.1:0-1572 GCA_964624775.1 uncultured Iamiaceae bacterium
CGCTTCACCTCCTCGTACACCTCGGGCGGCATCGGGGCGCCGCCGCCGGACAGCTTGCGGAGGCTCGGGATGAGCGGCGTGCTCGGATCCTTGCGCTGCTCGGCCAGGTACATCTGGTAGAACGCGGTCGACCCGCCGGCCATCGTGGCGCCGTGGGCGTTGAAGGCGGCGACGGCCCCGGCAGGGGTGAACGCCTCGATCAGCACTGCGCCGAACCCGGCGAGCAGCATCATCCCGAAGTAGTCGGGGCCGGCGATGTGGGCGAACGGGAAGGCGATCGAGCCGATGTCGTCGGGCTGCATGTTCAGGGCGACGGCGAGGCCGTTGGCGCCGGTGATCAGGGTGCGGTCGGTGTGGCGCACGCCCTTCGGGTCCGAGGTGGTGCCGGACGTGAAGTAGACCCAGCGGACCTCGTCGCCGTCGGCGGGGGCGGGCACGTCGGTGAGGGTGGCCGGGTCGCCGTCGGGGAGGGCGGCGAAGATGTCGACGATCTGGGGCTTGGTGGGCCGGTCCGCCACCAGCTCGGCCACCATGGCGCCGTAGTCGAAGCCGTTCCACTCGCCGGGCACGAGCACGACTTCGGCGTCGGTGGCGCCGATCGCGTAGCCGACCTCCTTGTGGCGGTACAGGTGCAGGATCGGGTTCTGGATGGCGCCGAGGCGGGCCAGGGCGAAGCTGGCGATGATCGTCTCGAAGCGGTTCGGCACCTGCCAGGTGACCCGGGTGCCGTGGGCGACGCCCAACGCGGCGAACCCGGCGGCGGCCCGCTCGGCCCGATCGCGGAACTCCTTGCAGGTCAGCGTGCGCCCGCCCTCGTCGCGCAGCAGCACCGTGTCCGGTGTGGCGGCGGCCCGGCGCTCCACGAGCTCCCAGAGCGTGGTCGAGTCGGCGAGTGATGCGGTCACGGGTGCCCCCTGAAGCTGCGGCGACGCTGGTCTACGGTCCTGATGGTCCGTCAGATGCGGACCGTCAGAACCTAGACCGAAGGGGAGCCGTCGTGGAGCTGTACGACGCCATGCGCACCACCGCGGCGGTGCGGTCGTTCACCGGCGCGCCCGTGGCGCCCGACGTGCTCCACCGGATCCTCGACCACGCCCGCTTCGCGCCGAGCGGCGGCAACCAGCAGGGGTGGCACGTCACCGTCGTCCGGGACCCGGCCCTGCGCCGCCGCCTCGCCGACCTGTCCGCCCCCGTGTGGGCCCGCTACCTCGCCGAGCAGGCGGCCGGCCACCGGGCGTTCAGCGTCACCGACCCGGCGCCGGCGATGGTCGCCGTGCCCGACGATCTCCCCGCCCACCCGCTGCTCGCCGGCATCGAGGCGGTGCCCGAGGTGCTCGTGGTCACCGTCGACCTCGGCACGCTCGCCGTCACCGACCGCGACCTCGCCCGGGCCTCGGTGATCGGCGGGGGCTCGATCTACCCGTTCGTGCAGAACCTGATGCTGGCCGCCCGCAACGAGGGCCTCGGCGCCGTGCTCACCACGTTCCTCGCCGCGGCCGAGCCCGAGGCGGCGCCGCTGCTGCACCTGCCCGACGGCCACGCGATCGTGGCCATGATCGGGCTGGGCGAGCC
>CAZUYW010000124.1:1672-8520 GCA_964624775.1 uncultured Iamiaceae bacterium
CGGCCTAGGAGTCGGCCTTCGGGAGCTTGTAGTTGGGGTCGATCGCGATCAGGCCGGACTGGAACCGGTCCCCGTACGGGTTGCCGTCGAACACCAGGGCGATCAGCTCGGAGCGCTTGGGCAGGTCGTAGGGGAGGGTGAGGGTCACCGTCTTGCCCGACGGGATCGCCTTGCCCATCGCGTCCGCGGGCGGCGTGTCGGACTGACCGTTGGCCACGTAGACGAGGAACGTCTTGGCCTTCAGTTCCAGCGGCTCCAGGGCGCCGTTGGTGACCTCGACGGTGAGGGTGGCCCGGCGGGTGCCGTCGCCCGAGGCCTTCGCGTCGGGGTCATCGACCTTGGTCACCTTCAGCTTCACGTTGCCGAGCGCGACCAGGTTGCCCTTGAGGAACGGGATCGGGTTGATGTCGGCCGGGAGCTTCGGATCGGGCTGGAAGCCCTTCGAGCGGTCCCGGGTGGTGGTCGTGGTGGCGTCCTTGGCGTCGCCCGAGCCGCCGTCGGACGACGAGCAGCCGGCGAGCACGAGGGCGCCGCACAGGAGGCCGGCGCCGACGGCGGTGCGCAGGCGGCGGCTCACGACTGCGCCTTGCGCTTGTCGAGCCAGGCCCCGAGCGCCGGCACGCCGAACACGCCCGCGAGCGCCGTGGCGAAGATGAGCACGTAGGCCATCACGGGGATGGTGTCCCCCTTGCCGCCGGCCTGGACGGGCTGGGCCGTGGCCACGACGCCGGTGCTCACCCCGCCGGTGAGCGGGTCCGCCACCGGGGAGCCCGTGCCGCCCAGCGCGCTGTCGGCCAGCGGCGTGGTGTCACCGGTGGTGCCGGTGCCGGCGGTGGTGCCGCCGCCCGTGGTCCCGCCGCCGGTGGTGCCGCCGCCCGTGGTGCCGCTGCCGGTCTGGCCCTGGCCCTGCTGCTGCTGCTGTTGCTGCTGCTGGGGCTGCTGGGAGTTCGGCTTGGTGGGGGTGGCCTTCTCGGTGTCCGGCGGCTTGGGGGCCTGGCCGGTGATGAAGTTGCCGGTGATCGTCGGGTTCGAGCAGGTGTTGATCGCCGGCGGGTTGGGGGCACCCGGGATCTTCTTCACGGCGTCGAAGCCGATCTGCACGAGGTTCTTCGGCAGCGGCGAGTAGCCGAGCTGCTGGGCCTTCTGCTGGCCGGCGCAGAGGAAGTAGAGGATGAACTTCCCGAGCGGGCCGCCGTCCTCCTTGGTGAAGGGCTCGACCTCGCTCGTCGGCACGATCATGTACGAGTAGCTCGACACCGGGTAGGCCCGCGGGTCCTTGAACTCGTACACGCCCTTGAGCACCTGGGTGCCGTCCGGGTTGATCTTGGCGCCCTGCAGGGCGATCGACACGGCCTGGGCGCTCGGCTGGGCGTAGTACCCGGCCTTGTTGGCCACCGACGCCACGGGGAAGCCCCGCTGCTTGGCGTAGCCGTACTCGACGTAGGTGATCGACCCGTTGTTGTACGGGGCGGCCACGAAGTTGGCGACGCCGTCGGAGAACTGCTGGGCGGCGAAGCCGGCGCTCGGCGGGCTCGGGTACAGCGAGGTGGGGGGACACCCGGACCCGAGCCCGGCCTTCTGGCAGAACGCCGACCACTGGGAGGGCGTCTGGCTGGCCATGAAGGCGGTGAACTGGGCGGAGGTGCCCGAGCCGTCCGAGCGGATCACGACCTTGATCGGCAGGCTCGGGAACACCTTGCCCTTGTTCTCGCTCGAGATCACCGGGTCGTTCCAGTTCTTGATGACCCCGGTGAAGATCTTGGCGAGCGTCGTCGGCGAGAGGCGCAGGTCCGTGAAGCGCTGGCCGCCGATGTCGAGGTGGTACATGAAGCTCGTGCCGCCGGCCACGATCGGCAGGTAGGCGTAGGGGCGGCTCTTGGCCGCCTGGATCTCGTTGACGCCGCCCTGGCTGCCGTCTTGGAAGGGGATCTCCGACACCGCGAAGTCCACCTGGCGCTGGTAGTACGCGACGCGGCCGGCCGAGGAGCCGACGCCCTGGTAGTTGATCGTGAGGCCCTGGCGGGCGACGTCGGCCCGCCACTGGTCGACGGCGATCTGGCTCCAGGTCGAACCGGCGCCGTCCACCACAGGCGCGGCCGAGGCCGGCGTCGACGACGGCAGCACGAGGCCGACGGTGAGCACGCCGGTGGCGGCGAGCGCGGCCGCGGCGCGGGCGAGGAGGCGGGAGGGACGGGACACGTGGGCTCCTTGGGTGCTCACCCGAAGCGGCCCTGGACGTAGTCCAGGGTGCGGGGGTCGCGGGGGGACGTGAACAGGTCGGTGGTGGCGCCGGCCTCGACGATGTGGCCGGGCTGGCCGTAGGAGGCGAGGAAGAACGCGCACTGCTGGGACACGCGCTGGGCCTGCTGCATGTTGTGGGTGACGATCACGATCGTGATGGTCTCCTGGAGCTCGGCGATGGTCTCCTCGATGCGGCGGGTCGACGTCGGGTCGAGCGCCGAGCACGGCTCGTCCATGAGCAGCACGTCGGGCTCGACGGCGAGGGCCCGGGCGATGCACAGGCGCTGCTGCTGACCGCCCGACAGGGCCCGGCCCGGATCGCCGAGACGGTTCTCGACCTCGGTCCACAGGCCGGCCCGGCGCAGGCACTGCTCCACCAGCTCGAGCCGCTCGGTGCGGGTGACCTTGCGGCCCGTGAGCCGCAGGCCCGCGACCACGTTCTCGGCGACGGTCATCGCCGGGAACGGGTTCGGCTTCTGGAACACCATGCCGATGCGGCGCCGCGTCTCGGTGACCGACAGGCGGGAGCGATAGATGTCCTCGCCGCCGAGCGTGATCGTGCCGGCGAGGGTGGCCCCGGGGACCAGCTCGTGCATGCGGTTCAGGGTCCGCAGGAACGTCGACTTGCCGCAGCCCGACGGGCCGATCAGCGCGGTCACCTGCCCGGCGGGCATGTCCAGGTCGACCCCGTCGAGCACGTGGTTGTCGCCGAACCAGCAGGCCACGCCCTCGGCCCGCATCCCGACCGGCTCGGGGCGCGGTGCGGGCGGCTCGAGCGAGCCGGCGATCTGGTCGATGACGGTCATGCGAGACCCTGCTTTCGGAGGCGGCGGCGACGGAGTCGGCCGATGTGGTCGGGGCCGCGACCGCCGATGACGCGGGCGATCACGAACAGCACGAGGACGAGCATCAAGAGCACGAGCGCACCGGTCCACGCCCGGTCGATCTGCGCCTCCTGCGGGAAGCGCACGAGGCGGTACACGAAGTAGGGGAGCGAGTCCTGCTTGCCCGAGAACGGGTTGGCGTTGATCACGAACGCACCGCCGATCGTGAGGATCAGCGGCGCGGTCTCGCCGATCACCCGGGCCATGCCCAAGATGACGGCGGTGGCCAGGCCCGAGCGGGCCGTCGGCAGCACCACGCGGCTCGTGGTGCGCCACTCGCCGCCGCCGAGCGCGAGCGATGCCTCGCGGAGGCCACCCGGCACCAGGCGCAGGACCACCTCCGACGTCCGGGTCACCGTCGGCAGGAACAGCACCGACAGGGCGAGGGCGCCGGCGAAGCCGGTCTGCTCCTGGCCGAAGGTGAGGATCCAGACGGCGTAGACGAACAGGCCCGCGACGATCGAGGGCACCGCGCTCATGGCGTCGGTCGCGGTGCGCAGCGGCCGGGCCAGGCGGCCCTTCACCTCGCTCAGGTACACCGCCGAGAACACCCCGAGCGGCACCGAGATCACCATGGCCATGCCGATCTGCTGCAGCGTGCCGATGATGGCGTGGGCGCCGCCGCCGTCGGTCGACTTCGAGAGGGCGCCGACGTAGCGCTGGTCCTCGGTGAAGAAGTTGAGGCGCAGCGCGTGGTAGCCCCGCCCGATCGTGTAGCCCACGACCAGGAGCAGCGGCACGAGCACGGCCACGCCACCGGACCAGATGACCACGCGGGCGACCATGTCGCGGGCGGCCATGGCGCCCCGCAGCTGGTGGGTGCACGCCCAGACGATCCCGACGAACACCACGTACCAGCTCACCCAGAAGCCGAGGCCACCGGTGAGCGGCAGCAGCCGGCCGTAGACCAGCCAGGTCATGGCGGTCGCCGACAGGGCGCCGCCGCCGATGATGAGCGCATCGTCCGGGTCGACGACGCGGATCTTGATGCGCTCCCGCTCGCGGGCGACGCCGACGGTGCGCGGCGTGATGATCGGATCGGCGTCGGTCATATCTCGGTGGCCTCCCCGGACCGGGACCGGGCGACGATGAACGACGCCAGCGCGTTGATCAGCAGCGTGATCACGAACAGCGTCAGGCCCGCCGCCATCAGGGCGGAGATGCCGAGCTCGTTCGACTCCGAGAACTTGAGGGCGATCAGCGCGGCGATCGAGTTCGAGCCCTGGCCCAGCACCTCGAGCCGGGGCGTGAACACCGGCGAGATGATGAGCGTCACCGCGATGGTCTCGCCCAGCGCCCGGCCCAGGCTGAGCATGGCGCCGCCGATCATGCCGCCCCGGCCGAAGGGCAGGACGACGTCGCGGATGACGCCCCAGCGGGTGCCGCCGAGGGCGAGCGCCCCCTCCTTCTCGTTGGCCGGCGCCTGGCCGAACACCTCGCGCATCACCGACGTGCAGATCGGGATGAGCATGAGCGAGACCACCACGCCCGCCACGAACGTCGAGGACGGGAACAGGCTGAGCGTCTTGGGACCCTGGGCCTTCACGTGGAAGATCGGGATGAACCCGAGGTGGTCGGCGAGCCACTTCGACAGGTGCACGAGCCGGGGCTGCAGGAAGAACAGGCCCCACAGGCCGTAGATGAGGCTGGGCACGGCGGCCAGCAGGTCGACGATCGAGGTGAGCGTGCGCTTGATGCGGCGCGGGGCGTACTCGGTGATGAACAGCGCGGCCAGGACCGACACGGGCACGGCGATCACGAGCCCGACGAGCGCGATCTCGATCGTGTACGGGAGCACGGCGCCGACGCCGAACTTGCCCCCGAGGTCGGGCTGCCACGCGAACTCGGTGAAGAACGACAGGCCCGCCTTGCGGAACGCCTGACCGCCCTTGATCAGCAGGAACGTGCCGATCAGGCCCATCAGCACGAACGTCATCGTGCCCGCGCCGGTGGCCACCGCCCGGTAGATGCGGTCGGCCTTGCTGCGGCGCACCTCGATGACGATGCGCTCCTCGACGGAGGTGCGCTCCTCGACGGTGGTGGTCACGGAGCCGATGGAAGCGCGCCCACATGACCGTCCGAGGCCGGGCGGCTGAACGCTCGGGAACGCCCAGGTGAACCTTCGCCGGGACCGGCGATCGCGCCCTCGGTGTCGTGTTAGTCAGGCTCCAGACCCCAAGGAGCTCCTATGCGACGGATCCCGCGCGCCACCGTGGCGCGCGTCCTCGTCGGCCTGCTCGGCCTGACGATGATCACCACCTCCGGCCTGATCGTGGCGACCGGATCGCCGGCACCGGCTGACGGCCGCGCCCTCACGGTGACCCCGGCCTCGGACCTGGAGAACCAGGTGGTGCAGGTCGCGTGGTCCGGGTTCACGCCGACCTCGGGCTCCGGCGACAACGCGGTGATCATCCTGCAGTGCAAGGCGAACCCCGCCTCGTTGGCCGACTGCTTCACCGGCGAGCCGTTCCCCGCCGTCGCCCAGGGCACCCGCCTCATCGGCCGCACCGGCGACGACGGCACCGGCTCGGCGCTCTTCGAGGTCCGGCCCGCCGCCAAGCTGCCCGACCTCGGCTGCTCGAAGACCTCGCCGTGCACGATCCTCGCCTACGAGAACGACGGCATCCCCTTCGACCCCTCGACCCTCCCGTCGACCGCCGTGACCGCCCCGATCGAGTTCGCGCCGAGCCAGGCCGACTGCCCGTCGGTGGAGAACTTCGACCTGCGCGCCGACGGCGAGGCCTCCTCGGCGCCGCTCTTCTACCGCTGGGCCGCGGCACGCTGCACCGGCACGAAGCCCCTCGTCCTCGACTACACCGAGACCTCCAGCAACGAGGGGCGCGAGAACGCGCTGTCGAACCTCGTGGACATCGGCGTCACCTCCGAGGAGGCCCGCAAGGAGGAGCTCGACGCCCACCCCGACGCCGGGACCTACGCCTACGCGCCCGTCGACCTCACCGCGGTCACCGTGGTCATCAACATGAAGGACCCCTTCACCGGCAAGCGCCTCGACGACGTGACCCTCACGCCGCGCCTCGTCGCCCGGTTCATCACCGACTCCGACGTGGCCGAGCTGCTGAGCGACCCCGAGCTGCGCACGCTCAACCCCGGTGTGCGCTTCCCGACCGTGGCCCTCGGCGAACCGCTCCTGCGCGCCGAGCGCAACGCCGACACGCACCTCCTGACCACGTGGGTCGCCGGCGACCAGGGGGCCAAGGACTTCCTGGCCGGCAAGGACGAGTACGGCGCCCGGCTCAACCCGGCCTACACCGGCTACACGTACCCGAAGGACCTGTTCGAGAACGTGGGCCAGAGCAGCCAGTTCCTGCCCCGCACCGGCCAGGAGGAGGTGGCCCGCCGCCTCTTCTACGCCGTGCAGCCCAACGGCACGACCTCGGAGCGCACCGACGAGATCGGGTTCATCGGCGTGGTCGACCTGCCGACGGCCCGCCGCTTCGGCCTGCCCGCCGCCAAGCTCGTGAACGCGGCCGGCAAGGCCGTGGCCCCGACCGAGGCCTCGATCCTCGCCGGCTACCGCGAGATGAAGGCCAGCAAGGCGGGCGTGCTCAGCACCAACACCCGCCCCAAGGCCGAGGACGCGTATCCGCTGGTCAAGGTCGACTACGGCATGATCTCGACCAAGCTCGCCCCCGACGCCAAGCGCACCAAGCTCGCCGGCTTCCTCGCCTACGCCGCGGGCGACGGGCAGAAGGTCCTGCCGCC
>CAZUYW010000125.1:0-857 GCA_964624775.1 uncultured Iamiaceae bacterium
GTGGCGTAGGTGCGCCGGACCAGCTCGTCGAACGCCTCGGTGTCCCCGGCGCGGGCGGCATCGACCAGGACGCCGAGGTCCGGGGCGGTGCGCGGGGTGTCGGAGAGCGACGGCACGCCACCAGCCTGCCACCTCACCGCACCGTCGTGCGACGCGGCTGGCGGGCGGCCCCGCCGGGTACCCGCTTGGAGCGGTCGGTCGACCCGCGGCTAGGGTCCTCCCCCGAGTAACCCCGAGGGCAGTAGCTCAACTGGCAGAGCACCGGTCTCCAAAACCGGCGGTTGGGGGTTCGATTCCCTCCTGCCCTGCGCCCTGACCATGTCCGACCACACCCGCGCCGAGGCCCCACCATGGCCATGAACCGAGAGCAGAAGCGGCTCATGCAGCGCCGCGGCGAGATGACCGAGGACGGTGCGCCCAAGGCGTCCCGTCGACCGGCCCCATCGCCCAACGCGCCCCGTGAACCTCGGACCAAGCCGCGCCAGTTCGTGCGCGAGGTCAACGCAGAGCTGCGCAAGGTGGCCTGGCCCACGCGCAGCGAGACGATCAACCTGTCGCTGATCGTCCTGGTCTTCCTCGTGGTCATGACCGCGCTCATCGCCGGTCTCGACTACGCGTTCTCCAAGTCCGTGCTCTGGGTCATCGACCAGTGAGCCGGCACCTTCCCACGCCTCCGCCGACGGTGCACCACACATGAGCTTCGATCCCATCGCCACCCCTGACGACGCGCCCGCCGAGGCCGTGGTCGACGACGCCGTCGACGCGCCTGCCCCGGCCGACGCCGAGCCGGCCCCCGAGGCGCCCGCCGACGGCCCGGTGGTCGAGGCGGTGCTCCACTCCGGAGTCCGCCCCACCCT
>CAZUYW010000125.1:867-2812 GCA_964624775.1 uncultured Iamiaceae bacterium
GTGGTCGACCCCGAGACCGGGGAGATCCTGGCGCCCGCCGCCGACGCCGCCGACGGTGACGTCGAGGCCATCGACGCCGAGGAGCTCATCGCCGCGCCGCGGCCCCAGAGCCCGGCCGACCGGCCCGGCAAGTGGTACGTCGTGCACACCCAGTCGGGCTACGAGAAGAAGGTCAAGCACAACCTCGAGGCCCGCACCCAGTCCATGAACATGGAGGGCCGCATCCACGAGGTGGTCATCCCCATGGAGGAGGTCGTCGAGTTCAAGGCCGGCAAGAAGGTCGTCGCCGAGAAGAAGATGTTCCCCGGCTACCTCCTCGTGCGCTGCCACCTCGACGATGACTCCTGGTACGTGATCCGCAACACGCCCGGCGTCACCGGTTTCGTCGGCCAGGGCACCAAGCCCTCGCCGCTGCGCCGCAAGGAGGTCGAGACCTTCCTGCAGGAGAAGACCGAGGGCGAGGAAGCTCCGATCCGCAAGGGTCGCACCCGCAGCGAGTACGAGATCGGCGAGACCGTCCGCGTCAAGGAAGGCCCGTTCGCCGATTTCAGCGGCGAGATCGTGGAGCTCAACGAGGATCAGCTCAAGGTCAAGGTCCTCGTCAACATCTTCGGCCGGGAGACCCCGGTCGAGCTCGAATTTGCTCAGGTGGCGAAGCTGTAGGCCCGACGCCTACGCTCGTTCGTCCCTGAATTACCCGGAGGAAGGTCCCCATGGCCAAGAAGAAGGTCGCGGCCGTCGTCAAGATCCAGATCCCGGCGGGCCAGGCCACGCCGGCCCCGCCCGTCGGCACCGCGCTCGGCCCGCACGGTGTCGCCATCATGGACTTCTGCAAGGCGTACAACGCCCAGACCGAAGCCCAGCGCGGCACCATCATCCCGGTCGAGATCACGATCTTCGAGGACCGCTCGTTCACGTTCGTGACCAAGACCCCGCCGGCGCCCGTGCTGCTGCGCGAGGCCGCCGGGATCGACAAGGCCTCCTCCAACCCCGGCAAGGAGACCGCGGGCAGCGTCACCGCCGCCCAGATCGAGGAGATCGCCAAGATCAAGCTCCCCGATCTCAACGCCAACGATCTCGACGCCGCCAAGAAGTCCATCGAGGGCACCGCCCGCTCGATGGGTCTCACGGTCGTCTGACCCAGTCCATCCCGCCCACGGGCGGATCCATCGGCTCGCCGGGACCACCTCGCCCGGCGGCCAGACCAACGAGGGAGCCATCATGGCGAACGGCAAGAAGTACTCCGACGCGACCAAGCGCTACGACCGCGACGCCCAGCACGGCGTCGGCGAGGCGCTGGGCCTGGTGAAGAGCCTGGCCTCGGCCAACTTCGACGAGACGATCGAGCTCGTCGTGCGGCTCGGCGTCGACCCCCGCAAGGCCGATCAGATGGTGCGCGGCACCGTCGCCCTGCCGGCCGGCACCGGCAAGGACGTGCGCATCGCGGTGTTCGCCGCCGGTGACGCCGCCACCGCCGCCCGCGAGGCGGGCGCCGAGTTCGTCGGCGCCGACGACCTGGCCGCCGAGGTCGAGGGCGGCATGCTCGACTTCGACCTGGCCATCGCCACCCCCGACCAGATGCCCGTCGTGGGGCGCCTCGGCCGGGTGCTCGGCCCCCGCGGCCTCATGCCGAACCCCAAGACCGGCACCGTGACCACCGACGTGGCCCGCGCCGTCGCCGAGTTCAAGGGCGGCAAGGTCGAGTACCGCACCGACCGCTACGGCAACGTGCACGTGCCCCTCGGCAAGGCGAGCTTCGAGCCCGCCGCCCTCGAGGAGAACTTCCGCGCCGTGCTCGACGAGCTCCAGCGGGCCAAGCCGGCCTCGGCCAAGGGCCGCTACCTGAAGAAGATCTCGGTGTCGTCCACCATGGGCCCCGGCATCAAGATCGACGCCAACCGCCTCCGCCCCGAGGTCGAGGCGTAGCGCTTCGGTACCGAACCGG
>CAZUYW010000125.1:2912-8475 GCA_964624775.1 uncultured Iamiaceae bacterium
CCCGCCAGACGAGGTAGACGAACCTTCGTCTCTCTCACTGGGTGTTCGCGTGCCTGCGGACACCCAGTTCGCATTTTCACCAGCTGAGCAGAGAGAGGAGGTGCCCATGGAGAACCCGAGGCCCGAGAAGGTCGCGGTCGTCGACGAGGTCCGAGCCAAGCTCGAGGCGTCGAGCGCCGCGGTCCTCACCGAATACCGGGGGCTCAACGTGTCGGCCACGGCCGACCTGCGGCGTGCGCTGCGCGACGCAGGGGGCGAGTACAAGATCTACAAGAACACCCTGGTGCGGTTCGCCGCCCGGGACCTGGGCCTGGAGATCGAGGACCTGCTGACCGGTCCGACCGCCATCGCCTTCGTCGACGGCGACGCCGTCGGCGTGGCCAAGGTGCTGCGCGACTTCGCCAAGACCAACCCCGCGCTGGTCATCAAGGGCGGCCTCCTCGGCACCAAGGCGATCGACGAGGACGGGGTCAAGGCCCTGGCCGACGTCGAGCCCCGCGAGGTGCTCCTCGCCAAGCTGGCCGGCATGCTCGCTGCCCCGATGCAGCAGTTCGCCGGCCTCCTCCAGGCCCTGCCGCGCGACTTCGCGTACGGCCTGCAAGCCCTCATCGACCAGGGTGGCGCTCCCGGCGCTCCTGCCGATGCCCCGGCCCCCGTGGCCGACGACACCCCGGCGGCGGAGCCCGCTGCCGAGGAGACCACCGAGGCCGAGGCGCCCGCCCCGTCCGACGACACCCCTGCGGAGGCCGAGGCCGCCGCATCCGACACCGATACCGATGCGGCCGACGAGGCCGACACCGCACAGGAGAGCTGATCCCATGGCAACCCAGGAAGAGATCCTCGAGTCCATCGCCAACCTCTCGGTCCTGGAGCTCAGCGAGCTCCTCAAGGCCTTCGAGGAGAAGTTCGGCGTCACCGCTGCTGCCCCCGTGGCCGTGGCCGCTGCTGCCCCCGCCGGTGGCGGCGGTGGCGACGCTGGTGGCGAGGATGAGCAGGACGAGTTCGACGTCATCCTCGTCGCTGCCGGCGAGAAGAAGATCAACGTCATCAAGGAGGTGCGTGCCCTCACCAACCTCGGCCTGAAGGAGGCCAAGGACCTGGTGGACAACGCCCCCAAGCCGATCCTCGAGAAGGCTTCGAAGGACGACGCCAACAAGGCGAAGGAGGCCCTCGAGGGCGCCGGCGCCACCGTCGAGCTCAAGTAGCACGAACGTCGCCTGACCGGGCGGCGTCGCCATCCGATTCCTTGGCTGAACAGGCCTGCGGAACTCGGACGGCGACGCCGCCCGTTCGCGTTTTCAGGCTGGGGGCTAGCGCGGGCGGCCGAGCTCGCGGGCGATGCGGTGGCCGCTGCGGACGGCGCTCTCCATGTAGCCGGCGAGGGCGTCGGTGTGCTCGCCGGCGAAGCGGATCCGCCCGGTGCCCGAGCGGATCACCGGCCAGAACCGGCGGAGCTGGCCTGGCTGGTAGACGGCGTAGCCGCCACCGGTGTAGGGCTCGTCGGGCCAGGCGATGGTGGCCTGACGGTGGGCGTCGGCTGCGGCGGCGCCGGGGTAGACGGCGGCGAACTGCTCGCGCACCGCGGCGACCCGGGCTGCAGGGGACTGGGCGGTGGCTCGGTTCGCGTGGCTGCCGGTCATGAACGCGGTGAGGAGTCCGCCGGTCGAGCGATACGAGTCGGTGGGGGACCACGCGATCCCGAAGGGCCGGTCCGACACGGTGAACCCGGACCCGCCGTCGGCCTCCCACACCCGGCGGCGGTACTCGATCGTCACCTTGGCCGCCGGCCCGAGGTCGAGCCCGGCGATGGCGGCCGCCACCGGGGCGGGGAGCGGCGGGTCGAACGCGACGCGCCGCAGGGGCATGAAGGGGCAGGCCAGCACGAGCCACGCGCCCCGGTGCGCCCGGCCCCCGGCGTGCACGGTGACGCCCGTGGCGTCGTGACGCACGGCGGTCACGGGCGCGCCGAGCACGATCCGGTCGCCGAGGGCCTCGGCCATCGCGGCGGGCAGTCGGTCGTTGCCGCCGCTGATGCGCATGGCCTCGATGCCGCTGTCCGCCACGCTCCCGCTGACCGCGGCCTGCTGGGCGAGGAAGAGCAGGGAGATGTCGGTGGGCTCCGCGTTGAACTCGCCCCGCACGTCGGTGTCGACGAGGAAGCGGGCATCGTCGTCCAGGTCGAGGGCGTCGATGAACGAGGCCGCCGACCGGCGGTCGAGCGCCGCGGCGCGGTCGGCCCGGTCGGGGTGGGCCGGGTCGATGTCGGCGGCGAGGGTGTCGAGCGCGTCGTAGTACCGCTCGTAGTCGGCGCCCACGATGCCGTCGCGCTGGGCCACGAACTCGGTGGTGCGCATGGCCCGGCCCCGCCGTTCGGTGACCCCGTCGAGGATCTTGTTCGGGGGCCGCTGCTCGGTGGCGAGGTCGAAGCGCTCGAGCATGGCGAGCAGCTCGTGGTGGTCGACGTCGATGGACTCGCCGCCCGCCTCGGCGTGCAGCCCCTTCGCGAACGGCGCTCGGACCGTGTGCACGCGGCCGCCCACCCGGTCGCGCGCCTCGAGCACGGTGACCTTCCATCCGGCGGCGACCAGATCGAGCGCGGCGGTGAGGCCCGACAGCCCGGCGCCGACCACGATGACCCGGTCCTCCCCACCTGCGGGCCGGGTCGTGGTCGACCGAGCGGCCGGTGCATCCTCGCTGCTGCACCCCGCGAAGGCGATGCCTGCCGCGGTCGCTCCCAGCCCGATCAGGACGGCGCGCCGCGAGGGGCGGTCTGTGGCCGCTGCCATCGGGCCAACGTACGTGCCTCGGTCACGGCCCACCGGGATGGGCCCGACGACGGCCGCGGCGCCGATTTTGCGAGGCTCGACCACATCGGTTGTGGTCAAGGCTCGCAAGAGGGCGGGCGGAGGGGGGGGTCAGGCCTTGGTGAGGCCGAGGGTGGCGGCGGTGCCGTCGAGGGTGGTGGCGACGGGCTGGGGCTCGTCGACGTAGGTGACCGAGGTGGCCAGCACGCTGTCGGCGAGCTGGGCCTGGTTGGCCTCGACCATGGCCCGCTGCTCGGCCGGCAGGGCGAGGGTGAGGGCGATGCGGTCGGTGACCTCGAGGCCGGCCTCCTTCCGGGCCTGCTGCACGGCCCGGATCAGGTCGCGGGTGACGCCCTCGGCGTGGAGCTCGGGGGTGACCGTGGTGTCGAGCGCGACCACCAGACCCGTGTCGATCGTGCGGCCCTCGGGGTCGACGTAGCGGACGGCGGCGGCCGCGACGTCGTCTGCGGTCTGCAGGGCCAGCTCGTACTCGCCGTCCTGAAGGGGGTGGCCCCCGACGACGACCGAACCGTCATCCGCGCGGGACCAGTCGCCGGCCCTGGCCGCGGCGAGCACGGCCTGGACCTCCTTGCCCAGGCGGGGGCCGAGGGCGCGCGGGTTGGGGCGGACCACCTCGGTGCCGTAGGCGGTGCGGTCGGCGGACACGGTGACCGCCTTCACGTTGAGCTCGTTGGCGATCAGGTGGGCGAACGGCTCGAGCGCGGCGGCCCGGTCGCCGGCGACGGCAAGGCCCGGGAGCGGGAGGCGCGAGCGGAGCTTGCGCTCCTCGCGCAGGCCGAGCGCGGTGGAGCACACCGCTCGGACCTCGTCCATGGCCTGCACCAGCGCGGGGTCGGCGGGCAGCGAGGCGGCGTCGGGCCAGTCGGCGAGGTGCACGGAGCGCTCGCCGGTGAGCCCGGTGTGGATCTCCTCGGCGAGCATCGGCAGCAGCGGGGCCACCAGGCGCGACACGGTGACGAGCACCGTGTAGAGGGTGTCGAAGGCGTCGACCTTGTCCAGGTGGGCGTCATCGGCGGCGCCCGGCGCCCAGAAGCGCTCGCGGCTCGAGCGGATGTACCAGTTGTTCAGCGCGTCGAGGTAGGCGGTGATCTGGTTGCAGGCGCCGGCCAGGTCGTAGGCGTCCATGGCGTCGGTGACCGCCTCGACGAGCGCGCGGGTCTTGGCGAGCAGGTAGCGGTCGAGCTCGCCGGGCGCGTCGGTGCGCCACGACGCCTGGTAGCCGTCGGCGTTGGCGTAGAGCGTGAAGAAGTGGAAGGCGTTCCAGATCGGGTTCAGCACGAGGCGCACGACGTCGGCGATGCCCGAGCCGTCGGCCGCGATCTTGAGGTCGCCGCCGCGCAGGATCGGCGAGGACATGAGGTACCAGCGCAGCGCGTCGGACCCGATCTCCTCCATGACCTCCTCGGGGTCAGGGTAGTTGCGCAGCTTCTTGGAGAGCTTGCGGCCCTCGGCGTCGAGCACCACGCCGTGGCAGATCACGTTGGCGAACGCGGGCCGGTCGAACAGCGCGACCGACAGGACGTGCATCGTGTAGAACCAGCCGCGCGTCTGGGCGATGTACTCGACGATGAAGTCCGCCGGCGCGTGCTCGTCGAACCACTGCTGGTTCTCGAACGGGTAGTGCACCTGGGCGTAGGGCATCGACCCCGACTCGAACCAGCAGTCGAGGACCTCGGTGACGCGGCGCATGGTGGAGCGGCCGGTGGGGTCATCGGGGTTGGGGCGGGTGAGGCCGTCGATCTCGGGGCGGTGCAGGTTCTCGGGCCGCACCCCGAAGTCGCGCTCGAGCTCGTCGATCGAGCCGTACACGTCGGTGCGGGGATAGGTGGGGTCGTCGCTGACCCACACGGGGATCGGCGCGCCCCAGAAGCGGTTGCGGGAGATGGACCAGTCGCGCGCGCCTTCGAGCCACTTGCCGAACGCGCCGTCGCGCACGTGGCCGGGGATCCAGTTGATCTCCTGGTTGCACGCGAGGAGGCGGTCGGTGAGGTCGGTGACCCGCACGTACCAGGACTGCATGGCCCGGTAGATGATCGGCGTGTCGGTGCGCCAGCAGTGCGGGTAGTTGTGGTCGTAGGTCTCGTGGCGCAGCACCCGACCCTCCGCCTTCAGGTGACGGATGACGTCGGGGTTCGCCTCGAAGACGTTGACGCCGGCCCAGTCGGGCACCTCGGCGGTGAACTGGCCCTTCTCGTCGACCGGCACCACGAGCGGGATGCCGACCGCCTCGCACACGCGCTGGTCGTCCTCGCCGAACCCGGGGGCGAGGTGCACGACGCCGGTGCCCTCGTCGGTGTCGATGAAGTCGCCGGCGAGGATGCGGAAGCTCTCGGGGTTGTCGGCGAAGTACCCGAACAGCGGCGTGTAGGCGCGGCCCACGAGGTCGCTACCGCGGAGGGTGGCGACGGTCTCGGCCTCGCCCAGCTCGGCGCCGTAGCGGGCGAGCGAGGCGGCGCCGATCACGTACAGGGCGTCGTCGTGGCGCACCACCGCGTACTCGAGGTCGGGTCCGACGGCGAGCGCGAGGTTCGACGGCAGCGTCCACGGCGTGGTGGTCCAGGCGAGCACCTTGAGCGGGCCCGGATCGCCGTCGACCGGCTCGAGGTCGAACGCCACGGTGATCGCGGGGTCCTGGCGGGGCCGGGTGGCGTCGTCGAGGCGGATCTCGAAGTTCGACAGCGGGGTCTCGGCGCCCCAGCTGTAGGGCATGACGCGGTACGCCTGGTAGATCAGGCCCT
>CAZUYW010000126.1:0-8466 GCA_964624775.1 uncultured Iamiaceae bacterium
CGTCGAGCCCGAGCGCCTTCGTCTTGAACTTCGCCGGTGGCGGGTCCTTCGCCGTCTACGCCAGCGACGCGTCGGTGACCGTGTCGGCCGCGACGCTCAGCGCGGGTCCGGGCGGAGCCGGCGGGGCCGGCGCGGCCGGTGGTGCCGGCGGGTACGGCGGCGCTGGTGGCGACGGCGGCAGTAGCTCGACGAGCAACCTCCAGGGCCGCGGGGGTCAAGGCGGTGGCGGTGGCGCCGGCGGTGCCGGTGGTGGTGCGGGCGGTGGTGCCGGCGGCCCGTCGATCGGCCTGTTCCACGTCGGAACCGGAACCGTCAGCACCTCCGGGACGACGACGGACCATGCCCCGGTGGCCGCGTCGGGTGGCGCTGGTGGTGCGGGCGGTGCGGCCTCGACCGGTGGGTTCGGTGGGTTCGACGGCAGAAGCGGCGCGGGCACGGCCGCGGGACCGACCGGCGATGCCGGTGCCGACGGCCTCCTGCTCGTGTCGTGGGACAACGGCGTGGAGGTCGGCTAAGCCTGGTGCGGGTGCACCATGGCGAAGCTCACCACCACGTCCTTCCTGATCCTCGGCCTCCTGGCCGGCCGTGACTGGTCGGCCTACGAGATCGCGGAGCAGCTCGGCCGTGGCGTCACCGAGCTGTGGCCCCGTGCCGGGCGGCAGCTCTACAACGCGCCGAAGCGGCTCGTCGAGGAGGGGTTGGTCACCACGCGCACGGAGGCGACCGGTGATCGGTCCCGGACCGTGTACGCGATCACCGATGCGGGCCGCGACGCGCTGCGGGACTGGCTCGCCGAGGCCGAGGTGGCCCCGTCCGCGCTGGAGTTCGAGGGCATGGTCCGCGTGCTCCTCGCGGACGAGGGCTCGATCGATGACCTGCGGCGCAACCTGACGACGATGGCCGAGCAGGCCCGGGCGACCCGGGACCTCTTCGTGGGTCACGCCCGCTTCATGCTCGCCACCGAGGGCGGCACCCACCCGGACCGCTTCCACCTGTTCGCGATGGTGAACACCTTCACCGTGGCGCACTTCAGCACCATCGCCGACTGGGCCGAGTGGGCCCTGGCCGAGATCGCGGACTGGCCCGATGCGGCCACCCCGGCCCAGACCCGGGCGGCCCAGGCCCGTGCCGCGCTGGCCTGGTCGGTGCGCCGAGCCGAGCAGCACCTGGGACCCGACCCGACTGGCGCCTGACGGGAGGTTCGGCCTCGCCGCATGCGACACCCTCAGACGTTGAGTAGCGGCTACTCATGCCAATGACCTGGGCGTTGGCGGACGATGAGCGACATGCAGCGATCGATGCCCACCCCCGCGCCCACGGGGCGCGCCACCCAGGTCCTTGCCGCGCTCGGCGCCGTCGCCGCCCTGGTCGGGGTCACCCTTGTGGCCACCGCCGAACCTGCCGCGGCAGCGATCACGGTCACCGCCGCGGGCACGACCGTCACCGCCACCGTCGTCGGCAACGCCGAGCTGACCTTCACCTGCTACGACGGGACCATCTCGGTCGGCGGCCAGCACAGCTCGCCCACCCTCGCGTGCGGGTCGGTCACCAAGATCACGGTGAACGGCGACGGCGGCGCCCAGACGATCGACGGCGACGACCTCGAGGCGTCCCCCTTCGCCGCCAAGCCGTACCTCGTCGCCAAGCTGGGGGCCGGCAACGATGTCGTCACGCCGACGAGCCGGGCCGACGACATCGACCTCGGTGCCGGCGACGACATCCTCTACCAGGTGCGCGGCGCGACCGACACGCAGCTCGAGGGTGGCGCCAACAACGACTACATCCGCATCGAGGGCAGTGATGCCCTCGACACGGTGGTGGCCTCCTCGACCAACGCGACGCTCACGGTGAGCCACAAGGTCTTCGGGATCGTGAAGACGGCGACGGCGAAGGACTTCGAGCGCATCGAGGCGGCGACCTTCCAGGGGAACGACAGCGTCGACTTCAGCGGCATCACCGCCACCTCCACCCTGAAGGAGGGCGGGATCTACGCCGGGGACGGCGACGACATCATCCGCGGCCCGCAGTTCGCCGGCGTCCTGTCCGCCGGGCCGGGCAACAACCAGGTCTTCGGCGGGTCGGCGGACGACAACATCAGCTCGGAGGGCAACGGCGACGTCATCAAGGGCGGTGCCGGGACGAACTCGGTGTACGACCGGTTCTCGGGGCGGTCCGGTCGCATCATCGACAGCGGCGGCACCGACAACTGGTACCAGTTCGAAGGCAACCTCGGTGACACGGTCAGCCGGATCCGTCCGGGCGGGAGCGGCTCGACGTTGATCACCAACAGCCTGACCCGCCCCGGGCACCAGGTGCTGCCCTCGACCTACAAGAACATCGCATCTCGGCTGGTGGACAACGGCTCGGGCACGGCCCGCGGCCTGGTCGACATCGTCGCCCTCGACGGGGGGCGCAACGTGTTCGTCGACGGGGACTCCGGCGACGACGACCTGCTCGACGTGACCGTGCCCGTGGGGTCCTGGACCACCAGCGGCACCCCCCAGGCCACCTACTTCATCTCGCCGACCAACGCCGCCTACCCGCAGATCGAGGCGACCGACTTCGGCTCCGTCAGCATCCACGGCCCGTGGAGCAACAAGAACAACGGGTTCGTGCACCGGGTGACCAGGGACCTCCTGTTCCGGTTCGAGACCGCCCCCAACGTCGCCCTCTACGGATCGCAGATCGGGACCGGCACGATCACGCGGGCGCAGTTCGTCCACGGCCTCATGGACACCGACGAGTACCGCGGCCTCGACGTGGACCGGGCGTTCACCCGCTTCCTGCGCCGGTCCGTCGACCCCGGCGGGCGCACCTACTGGATCAACAGCATCAAGGGCGGCAAGGAGCTGTGGCGCTTCCGGGCCCAGCTCTTCGGGTCGAACGAGTACTTCACCAAGGCGGGTGGCACCAACGGCGCCTACCTCGACCACGTGTACCAGGACGTGCTCGGACGGGTGCCCGACGCGGCCGGCCGGGCCTACTGGGTGGCCAAGCTCGACGGGGGTGCGGACCGGGGCTCGGTGGCGCTGCAGTTCATCAACACCTCCGAGTTCCGCCACGTCGTGATCGACGACCAGTTCCTGCGGTTCCTCGATCGCAAGGCGACGCCCAGCGAGGTGACCACCTGGACCACGACGCTCGCCACGAGCCCGACCGGCGAACAGGACCTCATCGCCTCCCTCGCCGCCTCGACGGCCTACTTCGACCGGACCTGACCAGGGCCGATTCCGACATCCGCCCCTGCTCAGCGGGCGAATGGGTAATCGCGGGAGGCGCGATGAGTAACGGTTGCTCAGGTGCCGGGGCCGACGTTGTCGGATGCTCACGCCATGAACCGCACCCGGCCTGGCACCACCTCCCGCACCACCGTCCGCACCGGCCCGTCCCGGGGCCGCCGGGCCATCGCCGCCCTCGGGGCCACGGCGACCTTGGCCGGGGTGGCCGTCGTGGGCCTCGCCCAGCCGGCGAGCGCCCTCGTGACCGTGACCACGTCGGGCGCCAAGGTCACCGCCACCGTGGCGGGCACCGCCACCATCACGGTCTCGTGCGCCTCAGGCGTGGTGAGCGTCAACGGGCAGACCGGCTCGCCCGCCGTGCCGTGCTCGACGTTTGCGAACCTCACCGTCAACGGTGACTCCGGTTCGCAGACCATCGACGGGGCGCAGCTCGAGGCCGCGTACTTCCCGGCCAAGCCGAGCCTCAACGCCACCCTCCAGGACGGGGTCGACACGGTCACGCCCACGACCCGGGCCGACGTCATCGACATGGGTCCGGGCGCCGACAACGTGTACCTGGTCCGGGGCCAGACCGACGCGCTGGTCGACGGCGGGGCCGGGACGGACTACCTGCGGGTGCAGGGCAGCGACGTGCCCGACGACATCACGGTGTCGTCGGTCAACTTCGTGGCGAACATCTACCACTCGGTCGCGGGCCAGGTCAGCATCAACACGGCCAAGAGCTTCGAGCGCATCGAGGTCGCCACGTTCGGCGGGAACGACGACGTCGACCTGAGCGGCATCGTGTCGGGCTCGACCCTCACGGCCGGCGGCATCTACGCGGGCGACGGCGACGACACCATCCGCGGCCCGCAGTTCAACGCCGACCTGTTCGCCGGGCCGGGCAACAACACGATCTACGGCGGCTCGGGCAACGACAACATCGGCTCGGAGGGCAACGGCGACGACATCAAGACCGGGGCCGGCTCCAACCGGGTCTACGACCGACGCTCGGGCAAGTCCGGCCGCACGGTCGACAACTTCGGTGTCAGCAACTGGTACTTCTTCGAGGGCAACCTCGGCGACACCACGAGCCGCATCCGGCCCGGCTCCGCCGGCTCGGCAGTGGTCACGCACAGCCTCACCCGCCCGGGCCAGCAGGTGCTGCCCGGCGCCTACAAGAACATCGCCAGCCAGTTCGTGGTGAACGCGGCCGGCTCGGCCCGAGGCCTGGTGGACGCGGTCGCCCTCGATGGCGGTCGCAAGATCTACGTCACCGGGGACACGGCGAAGGACGACCTCGTCGACATCACCATCCCCGTGGGTTCCTGGACCACCAAGGGCACGCCCGACGTCAACCTGTGGGTCACCCCGACCAACGGCGCCTACGGCGAGATCCAGGTGTCCAAGTTCGGCACCGCGAGCGTCCACGGTCCCTGGACCAACCTGAACCAGGGCTTCGTGCACCGCGTGACCCGCGACCTCATGTTCCGGTTCGAGACCGCCCCGAACATCGCGACGATCGGCTCGCAGCTCGGCACCGGTGCCACCACGCGGGACCAGATCGTCACCAGCCTGATGGACACCGACGAGTACCGCGGGCTCGACGTCGACCGCACCTTCACCCGCTTCCTGCGCCGCTCCGTCGACCCCTCGGGCCGGGCCTACTGGATCGACAGCATCAAGGGCGGCAAGGAGCTGTGGCGCTTCCGGGCCCAGCTGTTCGGCTCGAACGAGTACTTCACCAAGGCCGGCGGCACGAACACCACGTACCTCGACGCCGTGTACTTCGACGTGCTCGGCCGCCTGCCCGATCCGGCGGGCCGGGCCTTCTGGGTGGCCAAGCTCGACGCCGGCGTCGACCGGGGCTCGGTGGCCCTGCAGTTCATCAACACCGCGGAGTTCCGCCGGTTCCTCGTGGACGACCAGTTCCTCCGCTTCCTCGACCGCAAGGCGACCGCCGAGGAGCAGGCCACCTGGCTGAGCACCCTCGCCACGAGCCCGACCGGCGAGCAGGACCTCATCGCCTTCCTGGCCGGGTCGCCCGCCTACTTCAACCGCAGCTGATCGGGCTCCGTCGAGGTCGAGGCGCCGGGCAGAGACCGCTGCCCGGCGCCTCGGCGCGGCAGACTCGCAGCCGTGGACTTCGGTGCGCTCGCCCTCGTCGTGGCGGCCGGCCTGCTCGGCCCGCTGCTCGCCGGGCCGCACCGCCTCCGCCCGCCGGTCGTCATCGGCGAGATGGCGGCCGGCCTGATCATCGGGACCAGCGGCTTCGGGTGGGTCGACCCGAGCGATCCGGTGCTCGCCGGGTTCGGTGCCGTCGGCTTCGCGCTGCTCATGTTCGTGGTGGGCACGCACCTGCCCGTGCGGGACGGGCGCCTGAAGGAGGCGCTGCTCCCGGGCGCGGGCATGGCGGCGACCGTGCTGGTGCTCGCGGCGGGTGCGGGGACGGTGCTCGCCCCGCACCTCGGCCTCGACCGGGCGGTGATCGTCCTGCTCCTCACCACGAGCAGCGCGGCGGTCGCCCTGCCCGTCCTCCAATCGGTGGGCGTCGCGGACCGGGGCGTGCTCTGCGTCATCGTGTGGGTGTCGGTGGCCGACGTGGCCACCGTGGTCGCGCTCCCGGTCGCCCTCGCGACGGGCAGCACCGCTCGGGTGCTCGTCGGCGTCGCCGTGGTGGCGGCGATGGGCGGCGCGCTCTACGCCGCGGCCCGGCTCGTCGGCGACCGGCCCTTCGTCGACCGCTGGCGGCGGCGCTCCCGGGATCGGGGCTGGGCGCTCGAGCTCCGGATCTCGCTCCTCGCGCTGTTCACCTGCGCGTGGGCGGCCCAGCGCTTCGGAGCGTCCGTGCTGATCGCCGGGTTCGCCGTCGGCGCCGCCGTCGCCCTGCTCGGCGAGCCCCGCCGCGTGGCCGATCAGCTGATCGGACTGGGTGAGGGCTTCCTCATCCCGCTCTTCTTCGTGCTCCTCGGCGCCGAGCTCGACGTGCGTGCCCTGGTCCACTCGCCGGACGCCCGGCTCATCGCACTCAGCCTCGGTGTCGTGAGCGTGGCGATCCACGCGCTGACCGGCCGGCTCTGGCGCCTCACCTGGGGCTATGGCCTCGTGGCGAGCGCCCAGCTCGGCGTGCCCGCGGCGGTGGTGTCGATCGGCCTGGCCACCGACCAGCTCGACCCCGCCCAGGGCGCCGCGGTCATGGCATCGGTGCTGGTGACCCTGGCTGCTGCCGCGATCGGCGGCATGGTGCTCGGCCTGGCGCCGTCGCTCACCGACGCCAGCGCTCCCCAGGTCCGCCCCGACCCCACCTGAGCCAGGGCCGCGGAGACGGGCATCTACGCTGCCGCCGTGCGCAACGGGGGTGGTCGAGGGTGAGGCGGCTGAACCCGTTCCAGCAGTCCACGCTCCGGGAGGACGCGGTCGCCGGGCTCGTGCTCGGCGTCCAGTCGGTGCCCGACGGGCTCGCCACGGGGCTGCTGGCCGGCCTCAACCCGCTCGCCGGCCTCTACGGCTACCTCGTCGGCACCGCGTCGGGTGCCCTCGCCACCAGCTCGACCTTCATGGCGGTGCAGGGCACCGGTGCCATGGCGATGCTCGTCGCGGACGTGGACGCGGTGCACGGGAGCAGCCCGACCCGCGCGCTGGTCACCCTCACCCTGCTGACCGGTGCCGCCATGCTCGTCGCCGGCATCCTCAAGCTCGGATCGATGCTGCGGTTCGTGTCGAACGCGGTGATGGTCGGGTTCATCAACGCGGTCGGCGTGAACATCGTCCTGGGCCAGCTCGCCAACCTCACCGGGTACGCGGCGCCCGGCGGCAACCGCGTGGTGCGGGCGGTCAACACGCTGGTGCACCCGGGGCGGCTCGACGGCCGCAGCGTCGTGATCGGCGTTGCGACCATCGTCGGGATCGTGCTGCTCGAACGCACCCGCCTCGGCGCGCTCGGCCTGGTGGTCGCGGTGATCGTCACGTCAGCGGTGGTGCCGCTCGCGGGATGGGACGGCGTCGCGACACTCCGCGACCTCGGTGTCGTGGCCGACTCGCTCCCGATGCCCGCCTGGCCGCTGCTGCGCCTCGTGCCCGTGCTGATCGTGCCCGCCCTGTCGCTCGCGTTCGTGGGCCTGGTCCAGGGGGCCGGCATCTCGGCGAACTACACCAACCCCGACGGCACCTACCCCGACGCGTCGGGCGACTTCGTGGGCCAGGGCGTCGCCAACGTCGCGTCGGGCATCCTGCGCGGCATGCCCGTGGGCGGATCGGTGTCGGCCTCGGCGCTCAACAAGGAGGCGGGCGCCCGGTCCCGCCAGTCGCTGCTCGTGGCCGCCCTCGTCATGGCCGTGGTGATCGTGGTGTTCGGCGAGGCCGTCGGCCACGTGGCGATGCCCGCGCTCGCGGGTCTGCTCATGCTGGTCGGCTGGCGGACCGTCAAGCCCCCGGACCTCGTGTCGGTGTGGAAGACCGGACCGGTCCAGAAGATGGTCCTCGCCGTCACCTTCGGACTCACGATGGTGATCCCGCTCCAGCACGCCGTGCTCGTCGGCGTCGGCCTGTCGGTGGTGCTGCACGTGGTGCGCCAGTCCAACCAGGTGACCATCCGGCGCCGCATCCCCGGTGAGGACGGCCACGTGATCGAGGTCGATCCGCCCGCCGTGCTGCCGCCCACCGAGGTCGTGGTGCTCCAGCCCTACGGGAGCCTGTTCTTCGCCGCGGCCCCGCTGTTCGAGGACGGCCTGCCCGCGGTCGAAGCGACGTCGACCGGGTCGGTGGTCCTGCTGCGGCTGCGGGGGCGCAGCGACCTCGGGACCACCTTCATGGACGTGCTCCACCGCTACGCCGAGACCCTCCGCGACGCGGGCTCCAAGCTCGTGATCGTGTCCGCCAACGAGCGCATCATCGAGCAGATCACCGTGACGGGCATCGTCGACATCATCGGGATGGACAGCGTCTACCCGGGCGACGAACGGGTCGGTGCCACCATCGCCCGCGCCACCGCCGACGCCCAAGCCTGGGTCGCCGCCCACCGTTGACCCCGGCTGCGTCAGTTCTGAGCGCCCACCGTCGCACGGGTGCGACGCCTGACCCTCAGAACGGTGGCGGATCGGTTCTGAGCGCCCACTGTCGCACGGGTGCGACGCCTGACCCTCAGAACGGTGGAGGTGTGTGACGCCGAGCACCCGGCGTAACCCTCGTCGGGCGCCGCGGGTCAGAGGATCCGTGCCCGACGACGAACGCCCCGCCGAGGAAGCCCCTC
>CAZUYW010000127.1:0-8433 GCA_964624775.1 uncultured Iamiaceae bacterium
GCGACGACACCCCGATCGAGTGGGTGCACCGCGACGCCCGCTACGGCGAGAAGCTGGCCACCCCCGACACGTCGATCGCCGACCTGATCGGCGAGGTCGACCCGATCAAGGTCGCGGAGGGCCGGTACCTCTCCGACGAGCTCACCCTCCACTACGGCCTGGTGCCCCGCACCAACCGGGGCATCTTCGCCATCAACGAGCTGCCCGACCTCGCCGAGCGCATCCAGGTCGGCCTGCTCAACGTGCTCGAGGAGCGCGACGTCCAGATCCGGGGCTTCAAGGTGCGCCTCCCGCTCGACGTCGTGCTGTTCGCCTCGGCGAACCCCGAGGACTACACGAACCGCGGCCGGCTCATCACGCCGCTGAAGGACCGCTTCGGCGCCCAGATCCGCACCCACTACCCGCTCGACGTCGCCACCGAGATGGCCATCGTCGACCAGGAGGTGCGGCCGCTCGAGGGCGAGGGCTTCGAGGTGATCACCCCGGCGTTCATGGCCGAGATCGTGGCCACCATCTCCCAGCTCGCCCGGCAGAGCAGCCACATCAACCAGCGCTCGGGCGTGTCGGTGCGCCTCACGGTCACCAACGCCGAGACCCTGGTCGCCAACGCGGCCCGCCGCGCGCTGCGGGCCGGTGAGACCGAGGTCGTGCCCCGCGTGTCGGACCTCGAGGCGCTCGCGGCGTCGACGTCGGGCAAGGTCGAGCTGGACACGCTCGACGACGACGGCGGGCAGGTCATCGAGCGCCTCGTGCACCTGGCCGTGCTCACCGTGTTCCGCGAGCACCTCGACCTGGGCGAGCTGCGCGGCGTGCTGGAGGCCTTCGAGTCCGGCAAGGTCGTGCACGCGGGCGAGGACGTGGCCGCCGCCGACGAGGCCGCCCTCGCCGACGAGATCCCAGCGCTGCGCGCCGCGGTCGACGCGCTGGTCGACGGCGATGCCCGCCCGGGGGTCGTGGCGAGCGCGGTGGAGTTCGTGCTCGAGGGGCTGCACCTCTCGAAGCGGCTCAACAAGGACGCCGACCACCGCGGCACCCGCGCCACCTATCGGGGTCGCTGAGGCTCAGGACCCGAACGGTCCCGCGCACACGAACGCGGCCTCGACCTCGATCTTCTGGCGGCCCCGCCACGCATCGGGGTGCTCGCGCCGGCACTGCCAGTCCGTGACCACGGGTCCCCAGCCGGCCGACAGGCCGGGCCGGCCGCCGGTGGCCTCGTTGGGGTTGTCGGGCCGGATGACGTCGAGCCGCACCACGCCGAACACCAGCTGGAGCGCCACGAGGGCGATGAGGAGCGCCGGGCGCTCGTCGAGGGCGACGGCGAGCAGCACGGCCGCGCACAGCAGCGTCGGCAGCAGGTGGGCCATCTTCCACGGGAAGCGGATGAACAGCAGCTGGGACAAGACCAGCCCGGGGACCGCGAAGCGCACGAGCCACGAGGTGCGCCACGTCCCGAGCGCCCGCCACACGGCGGGGACGGCGGCGAGCGCGAGCAGGCTCGCGGCCGGCCCGATCAGGACGAGGTCCTTGGCCAGGGCCCGGCCGAGCTGCACGAGGGGGGTCGAGTGCGAGAAGTCGTTCTCCGCGAACGCGATCCCGCCCGCCGCGAGGAACGACGGGATGAACGCCACGAGGGTGCCGAGCGCCGCGGTGGTGCCGGTCACGAGCACCCGTCGGTGCGCGGCGCGGCCCTCGCCCAGCTCGGCCACGAGCAGGGCCACGACGAGCAGGGCGGACCCGATGCGGCAGCCCATCGACGCTGCGGCGAGCAGCCCGGCCAGGACCGCCTGGTCTCGGCGCAGGGCGTGGGCGGCGAGCACCACGAACAGGAGGGCGAACACGTAGTCGGCGGTCGACGTGGCCGCGATCACGAACCACGGGTTCGCCGCCACGAGCAGCACGGCCCAGCGCCCACCGGTACCGACCCCCTCGCGCCGCAGGAGCCGGTCCAGGGCGACGATGAGCGCGACGGCGGCGGCGAGGGTCGCGAGGTTGGTGAGCAGGGGACCGCCGACGAGGTCGAGCACGCCCACGATCGCCTCGTGCACGGGGGCGCCGGGCGGGCGGCTCGGGACGTAGGAGAGGTGGCGCGCGATCGAGCGGCCGGACCGGAAGACGTTGGCGACATCGAGGTCGTTGCCCGGGCTCGAGACGAGGAGCGGCAGGGCAATGGCGGCACCGAGGACGGCGGCGACGAGCCACCGGATCGCCTCGGGGTCGCGGGCGCGCAGCCGGTCCAGCACGACTCCGGAGTGTACGGGGGCGGGCTCGGGGGCTTCGGCGCTCACCCGAGCTTGGACAGCTGGGCCGCCGCGGTGAGGAGCCACAGGCCGCCGAGGCACGTCCCGACCAGCGGCACCAGGCGTCGGCGCGGGGCGCCGAGGACGATCAGCGTCGACAGGAGCCCCGCCTCGGTGGCAGCCCGCATGAACGCGGTGGCGCCGGACCACAGGTACGCGTTCAGGACAGCCACCACGAGCACGGCGGGCACCCAGGCGAAGCGTTCGTGCAGCGGCGCGCTCGTCTCGCGCCACGACCGTGCGGCGACGGCGAGCAGGGCGAGCAGGCCCCCGATGCACAGCAGTCGGAACACCTCCTCGCCGCCATCGGGCGGGAGCATGGTGCCGAGCTGGTGCGCGAGGCCGCCGAACGGCGCGGTCAGGTTGTTGTCGCCCGAGGACGTCAGCGGGAGCTCGCCGAACCGCGCCCGCTGCAGCAGCTGCCAGGCGCCGAACGCCACCAGCGGCACCACCCCGGCGAGGAGCGGACCGAGCCAGCGGTCGCGGGCGAGCCGTGGGGCGCCGGCGGGCGCACCGCGCCACCAGGTCCAGGCTCCGGCCGCGGCGAGGCCGGCGGGCACGACGACCGTGGTGTCCCGGGTGAGCGCGGCGGCGGCGAGCAGCGCGGCGGCGGGCGCCCAGCGGCGGTGGCGGGCAGCGAGCAGGCCGCCGAGGACGAGTGTCGAGGCCACCAGCTCGGACGTGTCGAGCGACAACGAGTAGGCGAAGCCGGGCCACAGCACGAGCAGGAGCCCGGCGAGGGCGTGGCGGCCCGAGTCCCGGGCCAGCGCGCCGGCCACGGCGCCGAGCGCGGCGGCCGCAGCGACGTTGATCGCGATGAGCGCCCACGGCACGAGGTCCGGGTCACCGCCGCTCACCACCCAGGCCGCGGCGCCGTACCCCCACCTTGCGTTGCGCAGGGCGGGCAGGTCGAAGGTGACCCCCGCGACGGTCGGCGCGGTGGACCACGGGTCGACGGCGAGCCGGTAGAAGAACTGCCCGTCGAACGCGTCGTCGGCACCCTGGACCGTGAGGGACCCGCGAGCGCCGTCGGGGTCGGTCCACTCCGGACCGGCGTGGACCAGGATCGACGGGTCGCCGTCGGCTCGGACGAGCAGAGCGCCGACGAACACCAGGGCGAGCAGGGCCGCGCACAGGCTCGTGACCCAGATGCGATCGGGGACCCGCGCGCCGGGGGCGGGGGGGCTCGCCACCTCGGCCTCGCTGTCGGGGTCGGTCACCCCCCGACCCTAGGCAACGGTCGGTCGCCGGCGGCGGCCCTCGCCAGCACCTCGGCGGCCGGGCGCGGCACCCGGTCGTCGCCGGCGAGGCCGGGCCGGTCGGCCGGGGCGATGCCCGCAGGGTCGTAGGGGGTGTTCCACCACGCCCCTCGGAGGTCCATGCCGCCGTGGCGCGCCTCGTCGATCAGCGCGAGTGCCTCGCGGGCGAACGCCTCCCGCTCGCCCTCCGACGCGGTGCGGGCGCCGAACCCGGCCAGCAGCAGGGATCGGTCGGGGAAGCGCTCCGCGGTGCGGTGCAGCGCGATGCCCAGGCCCTCCGACCACGGGCGCGACGTGCCGTCGTCGCGTCCGAGCGACTCGGGGTAGGGGAGCAGGGCGCCGTCGCCGCGGACCGCCACCGCGTGCCGGTAGGTGATGCCGAGCAGGTCGAAGGCGGATCGAGCACCCGGCACGTCGACGGCGGGCCGCCCCGGGACGGCGAGGACCTCCTCCTCCAGCAGCCGGGCGAAGCACCCCCACAGCGCCTCGTCGACGATGCCCGCCGCCGCCTCGGCGGCCGGGTCGGTCGGCTGGCCGGGACCGAGGCGGGCCGGGAAGACGGGGACGATCCAGTGGGCCGACGCGACCGGGCGGCCCCCGCCGCGCAGCACGCGCGCAGCCTCGACGGTCGCGAGCAGCGTCGCCTCCACCATGGCGGCGAAGCCCTCGGCGTCGTCGACCTGACCCGGAGGCCGTGCCCCGTCGATCCAGCCACGAAGCGCGTACCGGGTGGGCTCGAACACGGGGATCCAGCCGTCGGCCTGGTCGCCCAGGTGCTCGCCGGCGACCTCGACGAAGCGGGCCCAGTGGTAGCGGCGGGACCGCTCGTCCCGGAACCCGCGCTCGTCGTGGGCGAACCAGCCCGGGAGGCTGCCGTCGTGGAGGCAGAGCCAGGTGGCGAGCCCGGCGGACCGGGCCTCGATCAGTCGCCGTCGCAGGTCCTCCACCGCGACGGCGTCGACCCGCCCCGGCGTCGGCTCCACGCGGGCCCAGTCGACGGTCACCCGCAGGGCGCGCAGGCCGAGGCGGGCGAGCAGCGCGGCGTCCTCCGCGCCGTCGTCGGCGAGCGCGGGGGAGGGGTCGACCGGTCGGAGGCGCCCGGCCGCGACCCACGCCGCCTCCTCGGATGCCGGGGCGAACCCCTCGACGGCGGGCGCCGACGCACCCGCGCCCCACCGGAACCCACCCTGCTCGTCCATCCCCGCATCCTGCCCGCTCCGCAACGGTCCCCCGCACCAGGCGTCGCGACCGGCTCGCTCCGGCGTAGCCTCCACCGGGTGCCCGGAGGTCGTCGGTTCCGCTACTCCCGCTGGGACGGGACGCAGGTGGGGTTCGACCTCGACGCGGACGCCGTGCTCGCCGAGATCAACGACGACCTGCTCTACCACGGCGACCTGAACGCCGCCCTGCGGCGGATGCTCCACTCGGGGTTCGAGGACCGCAACGGCGAGCACATCGCCGGCCTGCGCGAGCTCATGGACAAGCTGCGCGAGCAGCGACGGGCCCGCCTCGAGCAGCACGACCTGGGCGGGGTCTACGACGACATCGCCCAGCAGCTGCGCGACGTGATCGACATGGAGCGCGGGGCGCTCGACGACCTCGCCCGCGAGGCCGCCGAGTCCGGCGACGCCCGCCGCAAGGAGGTCACCGACGACGCGGTCGCCGAGCGGCGCATGGCGCTCGACCTCCTCCCACCCGACCTCGCCGGCCTCGTGCGCGAGCTCTCCGACTACGACTTCACGTCGAGCGAGGCGCGCGAGCGCTTCGAGGAGCTCACCCAGCAGCTGCGCGACCAGCTCGCGCAGCGGTGGTTCAACCAGATGGCCGGGGCCATGAGCGACGTGTCGCCCGAGGCGATGGCGCGCACCAAGGACATGCTGGCCGAGCTGAACCAGATGCTCGCCGACCGTGCCGCCGGCCGGGAGCCCGACTTCGACGGCTTCATGGAGCGCTACGGCGACTTCTTCCCCGAGGGGCCGCGCGATCTCGAGGAGCTCCTCGAGATCATGGCCCGGCGCATGGCGGCGATGCAGGCGATGCTCAACTCGATGACGCCCGAGCAGCGCGCCCAGCTGCAGGGGCTCGCGGAGCAGCTCCTGGAGGACATGGACCTGCGCTGGCAGATGGACCAGCTCTCCGCGAACCTCCAGGCCGCCTTCCCGGACATGGGGTGGAACCGGCGCTACGACTTCACCGGCCAGGACCCGCTGGGGTTCGCCGAGGCGGCCGAGGTCATGAACGAGCTCGGCGACCTCGACCAGCTCGAGCAGCTGATGCGGGGCGCGGCGAACCCGGGCGCCCTGGCCGACGTCGACCTCGATCGCGCCCGAGAGCTGCTGGGCCCCGAGGCGGCGAACTCGCTCGCCAAGATGGCCGAGGTCGCCCGGATGCTCGAGGAGGCTGGCCTCATCGAGAACCGCGAGGGCCGGTACGAGCTGACGCCGGCGGGCCTGCGCCAGGTGGGCAAGCACGCGCTCGACGACCTCTTCTCCAAGCTGGCCCGGGACAAGTTCGGCCAGCACGAGCTGACCCGCGTCGGGATCGGGCACGAGCGCTCGGCGGACACCAAGCCCTACGAGTTCGGTGACCCGTTCAACCTCCACATCGAGCGCACGATCCGCAACGCGGTGGCCCGCAGCGGCGGCGGCACCCCGGTGCGCCTCTCGCCCGAGGACTTCGAGATCGAGCAGACGGAATCGACCACCCGCAGCGCCACCGTCCTGATGATCGACCTCTCGCTGTCGATGCCCATGCGGGACAACTTCCTGCCCGCCAAGAAGGTGGCGATGGCGCTGCACGCGCTCATCTCGAGCCGCTTCCCGCGCGACTACCTGGGCCTCGTGGGCTTCAGCGAGGTGGCCCGCATCATCGAACCGCGCGAGCTGCCCGAGGTGTCGTGGGACTACGTGTACGGCACGAACATGCAGCACGGGTTCCAGCTGGCCCGCAAGCTCCTCGCCAAGGAGCACGGCACCAAGCAGATCATCATGATCACCGACGGTGAGCCCACCGCCCACATCACCGCCGACGGCACGCCGCTGTTCCACTACCCGCCGATCCAGGAGACCGTCGACGCGACGCTCACCGAGGTGATGCGGGCCACGCGCGAGGGCATCCGGATCAACACGTTCATGCTCGACGCCACGCCGCACCTGCAGCACTTCATCGAGCGGCTCACCGAGCTGAACCGCGGTCGGGCGTTCTTCACGACGCCCGAGACGCTCGGCGACTACGTGCTGGTCGACTTCTTGTCGTCGCGGCGCACGCTGGCCCGCCGCCGAGCCGGCTGACCCTGGCCGCGGCGTCGCGGGCTGCGCGCCGCGGCTGCGCTCGCCCGGTGGGCGGGCGTGATGCGCCGGGCGACGAACGCATCGAGCGCCGCCGCGAGCGCTTCGGGCTCCTCGATCGGCAGGGTGTGGCCCGCCCGCGGGAAGGTGACGAGCTCGGAGTGCGGGATGCGGTGGTGGAGGTCCTCCGAGCAGCGCGCCGGCGTGAACACGTCGTCGCCGGCCGCCACGACGAGGGTGGGCGCGGTGATGGTGGGCAGCAGGTCGGCAGCCGAGTGGTCGCGCATGGCGGCCGCCATGAGCACGAGCACGGCGGGGTCGACGCTGCGCAGGTGGCGCAGGTACGGCCGCAGCTTCTCGGGGGTGGCCTTCGGGCCCGCGGCCCGGGCGGTGCGGGCGACGGCGTGGCCGAGGCGGGCCGGGCCGAGCGTGGCCCACACGGGCGCCGTGAGCTCGGGCGCCCAGCGCACCAGCGACGCCACCAGCGGGAACGTGCGGTCGGCGAGGTCGGTGCCGTAGAGCGTGCGGGTCGGGTTCTCGTAGGTGCCGGCCACGAGGACCAGGCCGAGGACGCGGTCCGGGATCTGCCGGTACACCTCGAGCGCGGTCTGGCAGCCCATCGAGTGGCCGATGACGACGGCCCGCTCGACGCCGGCATCATCGAGCACCGCCACCAGGTCGCGGGCGATGCGCGGCATCGACACGTCATCGATCGTGAGGTCGCGCGCGCCGCGCCCGGGCGGGCGGGGCAGGCCCGAGCGGCCGTGGCCGCGCGTGTCGGGCAGGAGGCACGGGTGGCCGCGCCGCTCGAGCGAGGGCAGCAGGTCGCCCCAGTACGCGTCACTGCAGGACCACCCGTTGGCGAACAGGACGGGGACCTCCGTGCCGCCCGCGTTGCGGTGCGTGTAGGCGATGGGGGTGCCGTCATCGGCGATGACGCGGTGCTCCTTGGGGAACAGCGCGTAGCCCTCGTCGTGGCCGACGGCGGGCTCCCATGGTCGGTCGATCACCTCGGGCACCGGTGTCCTCTCAGGGCTGATGGGAACTTCCCCTTGCATGATGGGCCGCCAGCGGCGACAATCACATCGTTGTAATTCCACGCGTGGTATGGCGTCCTGCGGGAGGCCGTGCCACCCCGACAGCAGGTGACCGATCGTAGGACCGCTCCGGCGGTGCGCACGACTCTGGGGGACCGGCCATGCACGACACATCCGACGACATCGACGCCAAGGGGTGGCAGGACCTCGCGAACTGCCTGGGCGTCGATCCCGACCTCTTCTTCCCGGAGCGCGGTGCCAGCACGCGGGAGGCCAAGGAGGTCTGCCGCGGCTGCGTCGTGCGCGAGGACTGCCTCGAGTACGCGCTGGCGAACGGCGAGAAGTTCGGCATCTGGGGCGGACTGAGCGAGCGCGAGCGTCGCCGCATCCGCCGCCAGCGCGCCCTCGTGCGGCGCACCGCGCTCGAAGCCGAGGCCGCGGCCACCGCCGACGGCGTCGGCGCCTGAGCCGACCCGCCCCCGCCCATCACCAAGCGTCATCGCCGACGAGCCGATCGGCCCGGCGGCGCACACGCGCCTCGAACGAGGCGTCC
>CAZUYW010000128.1:0-8419 GCA_964624775.1 uncultured Iamiaceae bacterium
CAGGAGGTCGCCGACACGCTGAAGGGCAGCCAGCCGGTGATCATGAACCTCCAGGGCAGCGACCGTGACCTCGCCCGGCGCCTGATCGACTTCGCGAGCGGCCTCTGCTACGGGATCGGCGGGCAGATGGAGCGGGTCGCCAACCAGGTGTACCTCCTCACGCCGACCAACGTGGAAGTCTCCCCCGAGGAGCGTCGGCGCCTCCACGAGCGCGGCTACGACTCCTGATCGACGGCCCCGCCCGGCCTGAGCAGGGCACCGGTGGGCGAATCGGGCAGGTCGGTCCGCAGGGGTAGGCTGCCCGCATGGAGCTGACCCTCAAGCGCCTGCTCGAGCAGGCGGAGTTCACCAAGTCCCGCGGCCGCTATGACGCCCAGGAGGTGGACGAGCTCCTCGATCGGGCGGTGGCCATGGCGGCCAAGGTCGAGGCTCGGCTCAACCAGGCCATCGAGGAGGCCGAGGCCGCGGGTGGGCCCTCGCCCGACCAGATCGAGGCCGAGGTCGAGCGGCGCGTCGCCGCCCGCCTGGCCGAGGCCGGCCCGTCGCCCGCGCAGGAGGAGGCCGTCGCCGAGGAGGCCCTGCGCACGATCAAGCTCGCCCAGCGCACCGCGGACGCCGCGGTGAAGGAGGCCCGCGAGGAGGCCGACGCGCTGCTGGCCGATGCCCGGGGCCGGGCCGAGGCGCTCGACGCCGAGACCGAGACCCGTGCCGCCGAGGCGCGGGCCACCCTCGAGGCCGAGACGGTCGCCGAGCGCGAGCGGGCTCGCCAGGTGCTCGCCCAGGAGATCGCCGAGATCGAGGGGGTGCGCGAGGCCCTTCGCACCGATGCCGCGCTGCTCGAGCGCCATGTGCAGGAGCAGCGCACCCAGCTGCGCAACGCGATCGGTGAGCTGCAGCGCCTGCTCGACGATCCGGCCGGGTTCCGCCTGCCGCCCCAGCCCGACCTCGCCGATCCCGAGGTGCCCGATCTCTCGCCCGACCCGACCGGCCCCGAGGCGGCGGCCCCGGCCGCGCCGGAACCCGCCGAGGCCGAGACTGCGGCCGATGTCGACGCCGAGCCGATCGAGGAGGCCGCCGAGCCTGCTGCCGAGGCCCACGAGCCCGACGAGGTGGTGATCGGGGGCACCCCCGACGCCGGCCCGCCCGCCCTGGCCTTCGACGAGGTCGACCACGAGGCCCCCGGGCTCGACGACGCGGTCGAGGGCGGTCCGCCCACGGCGCCGGTCGACGTGGTGGAGCTCGACCTGGACCTGCCCGCAGAGGAGGCGGCCGACGCCACCCCGGCACGCTCGCTGCCCACCAGCGGTTCGGGCGACGAGGAGGACGCGTTCCTGGCCGAGCTGCGCAAGGCCATGAAGGACGACGAGCCCCTCGGCCCCCGCGATGCGGCGGCCCTGCCGCCCCACGAGGACCTCTTCGAGGACGATCGCCGCAGCTGGCGCTTCGGCAAGCGTCGCTGAACCCGGTGCCTTGACCCTTCGTCGGTGCCTGGCGTACGGTCCGGCACCCTTTTGACGTGAAAGAGACGGGCATGGCGAAGGCGACCGCGGCGAAGAAGGCAGCTCCGGCCAAGAAGGCGGCCCCCGCGAAGAAGGCCGCGCCGGTGAAGAAGGCCGCGCCCACCAAGAAGGCTGCGCCCGCGAAGAAGGCCGCCCCGGCCAAGAAGGCTGCGCCCGCGAAGAAGGCCGCTCCAGCGAAGAAGGCTGCGCCCGCGAAGAAGGCCGCCCCTGCGAAGAAGGCTGCGCCCGCGAAGAAGGCTGCGCCCGCGAAGAAGGCCGCCCCTGCGAAGAAGGCTGCGCCCAAGAAGTCGTCGTTCCCGGCCAAGTGGCTCGAGGGCCAGCGCCAGGCCCTGCTCGACGAGCGGGCCATCTACGAGCACCAGGCCGAGAGCCTCAAGGCCGAGGCCGAGGCCCTCGTCGCCGACTTCGAGTCCGGCGACGTCCAGTTCGACGAGGAGTCGGGCGAGGGCGACACCCTCAACGTCGAGCGCGAGCGCGACCTCGCGCTGTCCGCCCAGGCCCGGGCCGCGGTCGAGGAGATCGACCTCGCCCTCGCCAAGCTCGACCTCGGCACGTACGGCATCTGCGAGACGTCGGGCGAGCCGATCCCGCGCGAGCGCCTCGAGGCCATCCCGTGGGCCCGGCAGCGGGTGGAGTTCAAGATCGGCGGCCTCGGCCGCCGCTAGGCCGCCCCGCCGTGGACGACACCGACACCGACACCGCTGCACCGGAGCTCGACGAGACCCCGACCGCACCGCCCCCGCGCCGCCTCGGCCTGGTGGCGGTGGTGGCGGCCGTCGTCGTCGTGCTCGACCAGCTCACGAAGTGGTGGGCCCAGCGCACCCTGGCCGACGGTGCGATCGATCTGGTGGGGCCATTGCGCCTCAACCTGCTCTACAACACCGGGGCCGCCTTCTCCATGGGCAGCGGCAAGGGCCTCGGCCCGTGGATCGCCCTGCTCGCGATCGTGGTCGTCGTCGGCCTCTCGCTCGGGTACACGAGTCGCTTCCCGCTGGGCGCGGTGGCGGCCGGGCTGGTCACGGGCGGGGCCATCGGCAACCTGCTCGACCGCGCCTTCCGCGGTGATGCCGGCTTCCTGCACGGTGCCGTGGTCGACTTCATCGATCCCCAGGTGTGGCCCGTGTTCAACGTGGCTGACGCGGGGGTGGTGATCGGGGCGATCCTGCTCGCGGTCGCCGCCTTCCGGGCCGACGGCGCATCGTGACCGAGCCGCTCGTCGAGGAGGTCCCGGCCGCGCTCGGCGGGCAGCGCATCGACCGCGTCGTGGCCATGCTGAGCGGCCTGTCGCGCACCGAGGCGGCCGACCTGGTGCGGGCCGGCGGGGTCCGCGTCGACGGCGCGGTGGCCACCCGTGGCGCCGATCGGCTCGAGGTCGGGGCACGCATCGAGATCGAGGTGCCCGCCGATCGGGGGGACGTCCGGCCCGAGCCCGACGGCTCGGTCGAGGTGCCGATCGTGCACGTCGACGACGACGTGATCGTGGTCGACAAGCCTGCCGACCTGGTGGTGCACCCGGGGGCCGGGCACCACGACGGCACCCTCGTCAACGGCCTGCTCGCCCGGTATCCCGAGATCGCCGATGTGGGTGATCCGACCCGTCCCGGCATCGTGCACCGCCTCGACCGCGGGACCTCGGGCCTGCTGGTCGTCGCCCGCACGCCCGACGCCTACGAGGACCTCGTCGGCCAGCTGGCGGCGCGCACCGTCGAGCGTCGCTACCGCACGCTCGCCTGGGGCCACCCTGAATCGCCGCGGGGGCTCATCGACGCGCCGATCGGTCGCTCGCCCAAGCACCCCACCAAGATGGCCGTCACCACGTCGGGCAAGGAGGCCCGCACGCGGTACGAGGTCGTGCGCACGTTCGACGACCCGGTGGCGACGGCCGAGATCGAGTGCCGGCTCGAGACGGGCCGCACCCACCAGATCCGGGTGCACCTCGCCGCGATCGGGCACTCGGTGGTGGGCGACGACCGCTACCACGGTGCCCGCGAGTCGCTGCCGCTCGCTCGGCCCTTCCTGCACGCCGAGCACCTCGCGTTCCGCCATCCCCGCACCGACGAGCACGTCGCGTTCGACGCGCCGCTGCCCGACGACCTCGCCGAGGTGCTGGCCCGCCTGTCCTGACGCGGCGGGTCAGGTGCGGGTGACGGTGAGCGGCTCGGGCCAGGGGGCGTCGCCGCGGGCCACGGCGGCCACGTCGGCCAGGGTCTGAGCCTCGAGCAGCCGGCGCATCTCCTCGCCGACGTTGGCCCACACGGCGAGCAGCACGCACTGGCCCTCGTGGTCGCAGGCGCCGTTCTGGTGCGGTTCGCCGAAGTCGCCGACCACGATCGGGCCGTCGACCGCGCTCACGATCTGGGCCAGGTTGATCTCGGCCGGAGGGCGGGCGAGCACGTAGCCGCCGCCGACGCCGCGCTTGGAGCGGACGATCCCGGCGCCCTTCAGGGCGAGCAGGATCTGCTCCAGGTAGGGCTGGGGGAGGCCGGTGCGGTCCGCGATGTCGCGCACCGAGGTGGGGGTGCCGTCCTCGTGCATGGCCAGCGAGAGCAGCGCCCGACACGCGTAGTCGCCTCTCGTGGACACCTTCACCCGGGGGAGTCTACGGACCTCGGATGGGCACGGGTGGACCGTGGCGGTAGCTTGGCAGCGGATCGTCGAAGGGATGCGCGTGGACAAGCCGGTCCTCCCCGAGTACTCGGGGGCCTGTATCGCAAGGGTCGTACCGGCACTGCTCGACGGATCGATCGATCCGCCCGAGTGGCTGCCCGCCGAGGCGCTCGACGCCGCGCAGGTCGTGCTCCTCGTGCTCGACGGCATCGGCTGGGAGCAGCTCCAGGCCCGTCGCCACCTGGCGCCGACGCTGTGCTCGCTCGCTGGCGGGCCGATCACCTCGGTGGCACCGTCCACCACCGCCACGGCGCTGACCTCGATCACCACCGGCCTCACGCCCGGTGAGCACGGCGTGGTCGGCTATCGCGTGGCGGTCGACCACGAGGTGCTGAACATCCTGCGCTGGTCCACCGCGTCGGGCGATGCCCGCACCCGGATCGACCCGCTGCAGTTCCAGCCCAACGCCGCCTTCTGCCACCAGCGTCCGGCGATCGTGACCAAGGCCGAGTTCGTCACCACCGGGTTCAGCGGCGCCCACCTCGATGGCGCCCGCTTCCACGGGTACCGCACCACGTCAGCCCTCCTGGTGGAGCTGCGCCGGGCCCTGCGTGCTGGCGAGCCGTTCGTGTACGCCTACTACGACGGCATCGACAAGGTCGCCCACGAGTACGGCCTCGACGAGCACTACGACGCCGAGCTGGCCTTCGTGGACCGCCTGGTGGCCGACGTGCTGGCCGAGCTGCCCCGCGAGGCGGCGCTGGTCGTCACCGCCGACCACGGCCAGGTCGATGTGGGGGACCGCATCATCCCGCTGCACGCCGAGGTCGCCGCCCACGTGTCCTTCCAGTCCGGCGAGGGCCGGTTCCGGTGGCTGCACGCCCGGCCCGGGCGCGTCGCCGCGCTGGCCGAGGCCGCCGAGGCGTGCCACGGCGACACGGCCTGGGTCCGCACCGTCGAGGAGACGATCGACGAGGGCTGGTGGGGCCCCCGGGTCACCGACGCGGCCCGCGCCCGCCTCGGCGACGTCGCCCTCGTGGCCCGTGAGCCCGTCAGCTACCACGACCCCGCCGATTCCGGTCCGTTCGAGCTCGTGGGTCGCCACGGCTCGCTGACCACCGCCGAGATGTACGTCCCCCTGCTCGTTGGAGGAGCCCGATGACCGACCCCACCGCCGCCCCCGAGGTCGCCCACGGCGAGCTGCTGGCCGAGCCGCCCGGCGTCGGCCACGGGCCGACCCCCGAGGACCACCGGCGCGAGGCGGTGGAGGAGCCGGCCAAGGTGATGCGGGTCGGGTCCATGATCAAGCAGCTGCTCGACGAGGTGCGCACCGCCGACCTCGATGAGGCCGCCCGCGGCCGGTTGAAGGCGATCTACGAGACGTCGATCCAGGAGCTGGGCACGGCGCTGTCGCCCGATCTGCGCGAGGAGCTCGACCGGGTGGCGATCCCGTTCGGCGACGACGCCGATCCGAGCACGGCCGAGCTGCGCATCGCCCAGGCCCAGCTGGTCGGCTGGCTCGAGGGCCTGTTCCACGGGATCCAGGCCACGCTGTTCGCCCAGCAGATGGCGGCCCGCAACCAGCTCGAGGACATGCGCCGGGAGCTGACCGCGGGCCAGCAGCCCGGTCCCGGCGGCGCCGACGGGCGCCCCGGCACCTACCTCTGAGCGACGCTCATCCCCGGCCCGCGGTGGCCACGGCGTCCGTGGTCGACCCCCGGACCGGGTGGGCGGTGCCGTCGGCGTCGAGCACGACCACCCCGTCCATCGGGGACGAGCAGAGCGGGCGGCCGTCGGCGAGCTGATCGAGGCACGACAGGCCCTGGAGCGGGCTGTGCCCGTCGATCTTCGGCGTCAGGGCACCGGTCCCGAGCTCGGCGCCGGTGCGGGCGTCGAGGGTGCGAGTCCGGAACGTGGGGGTGCCGTCGTCCTCCCGTCCGAGGACCATGGCGGTGACCCGCTCCTCGTCGGCGACCACCGAGAGGTTGGTGTCCACCGCGGCCTCGACGTGGAACACGGGCGTGGCGCGCCCGGGCTCCCAGCGCACGACGTTGTCGTAGATCCCGTCGACCTGGAGGGCGACGACCGAGCCGTCGGGCAGCAGGCGGGCCCACCGGGTGGTCGACTCCCGGGCCGCCCGGTCCACCACGGTGGTCTGATCGCCGGTGGCTGGATCGATGACCACGAGCCGCTCCCTGACCGTGGCCGGGTCGTCGGGAGCGATGGCCTCGGCCGCGAGGACGCGCACGCCGCGGCTGTCGATGCGCAGGTCGAGCAGGCGGATCGACGCGGCGTCGTCGGTGGGGACGATCGTGGACCCGGTCGCCCCCTGGATCACCCGGACGGGCCCGGCCGGGGTGATCACGCCGCCGACGTCGGCGCCGCGGTCCTGGTAGGCCGCCACCCAGCGGGTGCGCCCGTCGGGCCCCGGCGCCCGCCCGGCGAACGCGAGGGCGGTGGGCTGGTCGGTGAGGGGGATGGGTGCCGTGTCGAACTCGACCTGCACCCCGTCGGGGGCGGCGATGACCGCGCCCTCGGGCGGGACCAGGCCGGTGCGGGCGTGGCCGACCGCGGTGGTCGACGGGGTGGTGGTCGAGGTGGTGGTGGTCGTCGGGGTCGAGGTGACGCGCTGGCGGTCGTCGCGGTGGCGCACCACGGTCAGGGCCGCGATCACCAGCACGAGCGCGACCGCCGCGGCGACGGCCGTCCAGGCGGGGCGTCGCTGCGCCGGGCGCACGGGTGGGTCGGTCGCGAGCGCGGCCCGCGTGGCGGCGAGGACGTCGTCGGCACCGCGCTGGGGCTGATCGGCGACGAGGGTGTCGAAGGCGTCGTGGAGGCGGGTCATCGCATCGCTCCCGGGTCGGTGTCTGGATGGTCGGCGAGCAGCGGCGCGAGTCGGCGGCGGGCTCGGACGAGGCGGCTGCGCAGGGCGTCGTGCGAGCAGCCGAGCACGGCGGCGGCCTCGGCACCCGGCATGCCCTCGACGTCGACGAGCCAGATCGCGGCCCGGTCGAGCGGGGCGAGCTGGCGCAGCGCGTCGATGTCGGACGGGTACGCGACGGGCCGGTCGCGGTCGACCGCGGCGAGCCGGGGGAGGGCGCCGCGCAGCCGGCCGAGTGACCGTCGTTCGTTGGCGGCGAGGTGGGCGATCGTGCGGCGCAGGTAGGCGAGCGGATCGTCCAGGTCGGCCAGCGGGCCGCGTCGCAGGGTGCGCACCAGCGCCTCCTGGACGAGGTCGTCCGCGGCGTGCTCGGGCGGGCAGACGACCGCTGCGAAGCGGTGCAGGGCGGGGTACAGGGCGCGGAACGCCTCGTCCTCGTCCACCGTCTCCGGCGGGTCCACGTCGGTCACGCGATCACGGGCTGCCACACCCATCCAGACACCGCACCAGCGTGCCGTGTGGCAGGTGCGCCCGCCGGGATCGGGTGGTACGGTCGGAATCACAGCCGTGTGATTCGTCCACAGATTGGGGATGAAGCCTGTGGATCGGCTGTGGACCATGTCGTCGTCGTCCACCAGCTGAGGCCTCCGTGGGAGATTCGTTCACCCACCTCCACGTGCACACCGAGTACTCGATGCTCGACGGCGCGGCGCGCGTCGACGACGTCGTGGCGGCCGCGGCGGCCGACGGCCAGCCGGCGATCGGGATCACCGATCACGGCAACATGTACGGGATCCTGCCCTTCTACAAGGCGTGCCGGAACCACGGGGTCAAGCCGATCCTGGGCACCGAGGCCTACATGGCCCACGACTCCCGCCACGAGCGCCCGCCCCGCCGGGGCCGGGTCGACGACACGGGCGGCGACGCCGGCGGCGGCCAGAAGCTCTACTACCACCTGACCCTGCTGGCCGAGGACGAGGTCGGCTACAAGAACCTCATCCAGCTCTCCAGCCGGGCCAACATGGAGGGCTACTACTACAAGCCCCGCCTCGACTGGGAGCTGCTCGAGCAGCACAGCCAGGGGGTGATCGCCACCACCGGCTGCCTCGGCGGCCACGTCCTGCAGAACCTGCTCCGGGGCGACGAGGAGGCGGCGCTCAAGGACGCCGCCCGCCTCCAGGACATCTTCGGGCGCGACAACCTGTTCGTGGAGATCCAGGACCACGGCATCCCCGAGCAGCACCGCACCAACCCCCAGCTGTTCGAGATCGCCAAGCGCATCGGCGCGCCGCTGCTCGCCACCAACGACAGCCACTACACCCACCGCGAGGACGCCGTCTCCCACGACGCCCTCCTGTGCGTGCAGACCGGCTCGCTCATGAGCGACCCGGATCGCTTCAAGTTCCACGGC